>NZ_DASXJD010000112.1:0-19752 GCF_036497585.1 Actinomycetospora sp. | reverse complement strand
CCGCGACCCCGACCAGCGCCAGGTCCAGGCGCTCGTGCGACCCCAGCTGACCGGCCTCGGCGACCCGGGCCTCGAGGTCGTAGCGGGCGGGCAGCAGGTCGATGCGCCGGGCGAGCTCGACGACGTCGCCGCCGGCGTGCGGGATCAGCCCCCAGCGGCACTGGACCAGCCCGTCGACCGCGCATCCCTTGCGGTTGGCGGCGACCACCTCCGCGGTGGTGACCATGCCCGTGAGCTCGGCCTCGCCGTACCCGAGTCGGCGCGACAGGTTGGCCTGGGGATCCATGTCGACGGCCAGGACGTGATGGCCCCGGGCGGCCAGGGCCTCGGCGAGGTGCGCGGTGACGGTGGTCTTGCCGGCTCCACCCTTGTTGTTCGCGAGGGCGACCCGCATCGTGTACCCCCCGTCCGCGCTCGTGTCGTGCTCGCGTCACGGGCCCGCGCTACGACTCCCCCCGGCACAGTCGCACCTGTGCACGTGCGCTCACAAGCACTCCTGCACGAGTGCACATGTGCACACCACCAGGCCTGTGCGCTGCGTACTCGGCCGTGCGCGCAGCGCTGTCGTCGGTGTCTCAGCAGCCGCCACGGCTGCACGCGGTGAGCGCCTCGAGCACGGGGGCGAGCCGTCGACCCTCGGCGGTGAGCCCGTACTCGGTCCGGGGCGGACGGGTCGGCACGACCCGCCGCTCCACCAGGCCGGCGTCCTCGAGGTCGGCCAGCCGTTGCGTGAGCGTGGCCGGGGGTACGGACCCGAGCGACTGCTGGAACTCCGAGAAGCGGACGGCGCCGAGGTGCGCGGCGTACAGCACCGAGAGCGACCACCGTCGCTCCAGCAGTGCCGCCAGCGCGCGCACCTCGGCCGGGACCGGCTCACACCCGCGCTCACCCCGACACACCGCGCACCCGTCCCGTCATCCGTCCCTGCCCCTGGTCTCGGCCGTCAGCCTCTCAGGCCGCGGCCTCGAGCGTCGCCGGTTCCGGCTCCAGCGCGACGTCGAGCACCTCGGTGATCGTCATCGACGGGTGGAACCGCAGCGCGGCGGCCACGTCGGCGGGGACGTCGTCGAGGTCGGCGCGGTTGCGCTCGGGCACGACGATGTCGGTCAGGCCCGACGCGTGTGCCGCGAGGACCTTCTGCTTCACCCCACCGATCGGCAGCACCCGGCCCTGCAGGGTGAGCTCGCCGGTCATCGCCACCGTGTGGCGCACCGGGCGCCCGGTCAGCAGCGAGACCAGCGCCGTGGCGATCGTGACGCCCGCCGACGGCCCGTCCTTCGGGATCGCGCCCGCGGGGACGTGCACGTGGAACGAGCGACCGGTCAGCGACTCCGGGGCGATCCCGAGGTCGGCCGCGTGCGAGCGCACCCACGACAGCGCGATCCGCGCCGACTCCTTCATGACGTCGCCGAGCTGGCCGGTGAGCACGAGCCCGTCGCCCGCGGTGTCGGACGGCATCGCGGCCGCCTCGACGAAGAGGACGTCGCCGCCCGCGCCGGTCACGGCCATGCCGGTCGCGACGCCCGGCACCGCGGTGCGCTCGACGGCCTCGGTGACGTAGCGCTGCTTGCCGAGCAGGCCCCGCACCGTCTCGGTGTCGACGACCACGGCGTCACCGCCGCCCGCGACGCCCGTCGCCACCTTGCGGGCCAGCTTGCCCAGCTCGCGGTCGAGCTGCCGCACCCCGGACTCGCGGGTGTACTCGGAGACGACCAGCCGCAGCGCGGCGTCGTCGGCGACGAGGTCGGCGTCGTGCAGTCCGGCGGCCGACCGCTGCCGGGGGAGCAGGTGGTCGCGGGCGATCGCGACCTTCTCCTCGACCGTGTAGCCGTCGAACGAGATGACCTCCATCCGGTCGAGCAGCGGTGCAGGGACGGTCTCCAGCACGTTCGCGGTGGCCAGGAAGACCACCTGCGACAGGTCGATCTCGACGTCGAGGTAGTGGTCGCGGAACGCGTGGTTCTGCGCCGGGTCGAGCACCTCGAGCAAGGCGGCCGACGGGTCGCCGCGCCAGTCGCTGCCCACCTTGTCGACCTCGTCGAGCAGGATCACCGGGTTCATCGTGCCCGCGTCGCGCAGCGCCCGGACCAGGCGGCCGGGCAGCGCGCCGACGTAGGTGCGCCGGTGCCCGCGGATCTCGGCCTCGTCGCGGATGCCGCCCAGCGACATCCGCACGAACTCCCGGCCCATGGCGCGGGCGACCGAGGCGCCGATCGAGGTCTTGCCGGTGCCGGGCGGGCCGACCAGCGTCAGGATCGTGCCGGCCTTGCCCCCGTCGTCCTCCACGCCGCGGTCGCGGCGCAGCTTGCGGACGGCCAGGTACTCGACGATGCGGTCCTTGACGTCCTCGAGGCCGGTGTGGTCGGCGTCGAGGACGGTGCGCGCCCCGACCGGGTCCAGCTGCTCCTCGGAGAGCTTCGACCACGGCAGGGCCAGCAGCCAGTCCAGGTAGGTCCGGATCATCGACGACTCCCCGGACTGCTCGCCGCTGCGCTCGAGGCGGGCGAGCTCGCGCTCGGCCTGTTCGCGCACGTGGTCGGGCATGCCCGACTCGGCGATCTTCGCGCGGTAGTCGGTACCGCCCGCAGCGTCATCCTGGCCTTCGCCCAACTCCTTGCGGATGGACTCCAGCTGACGGCGCAGCACGTACTCGCGCTGCGCCTTGGCCGCGCCGGTCTCGACGTCCTCGCGCAGCGACTTGCGCACCTGCAGCTCGGCGAGCCGCTCGCGCTGCAGGCGCAGCGCCAACTCCAGGCGCTCGCGCACGTCGAGCGTCTCGAGCAGCGACACCTTCTCGGCGTAGAGCACCTCGGGCGCCCAGCCGGCCGTGTCGGCCAGCGCGCCGGGCTCGTCGATCCCGCGCAGCATCCCGGCGGCGCGGCCGTCGTCGCCGCGCAGCTCGAGGACCTCCTCGACCACTGCGCGGTACGTCGTCTCCAGCTCGCGGATCCGGCCGTCGCGCTCCGTGGCGTCCGGGAACGGCGTCACGTCGACGCGCAGGTTCCCCGCGTCGTCGGCGCTGCCCGTCCCGGCCTTGCCGCGGTGCACGCCGGTCAGCTGCACGGCGGTCACGCCGTTCGGCAGGCGGGTGCGGCCCGTGACGTCGGCGACGGTGCCGACCGCGGCGAAGTGCCCCTCGTGGCGCGGGACGAGCAGGACCTGCTCGCCCTTCTCGGCGCCGACCTCGGCGGCCGGCACCACGAGGCTCATCCCGGGGAAGATCACGTTGTCGTCGACGGGGACCAGCAATAGCTCGGTCATCTCGTCTCCCCATCACTCGTGCTTGGTAGTACCTACAAACGTTGAAGTGACTACGGGTATTCCGGCCCTGTGGGCGCGCGTGAAAGAACGCCACACCGGCGTCAACGACGCGTCAACACCACCTCCCGGACCCGCGCGACGGGCGCACAGTCGCGGCCGACGTGCCCCGGGTCGGCCGGGGCGCACGAGGTGGGGAGGGACGGCACGCCGTGGCCGATCTTCTGTACGCGCTGGTGGTGCTCGCGGGCTTCGCGGTCCTGCTGCTCGCGGTGCGCGGACTGGACCGACTGTGATCGCCGCGAACCTCGTCGGCGGACTGGTCGCGCTGGCGCTGCTGATCTACCTGGTGATCGCCCTCGTCCGTCCGGAGAAGTTCTGATGAGCGACACGGCAGCAGGGCTGCTGCAGCTCCTGGCCCTCCTGGTCGCCCTGGGCGCGGTGTGGCGCCCGCTCGGGGACTGGATGGCCCGCGTCTACACCGACGCGGGGCACTGGCGCGGTGAACGCGTGATCTACCGGCTCACCGGCGTCGACCCGGACTCCGACCAGCGCGCCGGCACCTACGCGGTGGCGGTCCTGGCGTTCTCCCTCGTCGGCGTGGCGGTGCTGTACCTGCTCCAACGCCTCCAGGGGGTGCTGGGCTTCGACCAGGGCCACGGCGCCGTCGACCCGGGCGTCGCGTTCAACACCGCGGTCTCGTTCGTGACCAACACGAACTGGCAGTCCTACGTGCCGGAGACCACGATGGGCGCCGTCACGCAGATGATCGGCCTGACGGTGCAGAACTTCCTGTCCGCCGCGGTCGGGATGGCCGTGGCGGTGGCGTTGATCCGGGGCTTCGTCCGCTCACGCGCCGGCGGCCGGATCGGCAACGCCTGGGTGGACATCGTCCGGGGCTGCACCCGGATCCTGCTGCCGATCGCGGTGGTCGGCTCGCTCGTGCTGATCGCCCTCGGGGTGGTGATGAGCCTGCACGCCGGCGCCGACGTCGTCGGGCCCGACGGGCACGCGAGCACGATCGCGCTCGCCCCGGCGGCCTCCCAGGAGGCGATCAAGGAACTGGGCACCAACGGGGGCGGCGTCTTCAACGCCAACTCCGCGCATCCCTTCGAGAACCCGAACCCGGTCACGAACTGGATCGAGATCTTCCTGCTGTTGGTCATCCCGGTGTCCCTGACCCGGACCTTCGGCCGCATGGTCAGCAACCAGCGCCAGGGCGTCGCCCTCCTCGGGGTCATGGCCACGCTGTGGGGCGCGGTGCTCGCGATCATCTGGGTCGCGGAGGCATACGCCACCGGGTCGGCCGCGGTCGCCGCCGGGGCGAACCTCGAGGGCAAGGAGGTCCGCTTCGGCATCCCGGCCTCGGCGCTGTTCGCGAACTCGACCACCGGCACCTCGACCGGTGCGGTGGACTCGATGCACGACAGCTTCTCCGCGTTCGGCGGCGGCGGCGCGATGCTCAACATCCTGTTCGGCGAGATGACCCCCGGCGGGGTCGGGACGGGGCTCTACAGCATCCTCGTCGTCGCGATCGTCGCGGTGTTCCTGGCCGGGCTGATGGTCGGGCGCACCCCGGAGTACCTCGGCAAGAAGCTCGGCCGGCGCGAGGTGACGTGCGCGGTCGTCGTCGTGCTGGCGATGCCCGCCCTCGTGCTGCTCGGCACCGGCCTGGCGATCGCGCTGCCCGCAACCGCGGGCGCCCTGAACAACTCGGGCCCGCACGGGCTGTCCGAGGTGCTGTACGCCTTCGCCTCGGCGTCGAACAACAACGGGTCGGCCTTCGCCGGGATCACCGTGACCAGCCCGTTCTTCCAGACCGCGCTGGGCGTCGCGATGCTGCTCGGCCGCTTCCTGCCGATCGTCGCCGTGCTCGCCCTGGCCGGCCTGCTCGCACGGCAGCCGCGGGTCGAACCCAGCGCCGGCACACTCGCCACCGACAAGCCGCTCTTCTCGGTGCTCGTCGTCGGGACCATCGTCCTGGTCGCTGCGATCACCTTCCTCCCCGCACTCGCCCTGAGCCCCATCGCGGAGGGCCTGTCATGACCGTCGCCCCGACCGAGCGCCCCCGCCCGCAGGCGCGGGAGCACCCGCCGTCGCACACCGGCCGCGTGGGCGCGGGTGCCTTCCGGCCGCGCCAGCTGTTCGAGTCGCTGCCCGAGGCACTGCGCAAGCTCGACCCGCGCATCCAGATCCACAACCCCGTGATGTTCGTGGTGTGGGTCGGCTCCGTCGTCGTGACGATCTCGGCGATCGTCTCGCCCAGCGTCTTCGCCTGGCTCATCGCGATCTGGCTCTGGATCACGGTGGTGTTCGCGAACCTCGCCGAGGCCGTCGCCGAGGGCCGCGGGCGGGCGCAGGCCGACGCGCTGCGCCGGACCCGGACCGACACGATGGCGAGCCGGCTGCGTACCGAGGATTCCTCCGGTCCCGTGGCGGAGGTCCCTGCGACGACGCTGCGTCTCGGCGATCGCGTGGTGGTCGAGGCCGGCCAGACGATCCCGGGCGACGGCGAGATCGTCGAGGGGATCGCCACGGTCGACGAGTCGGCGATCACCGGCGAGTCCGCCCCGGTGATCCGCGAGTCCGGTGGCGACTTCTCCTCGGTCACCGGGGGCACGACCGTGCTCTCCGACCGCATCGTCGTCCGGATCACCGCCAAGCCGGGCGAGTCCTTCGTCGACCGCATGATCGCCCTCGTCGAGGGGGCCCAGCGCCAGAAGACCCCCAACGAGATCGCGCTGACGATCCTGCTGGCGGCGCTGACGATCGTGTTCCTGCTCGCCGTCGTGACGCTGCAGCCGATGGCGGCCTACTCGGGCGGCGAGCAGTCGCTGGTCGTGCTCGTCGCCCTCCTGGTCTGCCTGATCCCGACGACGATCGGCGCGCTCCTCTCCGCGATCGGCATCGCCGGTATGGACCGGCTGGTGCAGCGCAACGTCCTCGCCACCTCCGGCCGGGCGGTGGAGGCGGCCGGTGACGTCTCCACCCTGCTGCTGGACAAGACCGGCACGATCACCTACGGCAACCGGCGGGCGACGGCGCTGCACCCCCTCGACGGCGTCGACCCCGCCGAGCTGGCGCGGGACGCGCGGCGCTCGAGCCTCGCCGACACCACCCCGGAGGGCCGCTCCGTCGTCACCCTGTGCGCCGAGGTGCACGGGCTAGCGCCGGAGGCCGACCCGCACGAGGCGGTGGCGCAGTTCGTGCCGTTCAGCGCCACCACCCGCATGTCCGGGATCGACCTCGACGGCGACTCGGTCCGGAAGGGCGCCACCAGCGCGGTGCTGGCCTGGGTGCGCGAGCACGACGGGGACGACTCCTCGCGCGGGCAGGTCGAGGCGATCGCCCGGGAGATCTCCGAGCGCGGGGGGACACCGCTGCTGGTCGCGCGGCACGGCCGCGACGGGTCGGTCCGCGCGACCGGCCTGCTCGAGCTCTCCGACGTCGTCAAGCCCGGCATCGCCGAACGCTTCGCGGAGCTGCGCACCATGGGCATCCGCACCGTGATGATCACCGGCGACAACCCGGTGACCGCGCGGGCCATCGCCGCCGAGTCCGGCGTCGACGACGTCCTGGCCGAGGCCACCCCGGAGGACAAGCTCGCGCTGATCCGCCGCGAGCAGTCCGGCGGGCGCCTCGTCGCGATGACCGGGGACGGCACCAACGACGCCCCGGCGCTCGCCCAGGCCGACGTCGGGGTCGCGATGAACTCCGGGACCACCGCGGCCAAGGAGGCCGGCAACATGGTGGATCTCGACTCCGACCCCACCAAGCTCATCGGGGTGGTCGAGATCGGCAAGCAGATGCTCGTCACGCGCGGCGCGCTGACCACCTTCTCGGTGGCCAACGACCTGGCCAAGTACTTCGCGATCCTGCCCGCGATGTTCCTGGTGATCTTCCCGCAGCTCGCGGCGCTGAATGTCATGCACCTCGCGACGCCGGAGTCCGCGATCCTCTCCGCGGTCGTGTTCAACGCCCTCGTCATCGTCGCGCTCATCCCGCTCGCCCTGCGTGGCGTCCGGTTCCGGCCGATGGGCTCGGACGCGATGCTGCGGCGCAACCTGCTGGTCTACGGGCTCGGCGGCGTCGTCGTCCCCTTCATCGGCATCTACCTCATCGACCTCGTCGTCCGGTTCATCCCGGGGATCGGCTGATCATGTCCACGCTGACCGAGCACACCGACGGTTCTGCCCACACCGACGAGCCCACGCCCGCCCACCCGGTGACAGGGACGGCGCTGCGGCGCCAGGGGATCGCTGCGCTGCGCCTGCTCGTCGTCCTGACGATCGTGCTTGGGGTGCTCTACCCGCTGGGCGTCTGGGCCGTCAGCCGGGTTCCCGGGCTGCACGACCAGGCGGAGGGATCGCTGCTCGGGTCACCCGGGATGGCCACCGGATCGTCGCTCATCGGGATCGACCCGGTGCCGGCGAACGCCGCCGCGGACCCGTGGTTCCACACCCGCCCCTCGGCGTCGGCCCCCGAGGACGCCACGGCGGGCCTCGGTCCGGCGGACCCGAGCACCTCGGGCGGGTCGAACAAGGCCGCCGACTCCGGCGACCTGGTGAAGGCGGTGGGCGAGCGGCGGACCTCCATCGCCGCCCGCGAGGGTGTCGACCCGGCCGCGGTCCCCCCGGACGCGGTCACCGCGTCGGCCTCGGGGCTCGACCCCGACATCAGCCCGGCCTACGCCGCCCTCCAGGTGCCCCGGGTCGCCCGGGTGACCGGACTCGGCGAGGACCAGGTGCGGGCGCTCGTCGCGCAGGCCACGGAGGGACGGGCGCTCGGGTTCCTCGGGGAGCCGAGGGTGGACGTGCCCGAGCTCGACTCGCTGGTCCACACGGCCGCGCCCGCGGCGCGCTGACGGGAGGAAGCTGGGGCCATGAGCAGGGAGGACGCCGCCGACGCCCGGCTCGGCTCGGGGGACCCCGCGGGCGCCCCCACCGAGCGGCGCGGCGAGCTGCGCATCTACCTGGGCGCGGCACCCGGCGTCGGGAAGACCTACGCCGCGCTGAACGAGGCGAGCCGACGGCTCGACCGGGGCACCGACGTCGTGGTCGGCCTGGTCGAGACGCACGGCCGACCCCGCACGGCCGTCCTGCTCGACGGCCTCGAGGTCCTGCCCCGCGCGGTGATCGGCCACCGCGGGAGCGAGCTCACCGAGCTCGACGTCGACGGGGTGCTGGCCCGGGCCCCCGAGGTGTGCGTGGTCGACGAGCTCGCCCACACCTGCGCCCCTGGGTCCCGGCACACCAAGCGCTGGGAGGACGTCGACGAGCTGCTCGCCGCCGGCATCGACGTGATCTCGACGGTGAACGTGCAGCACCTCGAGTCGCTCGGCGACGTCGTCGAGCGCATCACCGGGGTCCGCCAGCAGGAGACCATCCCGGACGCCGTGGTGCGGGCCGCCGACCAGCTCGAGCTCGTCGACATCACCCCGGAGGCGCTGCGCCGGCGGATGGCGCACGGCAACATCTACCGGCCCGAGAAGATCGACGCCTCGCTGGCCAACTACTTCCGCCCCGGCAACCTCATCGCGCTGCGGGAGCTCGCGCTGCTCTGGGTGGCCGACCAGGTCGACGTCGCGTTGCAGCGCTACCGCACCGAGTCGGACATCTCCGAGGTGTGGGAGGCCCGGGAACGGGTGGTCGTGGCGGTCACCGGCGGCCCGGAGAGCGCCACCGTGCTGCACCGCGCCGCGCGCATCGCCCGGCGCGCGGGCTCCGCGGACCTGCTCTGCGTGCACGTCCTGCGTGGTGACGGTCTGGGTGGATCGGGTCCCGGCTCTGGCCCCGGCTCGGCCGGCGCGGACCTGCGGCGGGTGGCCGCGGACGTCGGCGCGTCCTTCCACACGGTGGTCGGCGACGACGTGCCCGCCGCCCTCCTGGAGTTCGCCCGCGGCGCCAACGCCACCCAGCTGGTGCTCGGCACCTCCCGGCGCTCGCGGTGGGCCCGGCTCGTCGACCCCGGCATCGGCGCGCGCGCGGTGGCCGAGTCCGGGCCCATCGACGTGCACCTGGTCACCCACGCCGAGGCCGGCGGACACCGCCCGCGGCGGCGGCGCCTGTCGGTCCCGGCCCGGCGGCACGCCGTGGGGTGGCCCGCCGCCGTCGTCCTCCCGGTGCTGGCGACGCTGCTGGGGGTGGCGCTGCGCGAGGTCGTCGGCGTCTCCACCGACGTCGTGGCGTTCTTCCTGGCCACGGTGGTCACCGCGCTGCTCGGCGGGCTGGGCCCGGCCCTGCTCGCGGCCCTGCTCGGCGGGGTTCTGCTCAACTTCTTCCTGACCCCGCCGCTGCACACCCTGACGGTCGCCGAGCCCGAGAACGCGATCCAGATCGTCGCGATGGTCCTCATCGGGATCCTCGTCGCCCTCGTCGTCGACCGCGCCGACCGGCGCGCCGCGCAGGCCGCGCAGGCGCGGACCGAGGCGACCCTGCTCACCTCGTTCGCCCGCGTGGTCCTGGCCCGATCCGACCCGCTGCCCAAGCTCCTCGAACGGGTCCGGGAGGCGTTCGGGCTGACCGCCGTGGCCGTCCTCGAGCGGGGCGAGGGCGGACGGTGGGACGTCACCGCCTGCACCGGCGAGGCGCCCTGCGTCCGCCCCGAGGACGCCGACGCCGACGTCGAGATCGACGAGGGCGTGCACCTGGTGGCGGGTGGCCGCGTGCTCACCCCGGCCGAGCGGGCGCTGTTCGCCACGGTGAGCGGCCAGGCGCTGCTCGCCCTGCGCAACCGTCGCATGGCGGCGGAGGCGTTCGACGCGCAGCGGCGGGCCGACGCGGCCGGCCTGCGCACCGCCCTGCTCTCCGCCGTCGGCCACGACCTGCGCACACCGCTGGCCGCGATCAAGGCAGCCGCGTCGAGCCTGCGGGACCCGACGGTGCGGGTCCCGGACGAGGACCGCGCCGAGCTGCTGGCCACGGTCGAGGAGTCGAGCGATCGCCTGACCACGCTCGTGGACAACCTGCTGGACTCCTCGCGGCTGGCCACCGGTGCGGTCACCCCGCACCGCCGGCCGGTGGGCTACGGCGAGATCGCGGCGATGGCGCTGGCGGGGATGCCGGCCGACGACGGGCGCGTCCGGGTCGAGGTGCCCGAGGACCTCCCGGAAGTGCTCGCCGATCCGGGTCTCGCCGAGCGGGTGGTGGCCAACCTCGTCGACAACGCGCTGCGCTACGGCGGCGCGGGTCCGGTCACGCTGCGCGCGAGCGCCTACGCCGACCGGGTCGAGCTCCGGGTGGTCGACACCGGGCCGGGCCTGGCGCGCAGCCGGGCCGAACGGCTGTTCGTCCCCTTCCAGCGCCTCCACGACCACCCCACCGACACCGGGATCGGGCTGGGTCTGCATGTGGCGCGCGGGTTCGCCGAGGCGATGGGCGGCACGCTCACGACCGAGGAGACCCCCGGCGGAGGCCTGACCGTGGTGCTCACGCTGCCCGCCGCCGACCGCGCGACGGCGAGCGCCCCGGACCCGGCGGTGTGGTCGGAGACGACGGCGTGACGGGCCGTTGCCTCGACGTCCGTGTGCCACGCGCACACGGTCGGCGCGGCTCGAGCACGAACGGGCGCGCGTGGTGCGCTGCGCACACGGCACCACCTCGGCCGCGGCGCCGCCGTGAGCGTCGTGCACACCTGT
Organism: Actinomycetospora sp.; assembly: GCF_036497585.1. Lineage (GTDB taxonomy): Bacteria > Actinomycetota > Actinomycetes > Mycobacteriales > Pseudonocardiaceae > Actinomycetospora. The sequence continues at coordinate 8,858 of NZ_DASXJD010000112.1, read as the reverse complement.
CGATCGTTCGTCGCCGCTCGGTTCCCACCGTGTGCGTCGGGCACATGCCGGCCGCGCTCAGCGGCGGGCGGCCACTGCCTCCTTGAGGGCCACGGCGTCGTGCGGGGCGTACCCGTCGGCGTCGTTGTCGAAGTAGACGAGCACCTCGCGCGGGCTCGCGGACGGCGGGTCCGCCGGTGCGATGGTGTCCTCCGACGACGGCGCCTCCCCCGCCGCCCACGCGGCCACCTTCTCCGCCCAGGTATCGATCGCGGCCGCATCGTAGCCGCCGTGGTAGAGCTCGTGCTGGCCGTGCAGCCGGACGTAGACGAGCCCGGCGGTGACGTCGTCGAAGCAGGGGAACTCCCCGGCGCCGTCGGAGACGACGAGGGCCACGTCCTGGGCCCGCAGCAGCTCCACGACGTCGGGGGTGCGGAAGCTGGGGTGCCGGGCCTCGAGCGCGTAGCGGAGCGGGCGGTCCTCGTCGGTGACGGTGCACGGGTCGGGCACGCGGTCGGTGTGCGCGGCGGCGAGCGCGGCGGCCTCGCCGGTGGAGCGCGGCAGCATCGCGAGGAAGCCCTCGACACGCTCGGGGTCCCACGGCTGCTGCGGCGGGAGCTGCCAGAGCACCGGCCCCAGCTTCGGCCCGAGGGCGAGCGGCCCGGAGGCGAGGAACCGCCCGAGGGCCTCCTCGACGCCGCGCAGCTTCTTCATGTGGCTGATGTAGCGGCTGCCCTTGACCGCGAAGCGGAAGCCGTCCGGGGTGGCCGCCGCCCAGGTGCGGAACGACGAGGCCCGCTGCAGCGAGTAGAACGTGCCGTTGACCTCGGCGGTGTCCAACCGCCCCGACATGTACTCGAGGCGGCGCCGCCGGGCGAGCCCGTCCGGGAAGAACGAGCCCTGCCACGAGTCGTAGGTCCAGCCCGAGGTCCCCACGCCCACCGTGCCCACCATCACCGCCGATCGTACGTCCCGGCCCCGCCACGAGATGAAGATCGGTGACAGCGGCTGGCAGGATCACCGGGTGGTCGCATCGGTCGCCGGCGTCGTCGCCCTCGTCATCGTGACCGCCCTCGTGCGGGCAGGTGCCCGCCGCACGGGTGTCCCCGACCCGATCGCGCTGCTCCTCGTCGGCATCGGGCTGTCCTGGGTACCGGGCCTGCCGGACTACCGCATCAACCCGGAGCTGGTGCTCGTCGTCGTCCTCCCGGTCCTGCTCTACTGCGCCGCCTTCGCCGCCTCGGTGCCGGCGTTCCGGATCCACCTGCGCCCGATCCTGCTGCTCTCGGTGGGGCTGACGCTCGTCTCCGCGCTCGCCGTCGGCGGCGTGGCCGAGGTGCTGGTGCCAGGGCTCGGGTTCGCCGCGGCCTGCGCGCTCGGCGCGGTGGTGGCACCCCCCGACGCGGTCGCGGCGACGGCGGTGGCCCGCACCATCCGGCTGCCCCGGCGGGTGGTCGCCCTGCTCGAGGGCGAGAGCCTGTTCAACGACGCCGCCGCGCTCACCGTGCTGACCGTCGCGGTGGGCGCGGTGGCGGGCGACACGCTGTCCTTCCCCCAGGCGGTGGGCCGCTTCCTGGTGGTGAGCGTCGGCGGGCTGGTCGCCGGCGCGGTCGCGGCCGTGGTGATCGGGTGGGTCCGGCAGCGGGTGACCCACCCCTACACCGACGTCGTGGTGTTCCTCGTCGCCCCGTTCGTGGCCTACCTGCCCGCCGAGGAGCTGGGTGCCTCGGGGCTGGCCGCGGTGGTGGTCGCCGGGCTCTACCTCGGGCACCGCGCGACGACGATCATGGAACCGGCCGCGCGGGTGGTCACCGGCGCGGTCCGCACCGCGGTGTCCTGGCTGCTCGAGGGCATGGTCTTCCTCGTCGTCGGGCTGCAGCTGCGCCACGTCGTCGTCGGGATCAGCGGCATGGCGCCCCTGGCGGTGGCCGCGGTGACGCTGGCCGTGGTCGGCACTGTCGTCGCCGTCCGCTTCGCCTGGGTGGTGCTCGCCGAGCAGGGGCTGGCGACGCTGCTGCACCGGCGGCACGCGTCGTGGACGGAGACGACGCTGACGGCGTGGGCGGGGATGCGGGGGGCGGTCTCGCTCGCCGCGGTGCTCACGCTGCCCGTCGCGCTGCCCGACGGGCGGGCGTTCCCGCAGCGCGACCTCATCGTCTTCGTGACCTTCGTCGTCATCCTGGCGACCCTGCTCGGCCAGGGGCTCACGCTGCCCGCCCTGGCCCGCCGGCTGCCGGGCGCGCACGGCGAGGTCGTCGAGGAGGCGCAGGAGGAGGCGCGGGCACGCCGGCTCGCCGCCGACGCCGCGCTCACGTGCCTGGAGGAGCTCGAGCGGGAGGAGCCGGGCCGCCGGGCCGTCGTCGAGCAGCTGCGGCGCCGGGTGCAGAACCGCATCGAGGCCGCGACCGAGGCCCAGGCCGCGGCCGACGCGCAGGCCGACGGCACCGAGCCACCGCCTCCCGGGGCGGAGCCGAGCGCCGTCGCGGACCGGGCCGGGGACGGCGAGGCTCCCGACGCCCCCGAGCCCGATGCCCCAGAACCCGACGCCACCGGACCGGAGGCGTCCGGGCGCGGCGGCACGACCGAATCGGTCTCCGCCCCGCCCTCGCACGACGGCGAGCAGGACCGGCAGGAGACCACGCGGGAGTCCTACCGCCGCTACGGGCAGGCGATGCTGGTCGCCGAGCGGAACCGCCTGCTGGCCCTGCGCAACGCGGGCACGCTGAGCGAGGACGCCTTCGTCCGCATCCAGCACGAGCTCGACCTGGAGCAGGCCGCGATGATCGTCCGCTGAGGCGGATCCGGGGTTTGGCCCGGGCGAGCAGGGGTCACCCACCCATGGTTGAGCCCCAGCCGCGTGTCCGCGTCGTCCCCACCCGGGACGCTCCCGTCTCCCGGAGGGGACCCCGTGACCTCGGCCGTCTCGCCGCGCCTCGTGGGCGACGCGCTCGCCAGGGCCGTGGCCACCCTGCGCCTCGCGCCCTCGCCGCGGGCGCACGTCCTCGCCAACTGGCGGGTGCTCGCGCAGGCCGGGGAGTTCGACCTCGACGCCGCGCGGCTCGCCGAGGCCCACCTCGACGCGGCGACGATCACCGACGAGCTCGGCGGCGGCGCCGTCGAGCCCGGGACGCTGTGGGGGGTGTGGGCCGCGGGCAGCCCCGACACCGCGCTGTACGCGACCCGCGACGGTGCCGGCTGGTACCTGACGGGGCGCAAGCCGTGGTGCTCCGGGTCGGACCGCTGCACGCACGCCCTCATCACCGCCACCGCCGCGGACGGCGACCGGGTCTTCGCCGTCGACCTCCGCGCCTCGGACGAGATCCGCAACGGCGACCCGTGGCGGGGCGTCGGCATGCGCGACAGCGGCACCGCCACGGTCCGGTTCACCGCGACGCGGGCCCACCCGGTCGGCGCGCCCGGCGCCTACCTCGAGCGCCCCGGCTTCTGGCACGGCGCCGTGGCGGTGGCCGCGGCCTGGTTCGGCGGCGCGGTGGGGGCCGCGGCCCCGCTGCGCGAGCGCCTGGCCGACGGTCGGGGCGACGAGCACGACGCCGCCCACCTGGGCCGGGTCGACGCCGCCCTCGCGGGGGCCGGCGCCGTGCTCCGCGCCGCCGCGGCCGAGGTCGCCGACCCGGCCGCCGTCACCGAACCCGCGACGCTCGCCCGCCGCCGGGCGCTGCGGGCCCGCGCCGCGGTGGAGGACGCCGTCGAGACGGTGCTGCGCAGCACCGGGCGGGCGACGGGCCCGAAGCCGCTCGCCCACGACGCGCACCACGCCCGCCACGTCGCCGACCTCGAGGTCTTCGTGCGGCAGAGCCACGCCGAGCGTGACCTCGCGGCCCTCGGGCACGTCGCCACCGAGCTCGACGGCGGCCGCGCGGACGGGGTGCGGCTGTGACCGGCGGCCTCACCGAGCGGGACCTCACCGGCACGGGGACCGCCGAGTCCCGCTGGCAGGGCTCGGCGTTCCTCGCGGGGCTGCCCCGGATCGCCCCGACGGAGCTCCGCCCGGCCGGGCGGGTGGTGGTCGTCGCCCCGCACCCCGACGACGAGACCCTCGGCGCCGGCGGGTCCCTCGCCGCGTGGGCGGCCGCCGGGGGCACCGACGTCGTCGTGGTCGCGGTGACCGACGGCGAGGGCAGCCACCCCGGCAGCCCCACGCTGGGCCCGGAGGAGCTGGCCGTCCGCCGCCGCGACGAGCGGCGGGGGGCGCTGGCCGCGCTCGGGCTCGGCGACGCGGCGGTGGTGCGCGTGGGCCTGCCCGACGGCGGCGTCGCGGGGCACCGCGGGGCGCTGGCCGAGGTGCTCGACGACGTGCTGCGTCCCGGCGACGCGGTGCTCGCCCCGGTGCCCGGCGACGGGCACCCCGACCACGACGTCGTCGCCGAGGTCGCCGGGGAGGTCGCCGCGCGCCGCGGGACGACGCTGTGGCGCTACGCGGTGTGGCTGTGGCACTGGGCGGACCCGGGCGGCGACCACACCGACGTCGGCAACGACGCCGTCGCCGTGGCGCTGCCCGACGCGGCACGGCGCGCCAAGCAGGACGCCGTCGCCTGCTTCACCACCCAGGTCCGGCCGCTCTCGCCGGACCCCCGCGACGCGGCGATCCTGCCGCCGACGGTGCTGTCCCGGTTGCTGCGCGAGGTCGAGGTGCTGTGGGGGACCCGGTGAGCACCGAATCCCTGGGAGCCGACCACTTCGACCGGCTGTGGCACGACGAGGACGACCCGTGGGGGTTGGAGTCGTCCTGGTACGAGGACCGCAAGCGCGCCGTGGTCCTCGCGGCGCTCCCCGACCCCCACTACGGCCGCGTCTTCGAGCCGGGATGCGCCGGCGGGGCGCTCTCGGTGCAGCTCGCGGCGCGCTGCGACGAGCTCGTGGCCACCGACCTCGCGGACGAGGCGGTGGAGCGCGCCCGCACCCGGGTCGACGACCAGCCCCACGTACGGGTCGAGCGGGCCGCGGTCCCGCACACGATGCCCGACGGGCCGTTCGACCTCGTCGTGGTCTCCGAGCTGGCCTACTACTTCGGCGCGGCCGACCGCGCGACCCTGTGGGACGGCGTCCGGGAGCGGCTCGCACCCGGCGGGACGCTGCTCGCCGTCCACTGGATCCGGGAGGCGCCGGAGTACCCGGTGACGGGCGACGAGGTGCACGACGAGCTCGCCCGGCTCGACGGGCTGGCCCGGATCGCCGAGCACCGCGAGGCCGACTTCCGCCTCGACGTGCTCGCCCGCGTGTCCTCCGACGGCTCCCGACCGCCCTCCGTCGCGCAACGGGTGGGGCTGCGGTGACCCGACCGCTGCCGGGCCCGCCGGTCCTGGGCGTCGTCGTGCCCGCGCACGACGAGCAGGACCTCCTCGGCGGTTGCCTCGACGCGCTCGCCCGGGCGGCCCGGTGGGTCGCCGACCGCGCGGTGGTGCGCACCGTCGTCGTCCTCGACGCCTGCCGGGACCGGACCGGCGACGTCGCCCGCGCCCACGGCGTGGAGACCCTGGCGATCGTGGACCACTGCGTCGGGGCCGCGCGCGACGCCGGGTGCGCGGCGCTGCTCGACGGCCAGGGTGCGCGGCCGGGCTGGCTCGCCACCACCGACGCCGACTCCCGCGTGCCGCCCGACTGGCTGCTCGCCCAGCTCGAGGCCTGGTCGCGGCCCACCGACGCGCGGGTGGGCGCGGTGTACGTCGAGGACTGGAGCGAGCAGGCGCCCGGCGCGCGGCACTGGTTCGCCGACGTCTACGACGCTGCGGGCGACCCTCATCCCCACGTCCACGGCGCGAACCTCGGCGTCCGCGCGGAGGCCTACCGCGCGTGCGGCGGGTTCCACGGCCTCACGACCGGCGAGGACGTCGCGCTGGTCGCCGCTCTCGACGCCGGCGGGTTCACGGTGCACCGCACCCGGCGCAGTCCGGTCCTCACCAGCGGGCGTCGGCTCGCGCGGGCGCAGGACGGGTTCGCGGGCCGGCTGGTCGACCTCGGGTCGTGCACCCCCGACCTGGACGCCGGGGCGCAGCGCGCCGGCTGACGAGGTCCCGGCGGACGGTCCCGCTTCCGCGACGCTCGGCAGGCCGGTCCCGGTCAGGCGCTCCGGCGCGCACTCCCAGCCCAGCCCGTGCCGGGCGAACGCGTCGTTGAAGGCCCGGCGCTGGAGCTCGGAGGTGTCGACGACGGTGCTGATGGATCCGAGCAGGACCGCGGACACAGGCATGCGGGTAGACCTCCGGGAGGCGCAGGAGAGAGATCGACGAAGAGGCCGCGTGCCCCGTTCGGGCTCGGCCCGGGGTCCCGCGATCCGTCGACCTAACCGCTCCTGCTCCGCGAGGGCTCCCCGCCGCTACAGCTCGACGCGACGGGAGGCGATGGTCTCCGCGATGTCCCGGATCTTGATGTTGAGATCCTGGGAGGCCCGCCGCAGGATGTCGAAGGCCTCGTCGGCGTCGGCGCCGCGGCGTTGCATGAGGATGCCCTTGGCCTGCCCGATCACGTCGCGGGACTGCAGCGCCTCGGTGAGCTGGGCGGTGCGCAGCTTCTCCGCCTCGACCCCGCGGGCGGCGCGCAGGGCGACCGCCGCGTAGGAGGCGAGGATGAGCATCGCGTCCTGGTCGACCTCGGCGAGCCCGTCGCCGTCCCGGAAGTAGTAGTTCAGGGCCCCGAGACGCGGTGGCTCGCCGCCCGGGAACATGCCCGTGGAGCAGACCGCCGTGAAGCCGAGGTCGACCACCCGCGGACCGAAGCGCGGGTAGCGGTCGTCGTGGGCGAGGTCACGGCTCGAGGTGAACCCGGTGCTCGACGACGCCGTCGCCTCGACGCAGGGACCCTCGCCGGTCTCGTACTGGATGCCGTCCGCGCGCGTCGCGAGCGGATCGGTCTCGGTCGGGGTGTGGAAGGTCCCGTCGGGCTCGCGCAGGGTGACCGACACCATGGCCGCGCTCGGCACGATCGTCGCCGCCCGGCGCACCACGCGCTCGAGGACGCCGAGCACCCCGGTCTCCGGGGGCACCGTGAACAGGTCCTGGCTCAGCCCGACGAACTGCGCCGCCAACGGACCCGGGTCCGGCGCCTCGTGCACCGTCACCGAACCCGCCCGCTCGCCGCCTCCCCCGGCCTCGTGCCGGACGAAACGCGTGCGGGCCGCCTGCCACTCCTCCTCGGTCGCCATGTCAGTCGCGGTACCCGACCCGACCCCCGGTTCACGCGTCCCGCGCGTCCGCGGGCGGGTCAGGCCTCGGCACGTGTGGCGCGAGCCGTGCACCGGGTAGATCGCGTCCACCACCGAACTGCGACCCGGGTCTGCGGTCGGTGCAGGTCCTCGCCGGTGCAGACCGGGCCGCCGGCGGGGCCGACCCTCGAGGCTCCCCAGGAGGACCACGGATGAACTCGGCCGCGGGCTCGCGGGCGCGACCCATCCATCCCGACGCCGTGGAGCAGGCCACCCGTTCCGGCCGCGCGCCGGTGCGCCTGGCGCTGCGCTGGCTCGTCGGGATGGGCGTGATGGCCTACAGCTACCTGCGCGAGCCGGTCCCGATCCACCGCGTCGAGGAGTGCGGAGACCCCGACGACCTCGCGCCTCCCGTCTCCGACGCGCTGCTCGACGACCGCTCGCAGCCCTCGGAGAGCGGGCACGGCCCGCTCTTCCGGCGCCGGTTCCGGGTGGTCGTCGACCAGCCCGACGCGAGCGCCGCCGAGCTCGTGGCGCGGGTGGCGGGCGACCTGACCGTGCTCCTGCCCGCCGAGGTGGCCGCGGTCTCCCCGCGCACCGAGTCGCGGGCGCTGCCGGGCCCCGGCGACGAGTTCCTCGTGCGCATGCCCGGGCCGTGGGACGGCCCGGTGCGGGTGGTGCACCGCGACGAGGGCCGGATGCGCCTGGCGACGCTGCGCGGGCACCTCGAGGCCGGCCAGATCGAGTTCCGCGCCACCGACGCCGAGGACGGCTCGCTGGTCTTCGAGATCGAGACGTGGGCCCGGCCGGCGACGGCGACGGTCCGCCTGCTCTACACCGACCTGCGGCTCGCCAAGGAGATGCAGCTCTACACGTGGGTGCGCTCCTGCGAGGCGGCGGCGGACCTCGCCGGCGGCCGGGTCCGTGACGGGGTCGACGTGCTCACCCGGCGGGTCGAGATCGCCCCGCGCGGCCGGCGTCTGCCGTGGCCGCCGCCGCGTCGGTGACGCTGCGACGCGGGTGGCGGTGAGGTTCGTCCCGGGCGCCGCCGCGTTTCGCCGGTCCCGGCCCGGGAAGCCCAGCCCGTCCTGATCCGAGACCGAACGAGGAGTGTCAGCGATGACCGACACGCCGCTCGCGGGCCGCACCGTGGGGTTCCTGTGCGCCAAGGAGGGCACCGAGCAGGTCGAGCTGACCGAGCCGTGGCAGGCCGTGCAGGAGGCGGGCGGCACCCCGGTGCTCATCTCCGAGACCCCCGGCTCGATCCAGGCCTTCAACCACCTCGACAAGGGTGACCGGTTCGACGTCGACGCCGTCATGAGCCAGGTGAAGACCGACAACTACGACGCGTTCGTGCTGCCCGGGGGTGTCGCCAACCCCGACCTGCTGCGCACCATCCCGAACTTCGTGCGCCTGATCGGCGAGGCGTTCGCGACCGGCACGCCGGTCGCCGCGATCTGCCACGCGCCGTGGCTGCTCATCGAGGCCGACGTCGTCCGCGGGCGACGGCTGACCTCGTTCCCGAGCCTGGCCACCGACCTGCGCAACGCGGGCGCCCAGTGGGTCGACGAGGAGGTCGTCGTCGACAACGGCCTGGTCACCAGCCGCAACCCCGACGACCTGCCGGCCTTCTGCCGCACGCTCGTCGACGAGTTCTCCCGGGCCGGGAAGGACGCCGAGATCCACGCGGCCGAGGTCCGATAGGTGGCCTTCGGCCCGG
>NZ_DASXJD010000111.1:0-63027 GCF_036497585.1 Actinomycetospora sp. | reverse complement strand
CGGATCGTCGGGACGATGACGACGTCGTAGGACTCGCCGGGGGAGAGGTCGCGGACGAGGGCCCGCCAGATGCCGGCCGGGGGAAGCCCCGGGATGCCGTTCGGGAGCTCCCGGTCCGGGTGGCGCGTCGCCGACCACCGTTGCACCACGCTCCCGGTCCCGCGGACCCGCACCTCCACCGACCAGCTCCGCTCGGGCGGTGAGGCGTTGATCCAGAGGCACACCGAGGTCGTCGTCGGGTGGTGCGGGATGACCTTCATCGGGGACCTCCCCCTGCGTCGTCGTCCACCGTAGGGAGCCACACGGGTCTTTCACGAGCCTGTCGCGGCGGCCGTCCGGGGGGTCACCCGGCCGTGTAAGGCCCGTGAAAGGCCGGGGCGGTCCTCTGGTCCCCGTCATCGGAAGGGTTGCCCGAGGGGGGTCGGTGAACGGGTCGAGCGTCCGGCGGAGCGAGGGGGACGGCCATCACGGTCGGAACCGCCGGACGCTCACTCGACCGGGATGCCTGCCTCGTCGGCAGTCCCCGTTGACCCGGAAGAGCGCCACCGGTGCTTCGTTACCGGACGTATGCGGCATCCGGCCCTCGAGTCCTTGGAATGCCCCGATCGGGCTACTAACCTGCCACCCTGGGGAGAGCGTTCCGCGACCGGGGGAGACGATGGCCGACTGTGGGCGCATCCGCCTGCTCGGCCGCCTGGGCATCGAGCCGGAGGAGCCGCGCGGCGCGGCCGAGGATCTGCGCACCCCTCCCGGCAGCGGGCTGCAGGTGCTGCTCGCCCTGCTCGCGTCGCATCCCGGCGAGCCCCTGGACCGCGACGTGCTGTGCGCCGAGCTCTGGGCCGACGCCGCGATGCCCCGCAACCCCGCCGCGAGCCTGCACACCCGGATGACGCGGCTGCGGGACTGGCTGGGCATCCCGCGCGACGGCCTCGTCTCCACCACCGGCGCCTACACGCTGCGCATCGACCCGACCGACGTCGACCTCGTCCGGTTCCACCGGGCGGCGGACTCCGCGCTCGGCACGGTCGGGCCGCGCGCGGTGACGGCCGCCGACGAGGCCCTCGCCGCGTGGGGTGGCCCGCCGTTCCCCGGCCTGTCCAGCCCCCGGCTCGACCTGGCCCGCGGGCACGCCGAGTCCCGCCACCGCCTCGTCGTCGAGACGCGCGTCCGCGGGCTGCTCGAGGTCGACCGCCCGCTCGAGGCGGTCGACGCGCTGAGCCGGCTGACCCAGCAGGAGCCCGACGTCGAGGTGTGGCACGCGCTGCTGGTGCGGGCGCTGCACCAGGCGGGGCGCCCGCGGGAGGCGACCGAGGCCTACCTCGCGGCGCGCCGGTACCTGCGCGAGGAGCTCGCGGTCGACCCGGGCGACGAGCTGCGCGAGGCCTACCGGCGGCTGCTCGCCGACCGGGCGCGGACGACGACGCCGGTCGCCGACCGGCCGCGCCAGCGCCTCGTCGGCCGCGAGGAGCCACTCGCGCGGATCGCGGCGAGCCTGGACGCCGACGCGGTGGACGGGCGGATCGTCGTCGTCGAGGGGGAGGCGGGGATCGGGAAGTCCTCGCTGCTCGCGGCGGCGCGCCAGGCGGCCACCCGGCACGCGGCGACGCTGGCGGGGACCTGGGACGAGAGCCGCATCCCCATGGCGGCGTGGTTCGAGGCGCTGGGTCCGCCCCCGGCGGGCCCGGCCGGCGCGCCGGTGCCGTGGGTGCGGGAGCGGCTGGCCGAGCTCGCCGTGGACGCGCCGGTGCTGGTCACCCTCGACGACGCCCACCACGCCGACTCGGCCTCGCTGGCCGCCCTGGCCGGCCTCGCGCACCACGGGGTGCCCACCGGCGTCGTCGTGCTCGTCGCGGCCCGCGTGCCCGACGTCGTGGCGCACCCGGACTGGGGCGCCTGCCGCGCCGAGCTGGCGCGCGCCCCCGGCACCGTCGCGCTGACCCTGGCCGACCTGCCCGAGGCGGCGATCGCCGAGCTGGTCGGCGCACGGCTCCGCGACAGTGACCTGGGCCGGCTCGGGCACGACGCGGTCGACCGGCTGGCCGCGCTGGTGCACCGCCGCGCGGGCGGCCACCCGCTGCACACCACCGCGCTGCTGGACGTCCTGGTCGCCCAGCCCGACGAGGCCGCTGCGACGGCCGCCGCCGCGCGGGTGCCCGAGCGGCTGCGCGCGGTGCTCGACCACCAGATCGACCGGCTCGACCGCACCGCGCGCCGGAGCCTCGAGGCACTCGTCGTGCTGCGCCCCATCCCGCTCGCCGCGCTGGCCGCCGTCCTCGACCGGCCTGCGCTCGCCGTCGCCGACGACCTGCGCGCCGCCGCCGAGTTCCGGCTGGTCATCACCGACGACGAGGCCTTCGAGATCCGTCACGAGCTGGTCGCCGCGGCCGTGCTCGACCTCGTGCCCACGCCGGTCCGCGTCGCGCTGCACCGCACCCGGCTGGGCACGCTGGGCGCCGACGCCGACCCGTTCGTCCTGCTGCGCCACGTCCTCGGCGCCGCCTCCGAGCTCGACGCGCGCACCGTCGCGCTGGCCCGCCGCGACGCCGGGGTCGCCGCCTACGGGCGCCGCGCCCTCGCCGAGGCCCTCGACCTGCTCGACGCCGCCGCGCCCGCACTGCCCGGTGACCCGATCGCCGTCGTGCACCGGGGCCTCGTCCTCGCCGCGCTCGGGCGCCTCGACGAGGCCGACGTCGTCCTCGACGCCGCGGTCACCACCGCGCTCGCCGCCGAGACCGTCGACTCCGTCCTGGCGGTGCGGGCGGCCGTCGGCGACGAGCCGCTGGGCCGGTCGATCTCCGGGGACCCGCGGCGGCTCGCGCGGCTGCACCGGGTCAAGCACGCCGTGGTCGGGGACGAGCCCCGCTTCGAGCTGCTGGTCGCGATGCTGCGCGAGGAGTCGCTGGTCGGCACCCCGCAGCCGGCGCTGGTGGCGGAGATGCGGCGCCTGGCCGAGACCCCGGGGACGTCGCTGACCACACGGGCGCGGGCCCGGGCCCTCGAGGTCCGCCAGCTCGTCGAGGGACGCGAGCCGGCCGCCCGCCGCCTCGCGCTCGCCACCGAGGGCCTGGAGCTGGCGCGCCGGGCCGGCGACCCGACGGTCGTCCTCGACGCCACCGAGCTGCTCATGACCGCCGCGCTCGGGGCCGGCGACGTCGACCAGGCGCTCGCGCTGCGCGAGACCCTCGCCGGGCAGGCCCGCCGCTGGCACCGCCCCCGGCTGATCTGGGCGGCGCGGGTGCTGGAGTCCGCGCTCGCTCTGGCGCGGGGCGAGTTCGACGCGGCCGACGCGGCCGCCACTGCGTCGCTGCAGCTCGGCCAGGAGCTCGGGGTCGGGGACGCGCTGCCGGCGTTCGGGGTGCACCTCATGATCCGCAACTGGATGGCGGGCACGGCCGACACCCTCGGGGACCTCGCCGCGCAGGCCGCGACCGAGAACCCGACCCTGCCCGCGTGGACGGCGTCCGCGGCGGTCGCGCGGGCCCGGGCCGGGCGCCTGGCGGAGGCGAGGGACTGGCTGGCCGAGTTCCGGGCCCGACGCGCGGCGACCTCGAGCCGGCTCTTCGACCGCCCGGCGCTGTGCATGGCGTCCTGCGCCGCGTACGTGCTCGGCGACGTCGAGACCGCGCGGCTGGTGCGCGCGGCGCTGCCCGCCGACCCGGACGCCGTCGTGATCCTCGGCTTCGGCGCGGTGATCACCGGCCCGGCGGCGCTCTTCGCGGGGATCGCGGCGATGACGACGGGCGACACCGCGACGGCGCGGACCGACGTCGCCGCCGCCGAGAAGCTCGCGACGTCCCTGGGGTGGACGCCGTGGGCGGACGCCGCCGCGCGGGTGGGCGCGTTCCTGGACGGGGGCGCGGCGCGGCTGCCGCTGGGGATGGAACCGAGGGGGAGCGATGAGGCGTGAGGACCCGGCCGGCGTCGAGCAGCGTCAGGTCGTCGTGGTCGGGAGCGGGTTCGGCGGGGCGGTGACCGCCTGCCGGCTGGCGCAGGCGGGCTGCGACGTCCTGGTCCTCGAGCGCGGCCGCTGGTTCGACGGGGACTTCCCGCGCCGGGCCGCCGACCCCTGGCTGTGGGAGCAGGGCGGCTGCGGGCCCTTCGACGTGCGCAGCGTCGGGGGCGTCACCGCGATCGTCGCGGCCGGCGTCGGCGGGGGCTCGCTGCTCTACTCGAACGTCCACCTGCGGCTCCCCGCCGAGGTGTTCGCGCAGCGCTGGCCCACGGGCTGGTCGCGCGAGGCGCTGAACCCCTATTACGACCTCGTCGCGTCGATGCTGGACCTCAAGCGCGCCGACGAGCCCGAGGCCCAGCACTACTGGCCGCTGCCGCGGCGGGCCGGGCTGCTCCGCGACGCCGCGTCCCGGCTCGGGGCCGACGAGGACGTCTTCCACCCGCCGCTCGCGCTCGACTTCTCCGACCCGCGGGTCTGCCGCACGAACCGGTTCGGTGCGGAGCAGTCCGGGTGCCGGCACTGCGGCAAGTGCAGCGTCGGGTGCAACGTCGGGGCCAAGAACAGCCTCGACAAGAACTACCTGCCGCTGGCGATGCACCACGGGGCGGCGGTGCGGGCCCGCAGCGAGGTCACCGGGCTGGCGCGCGAGCCCGACGGCGGCTACCGCGTCACCTACCGCTGCCTGCTCGACGGGACCGATCACGCCGTCGTCGCGACGACGCTCGTCCTCGCGGCGGGCACGCTCGGGACCACCGAGCTGCTGCTCGAGCACGGGAGCCGGCTCGGCGCGCTCTCGCCGCGGCTCGGCGAGCACTACTCGGCCAACGGGGACTACCTGCTCACCTCGCTCGGGGGGATCGAGGCGGAGTGGCGGCCCGGCGTCGGGCCGGCGATCACCACGTCGGTGCGCGCCGACGACGGCGAGACGTGGTTCCTCGTGCAGGACGGCGGCATCCCGGCGCTGGACGTGCTCCTGCCCGGCGTCGGGGTGCGCCCCGACGCCCAGGACCCGCCGCTGCCGGAGGAGGACCCGGGTCCGGGCCACCTCGGGGTGCTGCTCGCCATGGGCCGTGACAGCGCGACCGGCACGGTCCGCCGGCGGCGGACCTGCTGGCGGGACCGTCTCAAGGTCGGCTGGCCGTGGCGGTCCAACAAGCGCTTCTCCGACGCCGAGCGCAGTTACCTGCGCGACGTCGCCCACGTCGTCGGGGACATGGTCGAGATCGACACCGCCCGCTTCACCCATCGGGCGGTGTCGGTGCACAGCCTGGGCGGCGCGGTGATGGCCGACTCGGCGTCCGACGGTGTCGTGGACGCGGACGGCGAGGTGTTCGGGGCGCCGGGGTTGTTCGTCGTGGACGGGGCCGGGATCCCGACGGCGACCGGGGTCAACCCGTCGCACACCATCGCCGCCGTCGCCGAGCGCCACGCCGAACGCCTCGCGCGGCGCCTCACCGGGGACCCGACGTGGTCCGCGCCCGGCTTCGCGACGGTGCCCGCGTACCGCGACCCGATGCCCGTCGCATGAGCGAGGAGAAGAAGCGGTCGCTGCTGCTGGCGGGCGGCGGGCTCAAGGTGGCGTTCCAGGCCGGGGTGCTGCAGGTCTGGCTCTCCGAGGCCGGGCTGAGGTTCGACCACGTCGACGCGTGCAGCGGCGGGGCCTTCAACCTCGCCCTGCTCTGCGACGGGCGCACCGGGATCGAGATCGCCGACACGTGGCGGCGGATGCGCCCGCTCGACGGCGTCTCCTTCAGCGGCCGGGGCCTGCTGCGCGGGGACTCGATCGTGACGATGGACGGCTACCGGCAGGTCGTCCGGGGGTGGGGCCTGGACTGGGACCGCATCCGGGCCTCATCGGTGGACGCGACGTTCACGGTGCACAACCGGAGCCGCGCCGCCCGGGAGACGTTCGCCGCGGCCGAGATGGACGAGGACAAGCTCGTCGCGACCCTGTCCCAGGCGGTGTGGTTCCCGCCGGTGCAGATCGACGGCGACTACTACACCGACGCGGTGTTCGACACCGATGCGAACGTCGACGCCGCCCTCGAGCACGGCGCCGACGAGATCTGGGTGATCTGGACGGTCAGCCGCCGCCCGGAGTGGATGCCCGGGGCGCTCGCGCAGTTCTTCCACGCCCTCGAGGTGTCGGCCAACGGGACGCTCGCCTCCGACCTCGAGCGGATCCGGATGAACAACAAGGTGCCCGAGGTCCACTTCGAGCGCCACGTCCACGCCAAGGTGCTCCGCGCCGAGGTGGCCACGCACTACCTCGCGCTGTTCAACGGTGACCGCCTGCACCGCGCCGTCGAGCAGGGCGTCCGCGCCGCCCGGGCCTGGTGCGACGCGCAGGGCATTCCGTACACCCCGATCGACCGCAGCCACTTCTACGACACCGGCGTGGTCCTGCGTTTCTCCGACCACCTCCACGGCCGGCTGCGGGGGCGCCCCGCCGAGGCCGATCTGCAGCTGGTCGTGGCCGACGCCGGTGCGTTCATGAACGCGGGTTGCCAGCGGGTCGAGGTCCGGGGAACGGTGACGTCCTCCTTCCTCGACGGGGCGGCGACGGTCGAGGAGGGATACGCCGACATCCTGCTCGACGTCCGGTCGCAGGCCGTCACGGTCGACGACGGGAGTGTGCTGGAGGCCGACGACGGCGTCGACCCGACCCGCAAGCTCATGACCTACGTCCTGCACCTCCGCACCCCGACCGGCCGGGCCGTGACCTTCCTCGGCGTCAAGGACGTCTCGACACCGACCGTGAGCACGGCGGCGCGCGAGGCGATGACGATGTCGTGCCGGATCCTGGACGGCTGGGTCGGTCCCGACGACGACGCGCCGGAGCTGGGGACGGGGCTGCTGTGGATGGGGTTCCGCGACGTCGCCTCCCAGCTGGTGGGCGCGCGGGCGTCGGGGCCGACCCTGAAGGCGGAGGCGGCGGGCCTGGCCCGGTACGGGGCGCTGTTCGCCGGCAGCCTCTGGGACGTGTGCGCCCGGAAGGTGCTCACGTACGCGCCGTTCTGACGCCGTGGCTCCGGTTCTCGGGTTCCGCCGGAGATCACGACTCGTGTGGCGTGTCCGGGCGACCGCCGGGGGGCGTGTCGCCACCGACGTCGTGATCTTGATCGGTGGCCGTCCGACCCGGCGCCGTGTCGGGATGCACATCCGTCATGCCGGACACACGGGGCGGGGGCCGTGTCGTCGGGGTCGACGCGTTCCTACGATGCCCCGCCGTGATCGACACCAGTACCCACGCCCGGGGACCGCGGCGCGCGGCGCCCCGCATCCGCGCCGGGCCGACGCCGCCCGCGCTCGGCGCGGCCGCCGTCCTGCTCGTCGTCACCGTGGTCGCCGTCGTCGCGATCCTGTTCGACGTCGGCCGGGCCCCACCCCCGTCGGCGGCGCCACCACCCCCGTCGCCACCCGCCCCGCCGCGGTGGGTGGTCGACCCGTCGGCGACCCGGCAGGTCTCCGAGCTGACCGGCCCGCGCGCGGCCGGGGGCGACACCGAGGCGCGGTTCGGGGTGGCCGGGACCGACCTCGGCCACATGTTCACCGTCGACGGACGGCTCGCGATCGCGTTCGGCGACACCTACGGCGGCATCTCGATCGACCACTTCTTCCGCATCCGCCACCCGGACTGGCGCAGCAACGTCCTGGGCTGGATCGACCCGCCCGCGTCGCCGGCCGGCGGGCTCGCGCTGAGCGGGATGGTCACCGACCGGCCCGGGCACGCCGAGGAGCTCCTGGGCTCGCGCAAGCAGGAGGGGGTGGAGTGGACGGTGATCCCGACCTACGGGATCGCCGTCGGGAAGCGGATGTTCCTGCACTACATGTCCGTGCGCACCTTCACCACGCCGCCGGGCCACTGGCCGCTGAACGACGCCGGTGTGGCGTACTCCGACGACGGCGGGCACACCTGGCAGCGGCCCGCGAGCGCGGTGTGGCCGGGCGACACCCGGTTCGGGCAGGTCGCCTACGTCCGGCCCGGTGGCGCCGACGACCCGTTCGCGCCGCACCGGATGCCGGTGCCGGGCCTGCTGAGCTATGTGCCGGTGCTTCCGAGCGGGCCCGACCCCTCGATCTACGTCTACGGCGTGCCGGGCGGGCGCTACGGCGACGTCTCCCTGGCCCGCGTCCCGGCCGACCGGCTGCTCGACCGGTCCGCCTACCGGTACTGGACCGGCCGGGGCTGGTCGGCGCGCGAGGACGACGCCGCGCCGCTGGTCCACGGGCCGGCAGGCGAGCTCTCCGTGCGCTGGAGCTCCTGGTACCGCACCTGGCTGATGATGTACCTCGACGACCCGACCGGGCAGATCGTCCTGCGCACCGCCCCGTCGCCGACCGGTCCGTGGAGCGGGCCGCAGGTCGTCACCACGACCCGCGAGCACCCCGAGGCCTACGCGCCCTACCTCACCCCGCGCTGGAACGACGGGCCGGACATCTGGTTCACGATGTCCCAGTACCGGTCCTACGGGGTCTCCCTGATGCATGCGCGGCTGCGCGCCGAGCCGGCGTCACAGCCTCCGCCGTAGAGGGCGGCATCGGGCTGACCCGCACCGGGTGCTCACATGCGGCTGTGGCGGCCCTCTGACGCATGGCCGGCGGGCACCTCGGCGTAGGGCCGCGGCGGCGTCGACGTCCTCGGCGGGGCGGGCCGGACCGGGGCGCGCGGCGCGGCGTCGGCCGGAGTGCGTGCCCAACGGGGCATGGCGGCGGGCGCGGGTGCCCCGGCGGGCGGGAGGACGGGGCTGGTGGTGCGGGAGTCGGCGACGGCGCCAACCCCAGCGGGTACCCGTTCGTCGGGCGACGGTTCCGCCGTCGCGTCGAGGTGCTCGGGGGTCGCAGCGCCGGCGGTCCGGGTCTGCTGGGCCTCGAGGATATCGCGGATCTGGGTGAGGAGCTCGACGTCGGTGGGCTGGACCGGCCCGGACTCCTCACCCCGCAGCCGGCGGATCTGGATCGCCTTCATCGGTGCGACCACGCAGAAGTAGACGACCGCCGCGGTGATGACGAACGTGATCGTCTGGTTGATCACGGTGGCGTAGTCGAACACCACACTGTCGACGCGGATCGTGCCCGCGAACTCGCCGACCCCGGGGGAGAGCAGCTGGATCAACGGCTTGAGGAACGAGTTCGTGAAGGCGGTGACGACGTCGGTGAACGCCGCCCCGATCACGACCGCGACCGACAGATCGATCACGTTCCCGCGGAGCAGGAAGTCCTTGAATCCTTTGAACATCGGTCGGTCCTCGAGCCTCGACGTCGGTGCGCCACGGCCTGTGCTGGGGAGCGGAGGTCTGATCATTACGCTAGGCAAATCGGGTGCCGAGGGCCGGGCGAGGACGAGGTTCGACGGTGGGCAGGGAGGTCCCTGCGGTGGGCGGTGCGACGGGTGCCGTGGCGACTCGAGAGGTGATGCGGACACCTCACGACACGCGCCGCTCGCCGCACCACGGATCGGTCGGAACCCTGAGGTTCGATGGCCTCCCGCCGGCCGTCACCCCGCGCGCGACGCGGCGAAATCGTCGGCCACGAGGTCGTGGCGCACAGCGATCGACGCGGCCTCCAGGCGTGAGTGGGCGCCGAGCTTGCGGAGCACCGACCGGACGTGGCTGCGCACGGTCATCACGGAGACCGAGAGGGTGCGCCGGATCTGGTCGGTGGTCTGGCCCTCGACGAGCAGGGCGAGGCACTCACGTTCGCGCGGAGTCAGATAGGTCGCTCGCTGCCGGAACCGTGCGGAGACGTCGGGCCTGGGTGCTCCCGCCTGGGCCGGCGGCCCGGTGACGATCTCCCCGTCGAGGACCGTGCGCAGGCCGTCGAGCAGGGTCTGGAGGCTCGCGCGCCTGTCGAAGACACCGTCCACGCCCAGCGCATCTGCGGTGTCGGCGGGCGATGGGGGCGCCGGGCCCCTGCTCATCACGACGATCTTGGTGCATCCATCGGCCGCGGCGATCAGCGCGTCGAGGAACCGGAGGGGGTTGGCTCCGCCGAGGGCTCGGTGATCGACCAGACACAGTCGGGGATGCCGTCGACTGACCTCGGCGACGAGGTCATCCGGGTCTTCCACGGTGTCTACCGGGGCGTAACCGCGCTCGGTGAGTAACGACGACAAGAGCTCGACGAACAGGAAACGGGTGTCGCCAACCAGGATGTCGATCATTTTTCCCCCTGCTCCGGCTGCTTTTGCCGACCATGGCGCAGCGCACGCCATCAACTCGCCCGCCCCCGACGGCGCGATCGGGAAGTGTAGCGAGATCGAACTGCCTGCGGCGACAGGTCGATAACGATCCGCACACGTCGGCCGGTGACAGCTCTCTGAACGGAGGGGCCGTTGCCCGAACGTCCGGAGGACATTCCGGACCGAAGGTCCCGACCTGTGCGCGCGAGGTCGATGTGCTGTAAATGTCGTCCAGTGGCACCCACCCGGGTCCAGCTCGTGACCGATGATCGAATGCTGGCCGACGCGCTCACCCGGCGGCTCGCGCAGGAACCCTTCGGTCTCCTGGCGCGACAGAGCCCGGGAGAGGTCGCACGTGTCCTCGATGCCGTGCACACCCACGGCCTGGACCTGCTCGTCGTCGACGCCGCGTCGGTGCCCGGGCACTGGTCGGCCCTCGTGGACGCGGTGACATCGGTCGCGCCGGATGTCCCCGTGGTGGTCCTGGCCGACACGGTCGATGCGGACGATGCGGTCCAGGCCGCCGTTCGGGGTGTGTCGGCGTGGCTGGAACCGCGGACCTCGGCCGCAGACCTGATCGAGGTGCTGCAACGGGTCGGCGCGGGGCACGCCTTCTACCCGCCGATGGTGCTCGGAGAAGTCCTACAGCGTCTCCTCGCCGAGATCCCCGATCGCCGCGTCGGGAGCGGGCCTCTCGCCTCGCTCACCGAGCGCGAGCTCGATGTGCTGCTGTGCCTGGTCGAGGGTCGTGACGGTCCGGAGATCGCCGAGCACCTCGACATCGCGGCCAACACAGTTCGTTCGCACACGAATCGAATTCTGCACAAATTGGGCGCGCACAGTCGGCTCGACGCCGTCCGAGTAGCGCGAGAGAACGGCTTCGAAACCACGGCCCGCGCCTCCATCTCGATCAAACCGGGATCACGGCTCCCTCAATCCGACCAGGACTCATGATGCACGGGGGCGATGCCGCTCGTCTCCGTCATCCATACCGTGGGTTCACTCGATCAGGGGTCATCGTATCCAGATAGCGGTCTCGAGATCTCCTGAGAGTTGTCGTCGAGGGGGCCAAACGTGGTCGACTCGTGATCGGTGGGGGTGAGTTGGACACAATGCGCAACAACTGCTCTCTCGACGTAGATCGGCGATTGCGATGATCGCCATCCTGGCGTTGCTGACCGCCGCGATCGGGAGTGCCGCCGCGGTCATGGGACCGCTCGCCGGACGGCTCGGCGCCGACAGCAGGCCCGCGTGGCTAGGTGTGGCCGCTGGAGGCGGCGTCGTCGTCGTGCTGGTAGAGGGCGGCCTGGCCGCGCGGGCGCAGTCCCCGGTACTGAGTGTGATCGCACTGCTGATCCCCGGTCTGGTGGCGTCGTTCCTGCTGGCCGCCCTGACCGTCGTGGGGCCGGTCAGCGGTCGGCGTGTCGCCGCCGCGGTGTTCGCCGTGGTCCTCGTGACGACGGCGACCGGGGCGCTGGGAACGGCCTTTCCGGTACCGGTGGCGGCGTTGTCGGAGGCGACGAGCTTCCGTCTGTCCCTGTCCTCGCTCTGGGCGGGCCTCGCGCTCGCGGTCGTCGTCACGGCCCTGGACCGCCACGAGCGGGCCACGGCGCTGGTCGGAGCGGGAGTTGCGCTCCTGGGCGTGGTGCACCTCGCCGAGCTGCTCCTCCCGGGGCTGGCCCGCCACGTGAACGCGCTGACCTCCACGGGGCGGCTCCTCGCTGTCGCCCTGGTCCTCGTCGGGACGCTCCGCCTGATCTGGCGGGCGCTGCTACGGATCGACACGCAGCGGGACACCCGGGAGGAGGAGCTGCGCCTGGCGGCGATGCGTCTCGAGCGCACCGCGGAGCGGGACCACGAGCTGCGGACCGGCTTGGCTGGTCTGGAGGGTGCAACGCGACTGCTCGGGAGCGGCCGCGAACCCGGGAGCGGCGACACGACCCCTCTCGATGCGCTCCTGGCAGCCGAGATCCGCCGGCTCG
The DNA here is from genome assembly GCF_036497585.1 of Actinomycetospora sp. Lineage (GTDB taxonomy): Bacteria > Actinomycetota > Actinomycetes > Mycobacteriales > Pseudonocardiaceae > Actinomycetospora. The sequence continues at coordinate 50,912 of NZ_DASXJD010000111.1, read as the reverse complement.
AGGGCCTTCTGCGTGCTCCGGTCGAGACGTCGCACGAGCGCCCTGCGACCTCCTACGACGTGGAGCCCGTCCTGCAGGGGCTGGTGACCCTTCGGCGCGTCTCGGGGATGGACGTGCGCCTCGAAGTGGACGCCGGTCTGCGAGCGGTCGGGTCACCCGAGGCGCTGGCCCAGGTGATGACCAACGTGTTCGCCAACGCCCAGCGCCACGCGCCTCGGAGCCCCGTGCGGGTCACGGCCATGCGCTGGAACGACCGAGTCGTCATCCGGGTCCGCGACTTCGGCCGGGCGATCGCGCCGACTCTCGGGGACAGGGTGTTCGAGACAGGCGTCCGTGAGGTCCGCGCACACGGATCAGGCCTCGGTCTGCACGTCTGTCGTCGGTTGCTGGCGGCGGAGCACGGTTCCATCGTCGTGCGCTCGCACCCGCAGGAGGAGTCCGGGTGCACCGTCGTGGTGGACCTGCCGGGGCACCGGGCCGCCGCACCCGCACTCGCCGCAGAGGTTGCCCCGTGCCCCATGCCGTGACCGGTGATTCGACCGAGGACGGGCGCCCCGGCGCGGACCCTCGTCGCTACCCCGTCCTGATCATCGACGACCACGAGCTGTTCAGCACCACCTTGGGCCTCGCGCTGCGCGAAGAGGGTCTCGACGCGTCGACGCTGGAGGTCGACGATCTGCAGGATTTCCTGGCCCGCCCCCCTGGCGGCCCCCGAGGACTCGCCTTGCTCGACCTGGACCTCGACCGGGACGCCGAGGGCCGTGAGGTCGACGGCGTCGACCTCGTCACGCCGTTGCGGATGCGAGGGTGGGAGGTGCTCGTGGTCACGGGCGGTCCAGCTCAGGGCGCTGTCGCTGCAGCTGTCGCCGCCGGCGCCATGGGCTACGTGCCGAAATGGCACTCCTTCGACGTCCTGCTCCGCCGCGTGATGGCGGCCGCGGAAGGCTCGATCCTGATGACGCAGAGCGAACGTCAGGTGTGGCTCGACCGGTACCGCCGCGACCAGGCCGAGGAGCAGCAGATGTCGCACCTGCTGTCGCGTCTGACCCCGCGCGAGCGCGAGGTCCTCGAGCTCCTGAGCACCGGGATGCGAGCGGCTGCGATCGCAGAGCACTTCGTGGTCACGATGGCGACGGTGCGGACCCAGATCCGCTCGATCCTCGGAAAGCTCGAGGTGGGTTCGCAGCTGGAGGCTGTGGCGCTGCTCCGGCGGTGAGGTTCGGGGCCTCGGCCCGTCCTGCGAGATCAGCGAGGTATCGAGGATGCACTCACGACCGACGTGGCTGGTGGTCGGCGGAGCCGGCTACATCGGATCGCACGTGGTGCGCGGTCTGCGTGCTGCGGGACACGCCGCCGTCGTGCTCGACGACCTGTCGACAGGGAGCCGTGGACGGTTGCCCGCCGACGTCGAGTTCGTCCACGCCAGCCTGTTGGACCCGCGGCTGGACGCGGTGCTCTCCGCGTTGGCGGATCGGCGGTCGATCGACGGTGTGGTGCACCTGGCCGCGAAGAAGTCCGTGCCCGAGTCGGTCGCCGTGCCGCTGTACTACTACGAGCAGAACGTCGGGGGCAGCGTCGCGCTGCTGCGGGCAGCGACGGCGGCCGGGATCGGACGGGTCCTGTACTCCTCCAGCGCGGCGGTCTACGGCGAGACGAGCGCCGAGCCGGTGACCGAGGACGACCCGACGTTGCCGACCAGTCCCTACGGCGAGACGAAGCTCGCGGGCGAGTGGGTGGTGCGTCGTCACGCGGAGGCGACGGGCCTGCGCTGGGCCGCCCTGCGCTACTTCAACGTGGCAGGCTCCGCGTCGGAGCGCCTGGCCGACCGGGGCGCCACCAACCTGGTGCCCCTGGTCATGCGGGCGGCCGAGGCGGGCGAGCCGCTGAGCGTCTTCGGCGATGACTGGCCCACCCCGGACGGGACCTGCCTCCGCGACTACGTGCACGTCGAGGACCTCGCCGATGCTCACGTGGCCGCGGCCGAGGCGCTACTCGACCACGCCAGGCCGTCGCCCGGAGTGCTGAACGTGGGCCGCAACGAGCCGACGAGCGTCCTCGATGTGATCGCGGCGGCGGAGCGGGTGCTGGACGCTCCGGTTCCCTACCGGATCGCGCCGCGACGCCGAGGCGACCCGGCCTGCGTCGTCGCCGACGCCTCACGGATCGCCAAGGTCCTCGACTGGCGCGCGAGCCGGGACGTCCTCGACATGCTGAGGCGCTAGCCGGCTGCGTGCCTCGGGCGCGGTCCCACGGAGACCGCCCACAGGACGGGCTCGACGTTGAGCGCCCACCAGACGCGGTGCGCGCGGTAGCGCACGGACTTGCGTTGCATCTCCTCGACGTGGCGAAGCCAGCTGAGCAGGGTCAGGGTGCGTACGTCGAGGCCCTGTGCGCGCGCAGGGCGAGACCGGGGATCGTCCTGGAGTGACAGGAGACCGTCCCCGGGAGCGAGGCCACCGAGCTGCTCGGTGACGACCGCGCCGATGCTCCGTCGTCGTCGGAGGGCCTCGGCGGCGAGCAGCATCGTGTGCTCGTCGGTCGGAGCGAGCTGCCGGGGCCGCCCTCCGGCCCAGTCCACTATCCCGGTCACGTGGTGGCTGCCTTCGTCGAGCAACACGTTCCCGGGGGTGAAGTCGCCGTGGGTCCAGCTCACCAGGACTCGGCGGCCTGTGAGGGCGTCGTGGAGCTGACGCCCGAGCTGGTCCACGGCGTCGACGGACGCGGGCGCAAGCGTGCGGCACGTGCCTCTCAGCCGCCCCAGCGGCGCGTCGACCCAGTCGCGGAGATGCGCCGTGCGGATCGTCTCGACCCGCCCGCTGCGTTCGTGGAGGGTGCGGATCGTCTCGATCGTGGGTGTGAGAAGTCGTGTCGGAGGCTCAGGACCGGTCGACAGCAGTGCTTCGAGCGTCGTCCCGGGCAGGAGCGTCTCGACGCCGACGACGGGAGCGCCGTCGCGACTCCGTTCGAGGCGGAGTACTTCGGGGAGCATGTCTCGCAACCCCCGCAGTGCCGGATCGGCCCGGAGTGTGTCCAGCACCGTGCGCTGGTGGCGGAGCTCGGCGGCGGCCTCCTCGGATCGGGCGACCTTGAGGACGAACCGTGTGGAGCCGTCCGCCGCCGTGAGGATCGCGACGGACACGTCGCAGAGAGTGGGCAGGGTTCGCAGGGACACGCCCGGGGGCCCTGCGTCGGCGCGCCCGGCGGGACCGAGGAGCTCGGCGCCTGCGAGCAGCAACTCGCCGTGGACGCTGTCGGCGTGGCGGCGACCCCGCCGGCTCTGCAGCCAACGGCCCGCCCCGAACCGGTCCGCGGTGCGGGCCGCACTCGCGAGAAGCGCCCAGAGACAGTGCGCGGTGCACACACGCGCGTGCCGTCGTTGCGAGCCGATGCCGTGCAGGACGGGTCGGATTGCCGGAGTTGTGACCATCATCCCTCCCGTTCGGAGCGGACGGCGGCATCCTCGGCCGCGTCCGAGCGGCGGTCGTACGCCGCAGCCCAGGCCAACCGAGCGACCACGTCGAGCGCAGTGGCCACGTCGAGGCGGTGCTCGTCGAGGTCGTCGAGGGCCTGCGCGACCAATACCTCGATGAGGCGCTCCGGCGGTCGGTCGGCGGAGGGCATCTCTGAAGAGGCTCAGGTGTCACGGGCGACGAGGATGCGCACTGTCGATGTTCACGCCGTTCTTCTCACGAGTTGTGAGCGACGCGAATTCCGCGACGGTGGCTGCGGAGTATCGAGAGCAGGACCCGGGTGCCGTCGGGGAAGGTTCGGAGATTCGATCGTCCGTACCGGCGGGGCATCTCGAGGCTGGGGACCTCGGCGACGCGCAAGCCAGCTGCCAGGGCCGACAAGGTGAGTCTGGTCTCGACCTCGAAGCCGGCCGACGTCAGGTCGAGGAACGGAAGATAACGTCGATGGAAAGCGCAGAACCCGTAGCAGAGATCCGTCATCTGTACCTCGAACAGGACGTTCACCATCGAGACCAGGGCACGGTTTCCCCACCGCCTCAGACGAGTGATGTCGTGCGAGCCGCCGCCTGCCATGAATCGTGACCCCTTGACGAAATCGTAGCCGTTCGAGAGGAAGTGCAGGAAGTGTGGGAGCTCCTGGGGCGTCATGCTGCAATCGGCGTCGATCATCACGACGATGTCCGCCTCGGTGGCGAGGAACCCGGCGCGCAGGGCGTCTCCCTTGCCGGTGCCCTCCTGGACGAGCACGCGGATGTCGGGCCTGGCGCACCGGGCGGTGACCAGCGTCGCGTCGGTCGAGTTCCCGTCCACGAGGACGACCTCGTCGACGCAGGAGGGGACCTGCTCGAGGACCCAGGAGATGTTCGCCGCCTCGTTCTTGGCCGGGATGATGAGTGCCACGGTCGGGGCGCGTTCCGCGGGGGGCGGATCGGACCGAACCCCCCTTGCGTCCGTCCCGTTCACATATCGGGTACCGGCGGCGATTCCAGCTGGTGACGTATCCGTCACGGAATCGTCGGGCATCAGCGGCGCCTCGACGCCGGAAACGGTCGCGAGCGCTCCGTCGTAATGGTCATCAGACATGTGTGTCTCCCGCACCGAACAAAATGATCAGTCGGTCCAGCCGGCGAGCAGATCCCGGGGTGTCCAGCACGTATCACGGGTCGCCGCGAGCTGCACCTGTACGGAAGTGACTGTTCCGGGAACGGGAGGTGAACGCATCGTCAATCCTGATGATGCCGCAGCACGGCCCGGTCGGTAGACAGTACGCCATGACCTCGTGTCCGGTGCCCCACACTCGGCGCCCCGGACATGGGAGATCGATGCGCCGGGTGACGGATGCTGCACCCGGCGCAGATCCGAACCGTGTTCCGTCCCGGTCGGCAAAACGGACAGTTCCGTCGGGCGTGCGTGCATCTGCATGCAGGGAGGGCGTGACGACATGAGCGCTATTGGGACATTCGCGTCCGCGCGGCTGCGAGCCGGCACCATGAACGGCGGCGGGGCGGCGAGCGCCGCACCGGCGGGGACCGGTGTTCTCTGGAACGAGCTGAGCGTGGCGGACCTACCCGTCGCGCGGGCGGAACTCGAGTTGGCCTCGTCGACGGGCACGCTGGAGCTCCTCGGCGCGGGCGACGGAGCGTCGAAGGTCATGACCCTGGTCCGGCTGCACAGCGCCCCGCTCGGGGTGGTGTTCCTGGACGGTCGGCGCGGGCTGTCCAGGCGAGCCCACGTCGGGACCATCTGGTCCGCCCTGGGCGACGCGATCAATCGCCACCTCGCCTCCGACGGACTCGACCGGCTCGTCCGCGCCGAGGACCTGGTGCAGCCCCTGCCGGATGGCCTCACTCGCTGCCAGGACCGGCGGAGGACGGTACTGGCGCAGGCCCCGTGCGTCTCGGTCGTGGTGGCGACGCGCGAGCGACACGAGAGCCTGCGTCGGTGCCTGTCGTCTCTGCTCGCGAGCGAGTACCCGCGCTTCGAGGTGATCGTGGTCGACAACGATCCCGCCACAGCGGCGACGGCCGAGATGGTCGAGCACTCCTTCCCCGGGCAGATCCGTTACCTGCGCGAGTCCCGGCGTGGCCTGGGCGCGGCGCACAACCGGGGAGTGGCCGAGGCCTCTGGCACGATCATCGCGTTCGTCGACGACGACGTCGTCGTGGATCGCCACTGGCTCGCGGCGCTCGCCGAAGGCTTCGCGGTCACCGGTGACGTGGGCTGTGTGACGGGTCTGATCCTCCCGGCCCAGCTCGACACCCCGGCGCAGGTGCTGCTGGAGCGTCATGGGGGCTTCGGCAAGGGATTCGACCTGCAGATCTTCGATCGTCGTGGTCATCGCCCGGCGGACCCGCTCTTCCCGTTCCGGTCGGGTCGATTCGGCTCCGGCGCGAACATGGCCTTCGACGCCTCCCTGTTGCGGCGACTCGGTGGGTTCGATCCGGCGATCGGCACCGGCACGTTCGCCCGGGGCGGGGACGACCTCACCGCCTTCTTCAGGGTCCTCGTGGCTGGGAGCCGCCTGGTGTACCAGCCGGGAGCCCTGGTGTGGCATCGCCACCACCGCGACCTCGCCTCGTTGGGCAACCAGGCCTACGGCTACGGGGTCGGATTCGGCGCGTACCTCGCCAGTGCGATCGCGCACGAGCCAGCCATGCTCCCGGCACTGCTCCGCCGTGTACCCGGCGGCGTCGCGTTCGCCGCGCGCCGGTCGTCGGCGAGCAACGCGGACCGATACCAGGACTGGCCCAGCGAATTCGTCGGACTGGAACGGCGAGGCATGATCTTCGGTCCCTTCGCCTACCTCGTCAGCCGGTGGCGGGCTCGAGGCGCGGCAAGGCCCTCGGAAGTGGCGGCATGAGTCTTCCCGAGCCCACCACCGACAGCGCATCCCGACCGCCGCACAGGTCTCTGATCGATCGCTCGCCGTCGGCCGGTCATGATCGACCGGGCGAGTTCGCCCCCGTGGATCTGCTGAACGATTTCGAGCTGCTGAGCGCGCGCTTGCGAGTCGAGCTGGAGCACCAGCGGTGGCTCGACGCGTTCCTCCTCGCCGCCGGCACCAGCCAGATCCTCGACGACCACCGGAGGCGCTGGGGCGCCACGATGCGACGCGGCGTGACATTCCTGCGTTCCTGCGACGCCCCCGGGACGACGACGCTCGCGGCGGTCACGCGCACGGCGGCGACGACGCTCGATCGACTGGCCGGGCTGCTCGCGTCGGGGCGTGCCCTCGAGAACCACCGCGTCGCGCTCACGGCACTCACCGCGGCGCTGGCCTCCCTCGTCCTGGGCGGGGACGCGGCGCGTATCTCCTGGGCCCGGAAGAGGGCCGACCGCGCGAAGGCCGACTGGACCAGCACGCTCGCCGAGACCCCCGCGGAGCTGCAGAGCCAGGTACTGCGCCTGCCCGCCTGTTTCCGCAGCATGGATCAGCACCCCGAGGACATGCGGGCCCTGGCCAGGCGCTTCGCGCTGCGCCGGCCTGACCGGACGAAGCCGCTGGTCGTGGTCGGGGTGCGCACCTCCGGCAGCTACCTGGCGCCACTGTGCGCGGCAGCTCTGAGCGAGCTCGGGTACCAGGAGGTGGCCGAACTGACGGTTCGCCCCGGCGACCCCTTGCTGCGCGGCGAGTCGGAGGCGGTTCGGGAGGTGGCCCGGGGAGGGGGACTGGCCCTCGTCCTCGACGACCCGCCCGTCACCGGTGCCTCGATCGCCGCCGTCGCCGAGCAGCTCGAACGGGAAGGACTTCCGGCGGCGGCGATCGTCGCCGTCCTCGCCCGGACCGACGAGCGGCCCGCTCCTCTGCCCGTGCTGGGCCGCTACGCCCAGGTCAGCCTGAACGGGCCGGACTGGCACATTGCACGCGTCCTGCGGCCGGACAGGGTCGCAGAAGCTCTCCGCCGCGTGCTGCCGCCCACCGACGAGCTCCTGCGGCTGGAGACGCGCGCACCTGCCGCGGACACGCCGACCCCAGGCCGTGGTCACGTGGAAGCCTCGTACACCGCTCAGCTCCTCGACCACGTCACCGGGAGCACCGTGCGACGCGACCTGGTCGCCGAAGGAGTGGGAGTCGGTTACCTCGGTCGTCACGCGGTGGCGGTCGCGGGCGCCCTGCCGGGTTGGGTCCCCGTGGTCCACGGATTCGCCGATGGCCTGCTCATCCGAGAAGCCACCTCAGCGCGCCCCGGGCCCGGCCGCGACCTGACGCCCTTCGAGGACGCTGATCGACTCGGCGAGCACGTCGTGGGCTACGTGCTCGCCCGCCACCGTGCATTGCCCGCCGTCGCCGACACGAGCATGCGCGTGGCCGGGCACAGTCCCGCGTGGGAGCTCGCTGCCGCGCAGCTCTGCGGTGTGCTCGGTCGGCTGGGACTGCCGCTGCGCATCCCGCTCGTCGACCCGATCATGCGGCGACTGCTCACCGTCACCTCTCCGATGATCGTCGACGGTCGCATGTCCCCGCAGCGGTGGCGTCTCGCCGATCCGGGGCCGGACGGCGTCGCCGAGCGGATCGTCAAGGAGACCTTCGCCGAGGGAGCGTTCAGCAACCGCGAGCTGTTCTCCTACGACCCGGTCTTCGACCTCGCCGGGGCCTCCGTCCAGGCCGATTGCGGACGCTTCACCGCACGGCTGCGGGAGGGGTACGAGGCCCGGACCGCAACACCGATCTCCGAGGAGCGCTGGCTGGTCCACCGGATGGCTCATCTCCAGGCCGAGGCCGAGTCCGGCCGGATGCCGGCCGCGGCCGTCCATCGTCGCCGGGCCCTGGCGATCCAGCGGTACTTCGCGTCGCACTACCTCGACGATGTCACGTCAGACCCGGACGGACCGCTCTGCGCGCTGGACATCGATGGTGTGCTCGAGATCAGCCCGCTCGGGTGCCCGATGACCACCCGAGCGGGCGCGCTCGCGCTCCGGTCCCTGCTCGCACACGGTTACCGACCGCTGCTCGCCACCGGCCGCCATCTCGAGGACGTGCAGGAGCGCTGCGAGACCTACGGGCTCCGCGGCGGCGTCGCCGAATACGGCGCGCTGACCTACGACCACGACACCGGCGCCGTCGTCGAACTCGTCGACGAGCGGGAGCAGGACGATCTGGCGCGGTTGCGCGAGGCACTCGTCACAGTGCCGGGTGTCTCGCTCGACCCCAGCCGTCGGCTCACGGTCCGCGCCTGCCGCGGCACTCCCGACGACCGGCGCGGGATGCCCCCTGCGGCGGTCGAGGCCGCGATGGTCGCGGCGGACGTGGTGGAACGCGTCCGCGTCATACCCGGGGAGGGCCAGACCGACTTCGTGCCCGCCGCAGTGGACAAGTCGACGGGGCTCCGGAGCCTGCTCGAGTCGCTCCGGGTGCCGGCGACAGCACGCCCCCTCGCCCTCGCCGTGGGAGATGCGGCGGCCGACGCCGGGATGCTGGCGATGGCGGAGGTCGCCCGGGCCCCCAGCAACGCCGAGCCCGGGCTCGTCCGCCACGGTGTCCGCCGGACCCGGGCCTCCTACCAGGCAGGCCTGGCTCAGGCCGTCGGCTCGCTCCTCGGGCACCCACCTGGCGCCTGCTGTCTCTGCCGTGCTCCGGCGCGGCCGAGGGAGACCCGAGCGTTGGTGGCGTTGTTGTCGGTCACCGAGGCCGGCCGCCTGGGCGTGCCCTCCCGGCTGCTGTGTCTGGCCGGGCACGCCGCAGGAGCGAGGTGGCTCCGATGAGCCTCACGACCCAGGCCACCAACAAGGTGCGCCACATCCCGCGGTACGTCGCGCACACCTTGCGCACGCCGCTCCTTCGCAACGGGCATCTGCTGACCCTGAGCTCCGGCCTGACCGGAGCGATCGGGCTCGCCTACTGGGCCGTGACGGCGCTGCGCTACGACCCGGCATCGGTCGGCCGCAACTCCGCCGCGATCTCGATGATGATGCTCCTGGCCGGCATCGCGCAGCTCGACCTGTCGACCGCCATGGTCCGGTTCGTCCCGGGCGCGGGCGCGGGCACCCGTCGCATGGTGGCGTACACCTACCTCACGGCCGGTGGGCTGGGTGTGCTCATCAGCACCGGTTTCGTGGTGCTCGCACCGCTCGTCTCGCCCGGCGTCACGTACTTCGACGGACCGCTCGCCGGCGCCGCCTTCGTGGTCGCGACCACGGCCTACACGCTCTTCGTCATCCAGGACGGGGTGCTGACCGGACTGCGGCGCACCGCCTGGGTGCCGGTGGAGAACGCCGCCTTCAGCGCGGTCAAGGTGGGGCTCGTCGTGCTGCTCGCGACAGCGATGCCCGAGCACGGAATCTTCGTGTCCTGGCTGGTCCCGGTGCTCGCGGCCGTGGTGATCGTCGGCGGGCTGCTGTTCGGACGGGCCATCCCCCGCCATCAACGCATCGAGCCCAGCGGTGACGAGGACCGACCGGCCGCCCGGGATATCGCCCGGTTCGTGATGACCGGCTACGCCGGCGCCGTGTGCTCGATGGCCTCGATGACGCTCATGCCGATCCTGGTGATCGAGGTGCTCGGTGTGGAGGCGAACGCCGGATTCGCCGTTGCCTGGGTCATCGCGTACTCGCTGCACCTCGTCAACATCAACATGGGTTCGTCGCTGGTCGTGGAGACCGCCGGTGACCGCTCCGGTCTCGCCCGGTGCTGCCGCCAGGTCATCAGCCACATCGGACGGCTCCTCGCCCCGGCGGTACTCGTCGTGGTCGTCATCGCGCCCTACCTGCTGGGGCTGCTCGGCCCCGCATACGCTGCGGCCAGCGGGGCGCTACGCCTGCTGAGCCTGGGCGCACTTCCCCACCTCGTCGTCGTGATCGCCGTCAACGCGGCTCGCGTGCAGCGCCGGATGAGCCTGGTGTTCCTCGTCCAGGCCGCGGAGTGCGTGCTCGCGCTCGGCCTGGGATGGCTGCTGCTGCCGAGGATGGGCCTGACCGGAGTCGGTCTCGCCTGGCTCCTGACCCAGTGCGCGACCGCGGGGTTCCTGGTCCTGCGACGCGACCTCTGGCTACCAGAGGAGGAGCGATGACTACCTACCCGCTCGTGACCACCGGGTCGACGGCGCCCTCGGACCCGCTCACGGGGTCGACGTGCGACACGGCCGCCACCACGGAGACGACGGCGGTGGCGACGGATTTGACGACATCGGTCGTCATCTGCGCGTACACCGTCCTGCGATGGCCGGACCTCGTGCACGCGGTCGCGTCAGTGTTCTCCCAGTCGCGGCCCCCGGACCAGATCGTGGTGGTCATCGATCACTCTCCGGCGCTCCTGCAGCGCGCCCTCGACGAGTGGGCCCACGCCGGTGTGTCCGTGGTGGCGAGTCGCTACGACCGCGGGCTGTCGGGCGCGCGAAACACGGGCATCGAGGTCGCGACCGGCGACGTCGTGCTGTTCCTCGACGACGATGCGGTCGCCGAGCGGGACTGGGTCGACCGACTGGTGTCGGCGTACGCCGATCCCCGGGTGCTCGGCGTCGGTGGTCGGGTCCGCCCACGGTGGGCGGGCGGTCGACCGGCGTGGTTCCCACGCGAGTTCGACTGGGTGGTCGGCTGCAGCTACCGAGGACTGCCGGTCGCCCGATCCGAGATCCGCAACTTCATCGGGGCGAACATGTCGTTCCGCCGCGATGCTCTGACAGCCGCTGGCGGCTTCCGGCACGAGCTCGGCCGGATCGGCACCGTGCCGTCGGGGTGCGAGGAGACCGAGCTGTGCATCCGGGTGCACGGTCAGTCTGTTGACGGCGTACTGCTGTACGAGCCGGCCGCCGAGGTCTGGCACAGCGTGCCCTCGCAGCGGGGCACCTGGTCCTACTTCCGGTCCCGCTGTTATGCGGAGGGGGTGTCCAAGGCGCAGGTCAGCGGGATGGTCGGCGCCCGACGGGGGCTCAGCTCGGAGTTGCGCTACGTACTCTTCACGATCACCTCGGGGATCGTCACCTCACTGGGACGGGTCGCGCTGGGCCGCGGGTCTGGTGTCGCCCGCGCGCTGGCGATGGTGGTGGGGCTCGCGGCCACCAGCCGCGGTTACCTGGCCGGGCGCGCTCGGTCCCTGCGCCTCTCCGCGGCTCTCCCGGATCTCCTCACCGCGACTCGTCGAGAGCGTCTGGCGTTGCTGGCGCGCGTCGGGGCGGTGCCGGCGGCGATCGTCCTGTGGCTGGCGTCGCTCGGGCGCATCGATCTCGGACAGATGGGTGATCTGGGCCTGGTCCCGCTGCTCCCGATCACCTTCTGGGCGGCCCTCGCGGTGCTGCTCGTCAGCTTCTGCGTGCAGGTCCTGCGCCCTCGTTCACGGACATCTGTGCTGGTCGGCCATGTCCTCCTGCTGATCGCGATCCTGCACGCCACCCCCAGCATCCTCTACGGCACCCTGCGCTACTCCTGGGCGTGGAAGCACGTGGGAGTCACCGACTTCTTCATGCGTCACGCCGGGGTGGACCGGTCGCTGCGGGAGCTGAGCGCCTACCAGTACTGGCCCGGCTTCTTCACCACCAACGCGATGATCAGCAAGCTTGCCGGGCTGCGAGGTGCCGAGGGCTACGCGATCTGGGCACCGCCGTTCTTCAACGCTCTTCTCCTGGGACCGCTCTTCCTGATCTTCTCGACGTTCACTAGGGACCGGCGGCTGGTCTGGGCGGCGATCGGGATCTTCTTCCTCGGTTCCTGGGTCGGTCAGGACTACTTCGCGCCGCAAGCCTGTTGCTACTTCCTCTTCCTGACCATCGTGGCGGTCTGCATTCGATACGTCCGCTCGAGTCGACCGACCTCCCGGGCTCTCGTGCCGGACACCTCCGTCGCACCTGATCGCGGGCAGCCACTCGTCCTCGGCGCCGTGGTCCTGATGATGGCGGCGATCGTGCCCACCCACCAGCTCACACCACTCGTGCTGATCGGCGCGCTCGTGGTGCTGGCACTCCTGTGCCGCCAGCGTCGTCTGGCCCTGCCCCTGCTGCTGCTGGTCGGGATCACCGCGGCATGGAACTTGCTGTTCGCCTGGCCCTGGTTGTCACAGAACCTCGCCGACATCGGGTCGAGCTTCGGGCAGCTGGGCGCCAACGCGAACTCTGGTTTCATCAATCTGGCGACCGCCAGTCGAGGTCAGGTCCTGGTCGCGCAGATGGATCGGCTCCTGAGCGTGGCCGTGGTGGCGCTGGCTCTGGTCGGCTTCGCGCGCCACTTCCGCACGCGGCGCGAGGTGGCGCTCCCGCTCCTGGCGCTGACTCCTGTACCGCTGTTGTTCACCAGCGACTACGACGGTGAGATGATCTTCCGTATCTACCTGTTCGGGTTGCCTTTTGCCGCGTTCTACGCGGCTGCAGCGTTCCTTCCTCGGGAGACTGCGGGAAGGAATTGGTGGGCACGGGTGTCCCTGCCACTGGTCATGCTGTTGCTGGTGCCGGGGTTCGCCTTCTCTTACTATGGCAAGGAGGAGGTCAACTATTTCAGCCCCCAAGAGCTCCAGGCCGCGGAGCTCGTGTACGGCATCGCTCCTGAAGGCTCACAGATCGTCTCCGCCACCAGCGACTTCCCGTGGGGCTTCACCAACTACGAGATGTACGACTACGAGCGGTTCGCTCTCGAGGACCCGCGTACTCGACAACAAGTCCTCGCCGATCCCGTGGGCACTCTGGGTGACATGATGAGGCTGCAGAGCCATCATCATTCGTATCTGGTCCTCACTCGAGCCCAGCGATTCGACGTCGAGATGACGGGCATCATGCCGCCCGGGAGCCTGGACCACATCGCGCAGGCGCTGCTCCGGTCGCCCGATTTCGTTCTCCTGTACCAGAGTCCCGACGCCGTGGTGATCACCCGGGTGGGTCCGACGACGGAGGCGTCGTCATGACCCGCGCCGGAGGGCGCAGATCGCCCGCACGGACGATGCCGGCCCTGCGCGGGTCCTGGGGCCGGGTGCGTGTGACCCCCCGCTGGCGGCTCGCGCTGGCCTGTTCCGGTTGGCTGACCTGGCTGGGGCAGTTGCTCCCGCCGGGCTTCCCGCTCCGGGTGCTCGTGGTGTTCGGCTTCGTGCTCATCTGCCCCGGGCTGGCCCTCACGCTGCTGCTGCCGCTCCGGGAAGCCGTCGTCCGGTGGGTGCTGGCCGTGGCCCTGAGCGTGTCACTCGCCATATTGCTCAATACCGTACTGACCATCGCCAGCAACGATTCGCTACCGCTGCGCCTGGCCGTACTCGCCACGATCACCACTGTCGCGGCCGTTGCCGCGCCGCTGGACGCCGCACGTGGAGCGATGGCGGCACCGGGAAAGGCCGATCCATGACCACGACCATTCCGATCCTCCTCTACCACTCGGTGTCGACCGCGCCACCGGCCTGGATCGCGCCCTTCACGGTCACACCGCGGACCTTCACGCGCCATCTCGATCTGATCGCGGCGAGTGGGCGCACTGCGCTGACGGTCTCGCAGTTTCGCGACGCGTTGGCGGGAGACGTGCCGTTGCCGCCCCGCCCGTTGCTCGTGACGTTCGACGACGGCTTCGCCGACTTCGTCGAGGCCGCTTCCGAGCTCGCGGCTCGGAAGCTGCCGAGCACCCTGTACGTCACCACCGGGGCGCTGCGCGGCCCGTCAGGAGCAGACCCGCGGCTGGCACTGCCCCCGGCGGAGATGCTGAGCTGGTCCGACGTGCGTGCCCTGCCCGGGTTCGGTGTGGAGGTCGGCGCACACACCCACACCCACCCCCAGCTCGACGTCCTGCCGCCCGGCGAAGTCGACGAGGAGATCAGGCGTAGCAAACACCAGCTGGAGGACGCGCTCGGTGGCGAAGTGCGAAGTTTCGCGTACCCGCACGGTTTCCATTCGCCGCGTGTGTGCCGGGCCGTACGCGCGGCGGGCTACACGTCCGCGTGCGCGGTCATGAACGCACTGAGCGCGCGGAACGACCGCCTGTTCGCTCTTGCACGGCTCACCGTGCGAGCCGACACGGGCGTCGATCGGCTCGCGGCCTGGCTCGCCGGCGACGACGCCAGGGTTGCGCCCTCTCGCGAGAAGGCGGCCACCCGCGCGTGGCGGTTCTATCGCAGGGCGGACGCCAGGTGGGGGGACCTGCCCGCGGTTCGACGACTCACCGCGCGGCTCCCGCGCCCATGACCACCGACGCCCGAACGGCGTCCTCCCCGAGCCCGTCGGAGACGACCATGCGTGCCGAGAACAAGGCCTCGACCCGAATCGCGCCCTGCGCTGAGCGACGCAGGGTCGCTGCCCTTCGGACGGCCCGTCGCGCCATGACAGTCCTCGCCCTGCTCGTCATCGCGACGCTGGGTTCGGCCAGTTGCAGTGCACCCGCGCCGGCTCCTGCCCCGCTGCCGCCTCCCTCGGGAACGTATGCGGTGGTCGTGGACGCGATGTCCGGCGACATGCACTTGGTGGACACGCGGACGCTCGCCGAGATCGGCGACCCCGTCAAGCTCCAGGGATTCCCTTCCGAGGTCGCCGTGAGCCCCGACGGTCGCCGCGCCTACGTCATCAGCCCGACATCCAACACCCTCCAGGTCATCGACCTGCGGGATCGCCGTGCCGTCGGTGATCCGGTCACGGTCGGTGATTACCCGTCCGCAGTCGTGGTAAGTCCCACCGGGGATCGCGTGTTCGTCGCCGACGGACAGTCTGACGACGTTCGCGTCTACGACAGCTCGAGCCTTCGCATGATCGGCGCTCCGATCCCGACCGGCGACGGGCCGGCCGGCCTTGCGATCACCCCGGACGGTCAGTGGCTCTATCTCACGAATCAGCACCAGAACGACGTGCGTGTGATCGACGCGCAGACCCAGGAGATCGTGGGAGAACCGATCGGCGTCGGGGCAGGACCCGGTCGGATCGTGATGAGCCCGGACGGGAGCCGTGCGTATGTGGCCAACGTCAACTCGGACGACATCTCCGTGATCGACACCCGGGAGAACCGCGTCGCCGGCGCGGCGATCCCGGTGGGCGGCTACCCCTACGGGATGACGGTGAGCCCAGACGGACGCCGACTGTTCGTCACCGATCAAGCATCATCCGACGTGCGCGTGATCGACACGACGACACAACAAGCTCTTCCTGACCGGATCACGACCGGTACCGCGCCCTCGGCCGTCGCATCGGACCCACAGGGGACGGAGGTCTTCACCGTGAACATGTACTCCGACGACCTTTCCGGGATCGACACACAGTCCGGGGCCGTACGGCGAAGCGCGTCTGTCATCGGTCACGGTCCTCGTGGTGTCGCGCTCGTCGAGATCCCCTAGGTCATCGCGTGTCCGGCCCCCCTCTTCACGGCAGATGTCGGCTCCCGCATGCCTGCTCGCGGGGGCTGCTCGTGCTGCTCGTCTGCGTGGCCATGCTCGGGGCCGGTTGCGCGGCCCCGCGTTCCGCAAGCGTTCCCCCACCACCGACGGGCTGGACCATGACTTTCGACGACGAGTTCGACGGTCCTCAGGGAGCACCACCTCAGCAGTTGCGCTGGCTGCACGACACCGGCGGCACCGGCTGGGGCGACAATCAGCTGCAGTACTACACCGACGATGTCGCGAACGCGCAGCTCGATGGCGCCGGGCACCTCGCGATCACAGCACACCAGGCCTCGCAGAGCCTGCCTTGCTGGTACGGGCCCTGTCGGTACACCAGCGCCAAGATCACGACTCGTCAACCGCAGCTCGCGCTGTTCTCCCAAGGCTACGGTCACTTCGAGGCGCGCCTCAAGATGCCGGTGGGGAAGGGACTGTGGCCGGCCTTCTGGCTGATCGGCGAGAACCTGGCGTGGGCCGGGACGGACAAAGCCGGCGAGATCGACGTGATGGAAGCGCTGGGCGACCAGCCGAGGCAGGTCGAGCAGCACGCGCACGGCCCGGGACTCGATTTCGGCGGCCCGACCGCCCTGCCTCCGGGACAATCTGTCTCCGACTGGCACGTGTACGCGATCAATTGGACTCCCGACCGAATCGATTGGCAGGTCGACGGCCGGACGACCGAGACCTTGACGAGGGCCGAAGCGGGCAACACGGGGTGGGTGTTCGATCACCCCTTCTATCTCGCACTGAACACGGCAGTGGGCGGCGGTTGGCCGGGCGATCCCGGCAAGATGACGGTCTTTCCTGCCACCATGTTGGTGGATTACGTACGCGTATACGAAATCGATGAACGACACACGGCGACGACACCCGCGGTGTCGGAGGGGGAATGAGTTGATGCATCCGAGAACGGCTGTGGTCGGTGAGGGCGATCGAAACGATTCGTCACAGCTGCGCTTGCGGGCGGGGCCCGACGTGCCCGCGTCGGTCCGGGTGACGAGCCCGGCACCGCGCCATGTCTGGGAGGAGATCGTCGCTCTCGACCCCGATGCGCTCCCGGAGCACGCGCCCTCGTGGGTCGACGCGCTGTGCGCCGCGGGTGGCCACTCGGACGTGAGCCGGCTGTACGAGTTCCCCGACGGCCGCCGCTTCGTCCTTCCTCTGGTCCGCCGCCGCGGCGTGCTCGGCCTCGGTGGCTGGCTGACCTCCTACCCGGCTGCCTGGGGGATCGGTGGGATCGTCGGTGCAGCGGCCGACCGTGAGGTGGTCGACGCGGTGCTCGCCGATCTCCGGCAGGTGCCCGCCGGACGCATCTGGGTGCGGCCCAACCCGCTCCATGCGCGATGGTGGCCCGATCGGCCGATCAGCGCGAGGCCCAGCGTGACCACCATCCCGCGGCGAGCGCACCTGCTCGACCTGTCCGGCGACCTCGACGACGTCCTGGCTCGCATGTCGGCGTCGACGCGCCAGCACATCCGCCAGGGCCGTAAGCGTGTCACTCGCGTCGAGATCGATCATACGGGGCGTCTGCTCCCCCTCCACTACCAGCTCTACATGACGTCGGTGGAGCGCTGGGCGGCCCGTCAGCACGAGCCCAAGAAGTTGGCCGAATGGCGGGCGCGCCGACGCGACAGCCTGCACAAGCTGCAGACCATGGCTCGCGTTCTGGGGGAGAACATGGCGGTGCAGATCGCGTTCGTCGGTGAGCGGCCGGCGGCGTCGAGCATCACACTCTTCGGTCGGACGGCACACGACATCAGGGCCGCCCTCGACCCGACCCTGGCCGGCCACAGTCGCGCCGGCATGCTTCTCCAGTGGAGCACGATCGAGATGGCTCACGCTCGCGGCTGCGGCTCACTGCATCTCGGGGAGTCGGGGGAATCCGCCCGCCTCTCCCACTTCAAAGAGAGCTTCGGGGCGACCGCCCTCCGCTACAACGAGGTGCGGATCGAGCGAGTGCCGTACACCAGGGTCGACCTCGTCCTGCGCGGGGGCGTGAAGTGGGTCATGGGGTTCAGGGACACCTAGCAAGAGTGGATCAGAGCGTGCCCGTCGCGGAGTTCGACGTGCGACCGATCGCCGGCCTGAACGGTGGTGGAATGCTGCGCAGGAGCGCCACGGCCTCCAACTGGGAACTCACCTCGAGCTTGGTGAGGATGCAGCGGACCTGGCTGCGAACGGTCGAGAGGCTGACGACGAAATGATCGGCGACCGCAGCGGCGCGCATTCCAGCGGCGAGGAGATCGAGGACCTCCCGTTCGCGGCGGGTGAGCCGGGACAGCAACAGCGCCCGTCCGGACTCCTCTGCCGCATGCCGATTGTGCTGTGCGAGCCACTTCGCACGCTCGAGCTCGGACATCACGGGAGCGCCCGCGGCGGCCGAGGTGACGGTGCCGAGCAGCACCTCGAACGGTCGTGATTTCGGTAGGGCGCCGATTGCGCCGGCGGCGACGGCCGCGGCGACCCCGGACCGATCGGCGCTGCCGTTCACGACGAGTATCGTCCAACCCTGTTCTCGCAGAACTCTGACGAGCTCGGCTCCGTCGATGCGACTTCCCTCCTCGTCCTGCCTGGCATCCAGGTCGAGGACCACGAGGCCGGTCGGTCGGGTCGAGGGTCGGTTCTGGAGATCGGCTACGCAGGCGACCGGGAGCGTGCGCGCGTCGAAGCCCTGGCTGCGCAGTGCGATGCCCACCGTCGTGCTGAACAGCTCATGATCGCCGATGATCAGAACGGGGTAACGGTCGTCGTTCGAGGGCGACGCCCCTCCCTCCCCGAAGCCGCTGGTCACGCTGCGGGTGAACTGAGCGCGCGACGTCCGCGGACATCGCGGTCGGGCCGTCGCCGACGGCGCGGGCGATTGCGCTGGAGGCCGGCCAAGGCCGACATACCGTCCGTCCCTTCACTCGCGATGTCGCCTCTCGGGAAGGCGCCAGACTGTATCCAGACGACCCGCGAGGATCCAACGCTGTTATTGCTCTGCAATAGATCGACCCGCCTGGTGGTGGAGAGCGAGCAATCTGATGGGCCGAACGTCCGCGTGGATTCCGCCCATCGCGAACCACGTCATGGGGATCCGACAGGTGCCCTGATGTGCTGTCGATGTGGCACCGAGGGCTTCGGAGTGCTCGTCGAGGCGAACCGACCGGCATGTCGGGCGTCTGCTCGCCGGAACGATCGTCGTGGGCCTCGCGGTAGTGATCCTGCTGCCTGACGTGGTGGGGCTCGACCGGTCGGTGCCCTTCGCCGCGCTGGCCGCGTTCCGGCCCCTGCTCACCGTGGTGACGGTGCTGGTGGCGCTGGCGATGCTGACCTGGCGGGGGGCCCGGACCCTGGCTGCTGCGGTGCTCATGGTGTGTGTGGCGGCCGGCGCCCTCGTCGTCCCGCGAGCCGTGCCCCGGACGGTCCCGGCCGCGAACGGGCCGTACCTCACGGTGCTCTCGTTCAATGTGGACCAGGGCGAGGCGGACGTCGCAGCGGTCGCTGCCACGATCCGCCGCGAGCGACCGGACGTGGTGGTCCTGCCCGAGGCGGCCGAGCGGTACCGGACGCTGCTGGCGGAGGCCGTCCCCGACCTCGGCTACCGGTCCTGGCTCGGAGCGCGCCCCGACGCCGACGACGTCAACGGGATCACCGTCTTCACGGCGTCCTGGTCGGGCCCCCTGGACAGCCGTACGATCGACCAGGGTCGCTTCGACCCGTGGCTCGAGCTGACTGGCGGGCGGCTCGGGGCCCTGCGGCTGGTGGCGGTCCACGTCTCTGCGCCGGTACCCGAGAAGATCCGGAGCTGGCCGGGCGAGCTGGCGCAGCTGCAGAGCTGGTGCGGCCCCGGTGCGGGTCCCGCGGTGCTCGTGGGTGACTTCAACGGGAGCCTCGACCACCGCGAGTTCCGCGACGGCACGCAGGGCTGTCTCGACGCCGGTGCGGTCACCGGGGAGGGGCTGACCGCCACCTGGAACGCGACCTGGCCACGCTGGTCCGGCGTCCAGATCGACCATGTGCTCGGCGGGGGCGGCGCGAGTCCGACCGCCCTGCGGATCCTCGACCTCCCCGGGAGCGACCACCGCGCCCTGCTCGCCCGGGTGCGACTCCCGTGACCCGGTCAGGTCGGTGCGGACCGCCCCGCGGCGACCTGTGCCGACCGTTCGGGTCAGCGGGCGGTGAGGCGGTGCAGTTGTGAGCCGAGCTGCCGGACCAGCCGGCCGCAACGTGCCAGCGCACGGACGTCGTCAGGAGCAGAGCGCCGTCGCGGCGGGTCAGCTCGACCTGCACGGTGTAGAACGGCCCTCCGCGGCGAGCACGATCGCCGAGCCATGATCCTTCGGAGTCACGGTGCGTGTGCCGACGGATGATGTGGCCGTCCCGCGTCGTTGTCACGGCGCCGGGCACGCCGCCCGCACGGCCGAGGCGGCGTGACCGACCCGCCGGATCAGTGCTCGGAGAGCGACCGGTGCGTGGCGTGGAGCTGGGTCGAGAAGAGGGCGACCTGGGGGTCCTCGGCGGACCACTGGGCCATGTCCCGGGCGGCATGGTCGTCGCCGTGGGCGCTCAGGACGTGGAGCTCCACGAGCTCGTCGAACCACTCCGGACGCTGGGGCTGCTCGGCACTCCACTCCATCCCGGTCTCGACGTCCCAGGGGCTGCCGATCATCGTCATGAGCGCTCCAGTTCTCGTGCGTCGTTGCGCGGGAGTGTGAACCTCTACCATTGAGTACGGCGATCTTGTTCTGCACAACACAACGGTCGGTAGTGATCGGTTCAGCGGCGGAGCGTGGCCCGTGCAGGGCATCGTCGGTCGCGGCAGCACGCTGGGGGCAGCCGTGACGCCGCAGCGTGATGGATCTTCATCCTGGTCGGTGGGGCCGACCCGGCGTCGGGGAGCCTCGTTCCCGATCAGGGACTGAACCGATCCGGCGCCAACGACCGCAGCAGCACCGTCTCCGCGAGCACGCACCGCCCGAACATCCCGAGGTGCAGGCTCTCGTCGATCCCGTGCCAGCGGCTCGCCGGGTCGCCCACGCCGGTCACCAGCACCGTCGCGCCCGGGAAGGTGCGGGCGAACTCGGCGATGAAGGGGACGGTCCCACCCATGCCCATCTCGACGGCGGTGTTCCCGAACGCCTCGGACAGGGCGGCGCGGGCGAGGTCGTAGATCGTGCCGGTGGGCTCGAGGGCGAACGGCTCCCCGGACGCGTCCAGGCCGACGTCGAGGTGCGCGCCCCACGGCACCTGGGCCTGCAGGTGCTCGGTCAGCGCGGTGAGCGCGCCGGCCGTGGTGTCGCCGGGGGCGAGCCGGACGCTGATCATCGCCCGGGCGCGGGGGAGCAGGACGTTGGCGGCCCCGTCGACGGCGGGAGCGTCGATGCCGAGCACGGCGATCGCCGGGCGGTGGGTGAGCCGCTCGGTGACGGGGCCGGTGCCGAGCAGTTCCACGCCGTCGAGGAGTCCGGCGTCGCCGCGGAAGGTCTCCTCCCCGACGTCGGGTGTGGTGCCGTCGGAGGCGTCCGGCGTGCCCCGCACCAGCCCCGCGACGGCGACCTCGCCCTTGTCGTCGTGCAGCGTCGCGAGCAGCCGGCACAGCGCGGTGAGCGCGTCCCCGGCCGGGCCGCCGAGCATGCCGGAGTGCACCGCCCGCTCGAGCATCGAGATCTCGACGACGACGTTCGTCAGCCCCCGCAGGCTCGTCGTCAGCGCGGGGACGTCGACGGCGGGGTTCGCGGCGTCGGCGATGACGATGACGTCGGCCGCGAGCGCGTCGGCGTGCTCGGCGAGCAGGGCGGACAGGGTGGGCGAGCCCGACTCCTCCTCGCCCTCGACGAACAGCGTCACCCCGACCGGCGGCCGCCCGCCGAACGCCCGCAGCGTCGCGAGGTGGGTCATGACGCCGGCCTTGTCGTCGGCCGCGCCGCGACCGTGGAGCCGGCCGTCGCGCTCGGTCGGCTCGAACGGCGGGCTGGTCCAGAGTTCGTCCCCGCCGGTCGGCTGCACGTCGTGGTGGGCGTAGAGCATCACCGTCGGGGCGTTCTCCGGCGCGGGCCAGTGGGCGACGACGGCGGGTGCGCCGCCCGCCGCGGCGATGACGGCGACGTCGGCCGCGCCGGCCTCGCGGGCGAGCGTCGCGACGGCGTCCGCGCTGCGGCGGGTGTCCTCGGCGTGCGCCGGGTCGGCCCAGATGCTGGGGATGCGGACCAGCGCCTCGAGGTCGCGTCGGGCATCGGGCAGGACCGCGTCGACGGCGCTGCGGAGGTCGGGGTCCGACGTCGGACGGTGCGGCGGTGGCGCGGAGGACATGACGGCGACGGTAGAGGACCCCGCCCCGGTCCCACGGCGGGTCGCGATTGGGCCGATCGGTCGATGCGAGGGCCACGCGACCCGGCGCATCGTCGTACGCCGATGACCGCGCTCCCGATCTGGCTGACCGCGCTGCTGCTGGTGCTCGTGCTGCCCGCCATCGCCGTGGCGGTCCAGATCGCGTTGCGGCGACGGTTCGCGGCGCTGCGCGAGGGCGACCACAACGACGTCGCCGGCTTCATCATCGCCGTGGTCGGGGTGATCTACGCGGTGCTGCTGGCGTTCGTCGTCATCGTCAGCTGGGAGAACTTCAGCGGGGCCGAGGGCGTCGTCGGGCAGGAGGCGAGCGCGCTGCGCAACATCTACCGCGACAGCACGGTCTACCCGCCCGAGGTCCGCGACCGCATCCACGCCGACGTCCACGACTACGCCGCGACCGCGGTCGAGCGCGAGTGGCCGGCGATGAGCCGCAGCGAGGAAGGGGATCCCGCGGTGGGCGCCGTGCTCGACACCTTCTCCCGGGACGTCGCCGCCCTCCCCACCGCGACCCCGACCCAGCAGCAGTACGTCTCGGTGGAGGCCGACCGGTTCAACGACCTCGTGACGGCCCGCTCGCAACGCCTCGACTTCGTCGGGCAGGGCGTGCCCGGTGTGCTGTGGACGGCGCTGATCGTCGGCGCGGTCGTGACCATCGGCTTCGCGATGATCTTCGGGATGAGCAGCACCCTCCTGCACACCCTCATGATCGCCAGCCTCACCGCGCTGGTCGGGGTCCTGCTGTTCGTCTCGGTCGCGATCGACCACCCCTTCGCCGGCGACGTCGCGGTCGAACCGGCGCCCCTGGAGCGGGTGCTGCACGACTTCGACGCCCCCTAGGCGCGGCCGGCGTACATTCCGCCGACCTCGAGGGCCAGCACCACCGGCGCCCTGATGGAGCTCGCGACGGCGGCCGCGGTGATGAGCGCGTGGTACGCCCGGCAGGGGCGGGCGCAGCGCCGGGCCGAGGCGCGGACGGCGGCGACGGTGGCCTGAGGGTCGGGGCCCGGCGACGCCGGGCACGGCGCCGGGCTACGGCGAGGCTCGGCCGGGACCATGTACTCCTGGACCTGCTCGACGGCGAGCGACGGCGGCGGCTGGTGCACCTCGAAGATGGGCAGCCACCTGGCCATCGGGTCCTGACGGCGTCCTACTGTGCCCACCGTGGCACGACGGCGGGCGTGGGTGAGCTGGTCCTGCGGCAAGGACGGGGCGTTCGCGCTCGCGACCGTGCGGGCCCGTGGTGACGTCGAGGTCGCGGGCCTGCTGACGACGCTCGACGCGTCGGCCGACGCGGTCGCGATGAGCCGAGTGCCCACCGAGCTGCTGCGACGACAGGCCGCGGCGCTCGACCTGCCGGTCCACCTCGTCGAGCTGCCCTGGCCGTGCCCCAACGAGGTCTACGAGCAGCGCACCGGCGCGGCCTGGGCGCAGCTGCGCCGCGACGGGGCCGACGAGGTCGTCTTCGGCGACCTCTTCCTCGCCGACATCCGCGCCTACCGTGAGCGCTCGCTGGCGGGCACAGGTCTCGCGCCGCGGTTCCCGCTCTGGGAGCGCCCGACCCCCGAGCTGGCCCGCCGGATGGTGGCGGCCGGCCTGCGGGCGGTGATCGTGTGCGTCGACCCCGCCCAGGCCCCCGCGGAGATCGCCGGTCGGTGGTGGGACGAGGACCTGCTGCGCGAGCTCCCCCAGGGCGTCGACCCGTGCGGCGAGAACGGGGAGTTCCACACCTTCGTCACCGACGGGCCGGGCTTCGCGAACCCGGTCGACGTCGTCGTCGGGGACGTCGTCGAGGGCGAGGGCTTTCTCTATGCGCCGCTGCGCCCGGCTGACGACTCGGCGGGCCCGCCGCGCGGGTAGGACTCGGCCATGGCCCGGGTCGACCCCACGGTCTACCTCGTCCTCGATCCCGCCGACGGACCTGCGCGGCCCGCGGAAGGCGCCGGGCCGGTGTTCACGACGGCGACCAGGCCCGACGCCGGGGAGGGCATCGGGCTCGACGGGCTCGCTGCCCTGGTGACCCTCGCGGAGGGGACGCTCCCCATCGTCGCCATCGGCGGCATCACGACGGCGACCGACCCCGCGGCCGTCGTCCGGGCCCTGCCCCCGGGAGCGCTTCCTCGGCGATCGCCCGCGCGGCCCGCGTCGGGTCCCCCCGGCTGACGCCCGCCTCGATCACGCCGAACACGTTGACGTCGAACGCCGTCGATGGTTCCCCGACCGGCTCACCGCCCGGCCGGCCGACCTCGACGCCGTCGAGCCGCTCGGGGCGAGACACCGACTCCGTGACGGAGTCCGCCGGCTGACGGCCGGCGTACTCAGCCGCGGACGACGATCACGGTGGAGGCGGCGTGCACGACGCAGCTGAGCCCGACCGACCCGATGAGTCGGCTCGCAGCGCCGCCGCGTCCCCGGTGGCCGACGACGAGGAGGTCGGCGTCCGCCGACCCGCGCACCAGCACGCCCGACGCCGTCCCCGCGACAGCCGCGATGTCCGTCGTCGGGATGGCGAGACCGCGGTCGCGTCGGGAGCCGAAGGCGGTCTCGACGATCCGGTCGGCCTCCTTCTTCGCGTCCGCGGGCAGGTCGTCGATGGACGGACCTGGATGATCGATCACACCTCCCGACGGCGGGGCGCTCACGTCACCCCGAGGTGGGTCGTGGTGGAGTGGTGATCGTGAGCAGGACGGGCAGCGGGTGCTGGCGGCGGTGCTCGTGCTCGCGGCGATCGTGTGGCTGCCGCTCAACCAGCCGGTGGAGGGCCCGAAGCTGCTGGTGCTCTCCCGCAACCACGCCGTCACCACCGCAGATCTGCTCTCGGTGGTGCTCGTCCTCGTCGCGCTCGGGCTGCTCTGGAGCACCCGGCGCCGATAGGGCAGCGACCTCAGCGGGACCCGACCGCCGGCTCCTCGCACGGCAGCGTCGACCCGTGCAGCTCCCACCCGGTGCCCAGCCGCCGCACCCACCGCAGCGGACCTTCCTGCTCCCACGGGCGCTGTGTCCGCGCCAGGACCTCCCACGCGTACTGCTGCTCGTCCCACCACGTCCGGAGCGCGTCCCAGAACTGAGTCATGGGAGTCATCGTCGGGCGGTCGGTGGCTCAGAACGAGTGGCAGGAACGTCACCTTCGGATACATTGCTGCCATGCACGTCGTCGCCGCGCCCGTCACCGATCGCGCGCCGCTGTTCGAGCTGTCCACCATCGTCGAGATCTTCGGCCGCAGCCGGGGTGAGTCCCTCGGCATCCCCTGGTACGACCTGCGGATCTGCGCCGGGGAGGACGGGCCCCTCCGGCTCGGGGACTGGGGCACGCTCGACACGCCGTACGGACTCGAGGCGCTCGACGAGGCCGACACGATCCTCGTGCCGCCACCGCGCGACGGCCGCGGGACGTTCCCGCCCGCCCTGCTCGACGGGTTGCGCCGTGCGCACGCCCGGGGGGCGCGCATCGCCTCGATCTGCACCGGTGCGTTCGTCCTCGCCGCGGCCGGGCTGCTCGACGGGCGGCCCGCGATCACGCACTGGAACTCGCTCGACGAGCTGGCCCGGCGCCACCCGGCGGTCGCGGTGCAGCCGGCGGTGCTCTACGTCGACGACGGCGATGTCCTCACCTCGGCGGGCTCGGCCGCGGGTCTGGACCTGTGCCTGCACCTCGTGCGCCTCGACCACGGGAGCCGGGTCGCCGGGATGACGGCGCGGTGGAGCGTCGTCCCGCCGCACCGCGACGGCGGGCAGGCGCAGTTCGTGCCGACGCCGGTCCCGGAGCCCTCGCCGACCCCGTTCGGCGCGTGGCTGGACTGGGCCCGCGAGCGGCTCGACGGGCCGATCGAGGTCCGGGAGTGGGCGGACGCCATCGGGACGAGCCCGCGGACGTTCGCCCGCCGGTTCCGCGACGTCACCGGCGAGACCCCGGTGCAGTGGCTCGCCGCGGAGCGGGTCCGCCGCGCCCAGGAGCTCCTGGAGGGCACCGACCTGCCCGTCGACGCGGTGGCGGCGCGGTGCGGGTTCGCGACGGCGGCCGGGCTGCGCAAGCACTTCGGACGTCGGACGGGGACGACGCCCCAGCACTACCGCCGGTCGTTCCGCTCCACGCGCGAGGAGCGGGTGGCGGGCTGAGGGTCGAGTTGACCGAGGGGCACCTTCGGTCGACTAGATCGACCGAAGGTGCCCTTCGCTCGAAACGGGGTGAGGCACGGCGTTCCGGCGAGGGGCGCCCACGGCCGATCTATTCGACCGAAGGTGCCCTTCGCTCGTAAGAGCCCGTCGCGCTACGGCAGGCCCAGCTCGCGGACGCGCAGGCGGCGGCGCAGGCCCGCGCTGCCGATCGGGATCGCGGTGTTCGACGTCGCCGGGCTCGGGGGCGCCGCGAGCGGCCACGGCCGTCGCCGAGAACGGAGCGCGGAACGGTGCCGTCGGGGACGGCGCGGGCCGGCCCGTCTTCGACCTGCGGGGCATGCAGCCGGGGCGGCGCAACGGTCACGGCTCCGCCGACGCGACCGGCTGAGCCCGGGCGCGCGTCGCCACCGCCGAGTGGACCCTCACGGCGGCCACCGCAGCCGCCGGGGTCCCACTCCGTGACCGTCCTCCGGATCAGCTCTCCTGCGCGGCCGACCCGGTGATCTCCTCGAGCAGGCCCGCGAGGGTCTCCTCCGCCGCCGCCCGGTCGAGTCCGAGACCGGTGAGCACGCCGTCGCCGTCCTCGTGATCGAGCAGGGCGAGGAGGATGTGCTCGGTGCCGACGTAATTGTGCCCGAGCCGCAGCGCCTGGCGGAACGTCAGCTCGAGGACCTTCTTGGCGGCCCCGTCGAAGGGGATGAGCTCGGGCGACGGCGTCTCGGCGGCCGCGGGCAGCGTGCCGGCGACTCGCCGCCGCACGGTCTCGGGCGAGACGTCCTGCGCGGTCATGATCCGGCCGGCGAGCCCCTCGGGCTCGGCGAGCAGCCCGAGCGCGAGGTGGCCGGGGGTGATCTCGAGGTTGCCGGCCGCGCGGGCCTCCGACTGCGAGGCCACGACGACCTTGCGCGCGCGGGGGGTGAAACGGCTGAAGCCCTGTTCCATGGCCAGGTCGGACGCCGCGCCCTTGGGGACGAAGCGCTTCTGGGCCGCCTGCTTCGTGACGCCCATGCTCTTGCCGATGTCGGTCCAGGACGCCCCGGAGCGCCGGGCCTGGTCGACGAAGTGGCCGATGAGGTGGTCGGCGACCTCGCCGAGGTGCTCGGCGGCGAGCACGGCGTCGGAGAGCTGGTCGAGGGCGTCGTCGTGGACCGTGGTGATCGCGCGGATGAGGTCGTCGAGCCGGACTGGTGGCGGGTCCGGGAGAGAAGCGTTCATGGCGTCCACTGTGGGTTGACGAACATGAATTCGTCAACCACTGGTGGACGGCGTCCGGGGGAAGCAACGAACACGTTCGCGACGAACGTGTTCGTGGTCGACGTCCTGCTGCTCGTCGCGACGGCGACCGCCGCGGAGCACGGCACGCGCGACGTGGCACCGTCCGCGCCGGCGGAGGACGACGAGTTCGTCGCCGCCCTCGCCGAGGCCGACTCCACCGTCCACTCCCATATCGCTGCCCTCGGGGACGACCTGCTGTCCGGCAGCGGGCCCGAGCGCACCCGGTGGTTCGTCGACGTCCTGCTCTCCGGGACGCTCACCACCCCCCGCCCCGCGAAGGAGAGCTCATGAGCAGCGTCACCGTCATCGGCGCCGGCCTGGGTGGTCTGACCCTGGCCCGCGTGCTGCAGCGGCACGGTGTCCGCGTCGCCGCGTACGACCTCGACGCCGGCCCCGAGGCCCGGCTGCAGGGCGGGATGCTCGACATGCACGAGGAGTCGGGTCAGGCCGCGCTGCGGGCCGCCGGGCTGTACGACGCCTTCCGCGAGCACGTCCTGCCCGGCGGCGAGGCCCTGCGGGTCGTCGACCGCGACGGAAGGGCCCACCTGGTCGAGGAGGACGACGGGCACGGCGGGCGGCCCGAGATCGCGCGGGAGGTATTGCGCCGATTGCTGCTCTCCTCGCTCGCGCCGGGGACCGTGCGGTGGGGGCGCAAGCTCGTCGGGGTCCGCCCGGTCCGCGGCGGGTGGCACGAGCTGACCTTCGCCGATGGCGAGGTCGTCGTCTCGACGGTGCTCGTCGGGGCCGACGGCGCCTGGTCCCGGGTGCGCCCGCTGGTCTCCGGCGCGGTGCCGTCCTACAGCGGGACCGCGCTGGTCACCACGCGGCTGCACGACGTCGACCGCGCCCACCCGGCGGCCGCGGCCGTCGTCGGGGGCGGGAGCCTGATGGCCCTGTCCGCCGGGAAGGGGATCCTCGCGCACCGCGAGCCCGACGCGACGATCGAGGTCTACGCCGCGCTGCGCACCGCCGAGGCCGCGGTGCGGGTCGATGACCTGCGCGGCCTGCTGCTCACCGAGTTCGCCGACTGGGCCCCGGAGTTGCGGGCCCTCGTGGCCGGGTCCGACGACGAGTACGTGCCGCGGCCGATCTCGATGCTCCCGACCGGGCACTCCTGGCCCCGCTCCCCGGGTGTCACGCTGATCGGGGACGCCGCGCACCTCATGTCGCCCTTCGCGGGGGAGGGCGCGAACCTCGCGATGCAGGACGGCGCCGAGCTCGCGTCCGCGCTGGTGGCCTACGGGATCGGGTCGCCGGAGGCGGTGGACGCGGCCTTCGCCGAGTACGAGACCGCGATGGTCCCCCGCGCGGCGGCCGCGGCGGGGGAGTCGGCGGCGAACCTCGAGATCGCGTTCCGCGCCGACGCGCCGGCGGGGCTCATCGAGGTGATGACGAGCCACGCCTGACGCCGTCGGGTCCGTTGCCGGGGTTGTCCGACAACTCCTCACATCAGCAGCGGGAGGAAGACCGCCGCCGCCGGCGCTCCCGCCCCCTGCATCGCCGCCATCGTGCTCATCACGGCGACCACCACCTTGGCCAGCACGAACGCCGCGAGGAGCGGGATCGCGATCCGCCAGAACACGATGATCAGGAAGATCACGATCACCAGGACCGTGACCAGTTGCCCTGCCGTCACACCCGCCATGTCGTTCCCCCGAGATAGCGTTGTCAGACAGGAGAGAGCCTCCTGGGTAGCCTGATGTCTGTCAACACTGTTCTGCTGTCGGACAACTCTTGTCCGTCCGTGCTACGGTTTGTTGTCCGTCGTCCGACCACCGGGCGGCGGGTCGCCGAACCAGCAGCGCGTCGCGAGGATCAGGTCATGGTCGCGGATGAGCAGGACGCCACGCCGTCCGACGGCGAGGACCCGTGGACGCTGCCCGATTCCCGCAAGCCCATCCCAGCGCTGGTGGCGGACCGGGTGCTGGAGTTGGTCC
The DNA here is from genome assembly GCF_036497585.1 of Actinomycetospora sp. Classification (GTDB taxonomy): domain Bacteria; phylum Actinomycetota; class Actinomycetes; order Mycobacteriales; family Pseudonocardiaceae; genus Actinomycetospora. The sequence goes on along the minus strand of NZ_DASXJD010000111.1, from coordinate 21,528 downwards.
GCGCCGGCACCATCCCTCCCGGCGAGCGCCTGCCCACCGAGCCCGAGCTCGCCCGTCGGTTCGGGGTCGCCCGGAGCTCGGTGCGCTCCGGGCTGCAGCGTCTGCAGGCCCAGGGGGTGGTCGCGGTCGAGCGTGGCCGCGGCTGGTTCGTCTCGTCGTCATCCGCCCGCGACGCCGCCGAGCTCATGCAGGAGCGCGTGGCGGCGCGGGAGTTCGACATCCGGGACGTCATGGAGGTACGGATCGCGCTCGAAGGAGCGGCGGCCGGCCTGGCCGCTGCTCGCGCGTCAGCCGGGCAGAGGGACGATATCCTCAAGCTCAGCAAGGCCCACCAGGCCGCGGACCATCACGACACCCAAGCATTGCTGGCGACGGACGAGGAGTTTCACGAGGCGATCATCGATGCGTCGGGCAACGGATACCTTCAAACTCTCTACGGCATGCTCACACCGCTGGTGAAGGAATGGCGTCGGGAGAGCTTCACCAGCGCCGAGGTGCACGACAGGTCGGCACTGGATCACCGGCAAGTGGCGATGCAGATTCGACGCCAGGATGAGGTTGGAGCGCGACTGTCCATGACGAGCCACCTGCTGGGGCTTTACAAGGGCATCACGCGGAAGCGGCGCAGCGAGGACGGTCTGCCAGAGTCCGATTCGCTGCTCGCAGGCCTGTCCACCTTCATCGACGTCGAAGACCGGCCGATGTACGAGGGCGACTTCCACGGCTCTGAGTAGGCGTTCGAGGCCGAGCCTGTTGTCACGACCACCTCAGCCACACAGGATGTGGTGGTGACTGGGGGGAACATCGGCCAAGTTGATTTTGGGCGCTTGCACCTGCCTCGGTGGGCTGCGGGCGGCCTACTCGTCGCGGCTGTCGGAACGCTCGTTCTGGTCCTACCACCACCGCGGTGGCCGAACGTTGCCCTGGGTTCGGTGCTGGTGCTCGTAGGATCCCTGAGCTTCGTGACCGCAGTCTTGGCGGGGATCGTGAGACGCGAGTTGCGCAGGCACGCGGAGTTCGTGAACGAGGCCGTGGAAAGGGGACTCCTGGACGTCCTACCTCCCCGCCGCGTCGCGGAGCGTCTGCTCGAACGCGTATACGGGGTGTCGCCATTCAATGACACGGTGGTCACGGCGCTACTCGGAGGCGAAGGGGCATCGAATGTCGGCTCCGACCTCACGATCAGCGAGCACACCGAGATTGACTACACGCTGACCCGGGTGGACGATTCAAACTACCATCTCGTCATGGAAACTCGGTATTCGTTTCGCAACCGTGTTCCCGCGCGGGAACTGATCGTTTTCGCGACGTCAGATGCGACGCTTCGCGACTCTATCGTGGCGGGCTGCCGATATCCTCTCTTCGAACTTTGGTTCGTTCGCGAGGACGAATCGAGCACTCTCTTCGAAGATTCAGTGGAGAGTATGAGAGACTCGGTGAACGTCGGGATCGAGTACGTCGACGAGCGCGGCAAGATTCATGATGTTCCGGCTCGTCATCCCGGACGTCACATTCGCGAGGTCAAAGTCGGTGAGTGGAGTCGTTACCTCACGTTCTTCGGACGAGACACGACCCAGGGTTCGATCATCGACCGCCAGCTCTACCTGGACAAACTACGCATCTTCAAGATCGACTTGTTGGGCCTCGCCGATCAGCGGACCGGGATGGAGCTGATCCAGCGGATGACGCTCCGCTCGACGACCTTGCAGCTGATCGAAGACGGATTCTGCTGGTGGCAGGCCCCTTACCCGTGCTTCGTGGAGCGGATGGGCTTCGACACGAAGTCCTTCGACCTCGCGTCCGATCGTGAACTGAGGTTCATGGTGAAGCCGTTCACGATCTCTTCCGAAGCAGCGGCCCCGACGTGGCAGACCTCCGACGAGGTGGCCAACGTGGACCTGCAAGTTTGGATGCTCGCAGGCCATGGCATGGCCTTGGTCTGGCGACCTGCCTAGGAGTCGTTGACCTCAGGCGCCGCCCCCGGGCGCCCGCCGAACCGCGGCGCCTCCACCAGGAAGATGAACGATCCTGTCGGTCCTCGGGAGTCCGAGGATCGAGGTCTGAGGGTGGAGAGCAGTTTCGTGTCGAGCACGGTCCGACGCTCCGCCCCCGGGCATCCGTACCGGGACCTCGCGGCCAAGCACAGCCGGAATCCCGTAGTTGCCGATGCCGCTCAACATGCGCACGTTCCGTCGTCCCCCTCATTAGGCCTGGCCAGCAAGAAGACCGAGTCGCCGGGGACCGCGAGCAGTCCCCGGGGCTTGCATCTCCGATTGACGTGAGGTTATATCGGGTGCGAGGCCATCGGCGTCACTGCTACCGACGAGTTGGATCCGTTTAGGGCATGCCTGATCGTGTGGAAATCGCCGAACGGCGCCCGTGACGCGATCAACGGTCGCGCTATTGCGCCGAGCGATCCGACGGTGGGTTGCTCACAAGGCCGCGCTTCTCGACCACGTCGATGTCGATACATGGTTGGTCCGCTGCGGCGCGTGCGAGGCGCCGTAGGTCACCTCGGTGCGCACCCCGTTCTGCGACCAGCCGGGCGGGAGCTGTGTGAGAGTTTGACGGCACGTCGAAGCGTCCGCCAAGGACGGTTCGAGACCCGAACCCGGCGGCCGCTCCGCCTCACGCCCCGGCGAGCACCGTCCCGCGGACCTCGACCCCGGGCCGCGTCGAGCGCCGTCGCCTCGTCGGCGGCCGGGGCGCCGCACCACGAGCACCGTCACCTCGCCCGCCCGGGCGGGCTCGACGGCGGCCCGCGCGCCCGGGTCGCCCGGCGCGTCGACGACGATCCGGTCGTAGCGGTCCCGCAGCCGCCCGAGCACCGAGGCGACGTCGTCGCCGTCGAGCGGGGGTGCCCCACGGTGCGCGGAGGCCCCGGCCGGCAGCACGTCGATCCCGCCCCGCGACCACGCTGCACCGTCCGCCCGAGGTTGGCCGAGCCGGCGAGGATCTCGCGTACGCCCGGAGTCGGGTCCGCGACCCGCTGTACCGGGGAGCCCGCCGAGCCCGGCCCGCCTTCCGCCAGCAGGACCCGCTCTCCGTCCCGCGCGAGCGCCACCGCGAGGTCCGTCGCGACGGCGACGGTGGTCGCCTGCGGCTCGACTGCGACGACGACGAGGACACGGGCCGCGCGCGCCGCCTCCCGGACCGCCCCGGCCAGCTCCCGCACCGCCGCCGCCCGACGGCGTACCGGGTCGCGACGGCGGGCGCGTTCCGGGAGGGGGGGCGAGCACGGCCGGGTCGCGCGGCAGCCCGCGGGCCGGGACCCGGCCGAGGACGGGGCGTCCGGTGCGCCGGGCCAGCGACTCGGTCGAGGAGACTGTCCGCGATGCCAGGCCACCCGCGAGCACGCCGATGACCAGCGCGACCGCGGCGCCACCGCCGAGCACGGCGCCCGGGGGTGGCCGGGTCCCCAGGTCCTCCACCGGGCCGGCGCTCGGGCCGGCCGTCGTGCGGCCCACCTCTGGGCCCGTCGCCGCCCGCCGCGACAGCACCGTGCCGACGGCCCCGGCGACCACGACGGCGTCGGCGGTGGTCTCGGCCCGCGACCGCACCTCGAGCGTCCCCTCGCCGGCCGTGACGGAGTCCGCGATCCCGGCCGCGTCGGGTCGGCCGCCAAGCAGGGCCGAGGCGTCCGCGTCGAGCCCCGGGGCCGTCGTGAGGACCGCCGGGTCGACCCCCGCCGCGGCGTGGTGGACCTGGCGCACCTCCGGCTCCGGCGGCACCACCGCCAGCACCACCGCCGCCGCGGCGAGGCCCAGCAGGACCGAGGCGGCGACGACCCGGAGCTGCACGACGGGACCGCGGCCGCGTCAGTGGGTGCCGGTGAGCACGCGCACGAGACGCCCGTCGGCCTCGGCGTGCACGGTGGCGCGATCGCAGAACCGCCGCAGGTGCGCGAAGCGCGGGTCCTCGCCCGGCGCCGGGCCCATCCGGGTTCCCGACGGCGGTGTCCCGCGGCACTCGGTGACGAGGGCAGCGGAGGTCACCCGCACGTCGAGCACGTGCTGTCCGGGCGGCAGGTCGGAGCGCAGGTCCGCCCCCGAGGCGAGCAGCATCGCCTCGTGGGCCGCGAGCACGATCGCCTCGGCGCGCTCGGGCTCGAGACCGGCCTCGCGGGCGACCGCCGCCACCCGCTCGCGCAGAGCCGCCAGCGCGGCGCCGTCGGGCACCGGCAACGTCGCCACCGACGAGCCGAGCAGGCCGACGGGCACCGGCGAGGTGGACGACGGCGGGCGGAAGTCCGGGTTGCGGCGCAGGCCGTCGTCGGTCAGCAGCCAGGGGTGGGTGCGCAGCGCCCGGGCACGCTGGTCCCGGTCGGCGGGGTCGTAGACGCAGAGCACGGTGGCCGGCTCGTCGCCGAGCAGGAGGGTGATCGCCTCTTCCCCGAGCTCGCCGTCCGGGCCCGGGTCGTCCGCGCACACCCGGCCCAGCAGCAGGCTGCGGGCGGTCCCGGCGAGTCCCGCGAGCCGGCGGGCGGGCGGTGTCGAGGCCACGGTGGCGGGGGAGGGGAAGTCGACGCGGTCGCCGTCGTCGCCGAGGACGTCGCGGAAGGCGCGGGCACCGCGCCGGTCCAGCACGATCCGCACGGAGCCGCCGGCGGCCAGCGTCGCGCGCACCCGTGGCTCGACGCGGCGGGCGAGCTCGTCGGGGTCGCCGGACAGCACCGCCGCGTGCAGCAGGCCGGCGGGTTCCCCGCCGTCGGGTTCGCCGGCGTCGGGCTCCGGGGTCACGGCCTGTCCCCGTCGACGATCTCGATCGACGCCGGGCGCTGCAGGACGTCGAGCAGGCGGCGCAGCAGCCGGGGCGGGTCGTGCAGCACGATGCGCCGGCACTCCGGCTCGGCCCGCGCGGCGTGGACCAGGAGCTGGGCGCACGCGACGTCGACGAAGCCGACCTCGGTGAGGTCCATGTGCAGGTCGCCCCCGGTGACCTTCTCGCGCAGGGCCCCGGCGAGCGCCCCGCCGAACCGGCGTGCGACGTGGGCGTCGAGGTCGCCGCGCAGCCGCCAGCGCCCGTCCTCGAGGGCGACGTCCCACCCGACGTCGACGACGCGGCGATGGTGCACCCCGAGCGACTCGAAGACGTGGACCTCGTTCTCCACCCAGGAGTTCAGCTGGCACAGCACCCGCAGCGGTGCCCGGCCCACCAGCGTGTCGTAGCCGCCCTCCTGGCGGGCGAACTCGGCGACCTCGGCGTCGTCGGCGAGCTCCCGGCGCGAGCTCTCCTGCGTCATGGCCACCGACGGCCAGCCCTCGGCGAGGGCGCGGTCGAGCTCCTCGGCCTGGATGCGGTGCAGGCCCGCGGTGAGTCCCTCGGGCGCTTCCGCGCAGCGCTCGATCAGCGTCGGGAAGTCGAGGAACTCCAGCTGCCCGGAGCGCAGGGCCTCCCGGGTGCGCCGGGTCCCCTCGGGGCCCGCGATCCAGTGCTTCTCGACGCGGCCGTCGTCACCGAGCCAGCCCTTGTAGTAGACCTTCGCACCGAAGGCGAGCTCCCGGTCGACCCACGCGGCCGTCCCGACGCGCTGGGCGTGCTCGTTGTCCGCGACGTGCAGCGCGTGCGCGAGGGGCGAGCCCGCGTCGGGTCGCGGGCCGGCGTCCACCGTCATCGAGTGGCTCCCGTGTCCGTCCGTCCCCCGACGTCGAACCCGCATTGTGCGTCGCACCTCGGGAGATCTTCGAGCCGGAAGGGCCGTCCGGGTCTGCGGAGGCCCGAGGTTCACTCGTTACCCCAGGGTAGGCACGGAGGGTGACCGGGGCGTGGGCGGCCGGTCGGCCCTGTGCGTAGCGTCCGTCGGCACACCACGATGGGTCGCCGTCGAAGGGGAGCCCATGCCGAACGTGCAGGTCGGAATCCACCTGACCCACCAGCGCCGTCCGGAGCAGGACCCCGTCGTCACCCTCGACGAGCAGCTCGGGCTGGTGCGGGTCGCGCGGGACGAGGGGCTCGACTCGGTGTTCGCGGGCCAGCACCACCTCGCCGACTCGTTCGCGCACATCCAGCCGCTGCCCTGGCTCGCGCGGCTGGCCGCCGAGGCCGGGGAGATGACCGTCGGGACCGGCTGCCACCTGCTGGCCGTGCACCACCCGGTGGACACCGCAGAGGCCTACGCGAGCCTCGACGTCGTCTGCCGGGGACGGTCGGTGTTCGCGGTCGGGCTCGGCTACCGCGCCGAGGAGTACGCCGCGTTCGGGGTCCCGCCCGGGGAGAAGGTGCGTCGCTTCACCGAGAACCTCGCCATCGTCGATGCGCTGTGGCGGGGCGAGGCCGTGACGCGGGACCTGCCGTGGACCCGGCTCGACGAGGCGCGGCTGCTGACCCGCCCCGCCGCCGACCCGCGCCCGCCGATCTGGATCACCGCGAACGCCGACGCCGCGGTGCGCCGGGCCGCCCGCCTCGCGGACGCCTGGTTGATCAACCCGCACGCGACCGCCACGACGGTGCGCCGCCAGCTCGGGCTCTTCGACGCCGAGCGTGCGGCGCACGGGCGGGGCGCGGCGAGGGCGCGACCGCTGATGCGCGAGGTGTTCTGCGCGGACACCCGGGAGGAGGCCCTCGCGCGGGCCCGCCCGTTCCTGGAGGCCAAGTACGACGTGTACGCCGACTGGGGGCAGGACCGCGTGATGCCCGGGAAGGAGTCCTTCCGCATGGGGTTCGAGGCCCTGGCCGACGACCGCTTCGTCATCGGCACCCCGGACGACTGCACCAGGGCCCTCGCGGGCTGGCTCGACCTCGGGGTCGACCACTTCGTCCTGCGCACCGACTGGCCCGGCATGCCCGCCGAGTACGCGGTCCGCTCGATCGAGCTGCTGGCGCGGGAGGTGGCGCCGGCGCTGCGCGGCGAGTGACATGCTGCGCGGCATGCCGGTCTCCCTGGGCGACGCCTACCGCGGCGGGTACTCCCGCCTCGACGGCCGCCTGCGCGCCCTCGCCGCCACGGACCCGTCGTCGTTGGACACCCAGGTCCCGGCGTGCCCCGGATGGACCGTGCACGGCGTGGTCTCCCACCTCGCGGGCATCGCGACCGACATCGTCGCCGGGCGCCTGGGCGGTGTTCCCGACGACGAGTGGACCGCCGGGCAGGTCGACCAGCGCCTCGGTGTCCCCGTCGAGGAGGTGCTCGCCGAGTGGGCCCCCCACGTCGAGGCGATCGCCGCCGGTCTCGACGCCCGGACGATCCCGCCACCCGCCGCCGCCGACGTCCTGGTCCACGAGGGCGACATCGCCGAGGCGCTCGCCGACCCGGTGCCCCATGAGGACGGATGGCGCGACGCGGCGCGGCTGCTGTGCCGGGGCAAGGTCCGGGGCCTCGAGCGGCCGGGCACGCTCACCGTGCGCTGCGGGGACGACGAGTGGACCGGCGGCACCGGCGACGACGGCCCGGTGGCGGCGGTCGAGGTGGCGCCGTGGGAGTTCTTCCGCGCGGTGTTCAGCCGCCGCAGCGTCGACCAGATGCGCGCGTGGCGCTGGGCGGGCGACCCGGAGCCGTGGCTCGAGCCGCTGACGGTGTTCGGGCTGCGCACCGACGACCAGCCACGCTGCGCGGCCGGCCGGGAGAGCTAGGAGCGCGCGGGCACCTCGCTGCGGAAGCGCTCCCGGTAGGCGTCCCAGTCGAACGCCGCCAGGAAGCCCGACGCCGCGTCGTACCCCCGCCGGTAGAGCGCGTCCCGGCGGGCCTGCGTGATGCCGAAGTCGAGCAGCCCGACCTCGCCCGCCTCGACGTGGATCGTGCGCGCCTGCACCCACGGCCGGTTCAGGTAGGCCTGGTCGCGGCCGAGGATCATCGTCGTCAGGAGCTGCTCGAGCAGGCGCAGGGCGGTCGGCTGCGGCCAGTCGAACATCCGCGAGTGGAAGAGGGCGACCCGGTCGCCGATACCCGGCTTGGGCGCCGTCGTGATGGTGACCCCGAACGTCGGCCAGGCCGGCGTGGCGCCGTCGGTGCGGTCGAGCGAGTCGATGGGGAAGTTGGAGAGCAGGCCGCCGTCGACGAGCGTGGAGCTCACCGACGGGTCGGCGTGGGTCAGCGTCGTCGGCTCGAAGAGGAACGGGATCGACATCGAGGCGCGGACCGCCTCGGCGACCGGCTGGGCGTCGGGGTCGAGCCCGTAGACGCTGCGGTAGTCCCACGGGAGCCGGACCAGCTGGCCGAGGGTGAGGTCCGAGCACGTGACGACGAGGCGGTAGCGCTGCTCGGGCGGGAGCGACGGGTCGTCGAGACGCAGGTCCCGCCACGTGCGGACCCCGAGCGTGGCGAGCTCGTCGGTGATCCACTCCAGCAGGTACTCGCCGCGGTAGAGCCCGGTGCCCGAGAGCAGCGCGAGGCCCGGGCCGATCAGCGGGACAAGGCCGAGCCCGTGTCGGTCGGCGACGGCGTGGAAGTCCAGGCGGCGCATGATGTCGCCGAGCTGCGCGCCGCGCGCCCCGGCCGCCGCGATCGCGCCCACGAGCGCCCCGGCGGACGTCCCGGAGATCCGCTGGGGCACATAGCCGGCGTCGGTGACGGCGGCGACGGCCCCGGCGAGGCCGACCCCCTTGACCCCGCCGCCTTCGAGTACCAGGTCAGCACGCATCGCCCCGATCATCCCCCTGACCGCACCCCGGCGGTGCCGACGATGCCGGGTCGGTCGCTGCGGGGCGCTCGCGGCCGGTGAGCGGGGCCGCCCCGCCGTCAGACGCCGACGAGGGCGCTGCGCCGGGGGAGCTCGTCGTGCTCGGCGCCGCGCGGGGCGGGGATGCTCATGGTGGCGGCGACGACGAGGGTCTCACGGTGGTGGGCCCGGCGGATCGCCTCGGCGCGCCGACCCTCCTCGCGCATCGCGGCGCGGGTCCGGTCGTCCAGCGTGCCCTGGCGGGCCATCGCGACGAAGGGCGCGGCGAGCCAGGCGCCGAGCGCAGCACTGCCGACGATGATGGTGCCGATCATGGTGGTCCCCCCGAACTCTGCACGCTCCCCGACGAAGCGTGTCGCCCGGGTCGTCGTGCTGCGGCATCCGGTCGTTACGAGCACCACCCGAACGGACGAGGAACTCACCCGACGTTCGCTGCGGCGGCGAACCCGATCACGAGGGCGGCCCCGAGGAAGCCGACGACGACGAGCACGCCCACCACCTGCCCGGCCTGCGACCCGCCCAGCCGGCCCTGGCGCAGGGCCGGGGGCAGCCCGGGGGCGACCACGAGCTGCAGGTCGCCTACTCGGCGCTGCTGCGGCGCTTCCCCGACCTGCGGGTGGACGCGGCGCTCGAGGACATCCCGTTCCGCGACACGATGGCCGTGTACGGAGAGCATTCACTGCCCGTGCGCTGGTGACGTGCGAGGCTCGCCGGGGTTGTCGTGAGGAAGGCGGCACCGGCCCCTCACGGGAGCTGACGCGTTCGGCGGGGACACTGGACGGAACGCGGCGGCGCGGGCCACCACGGCATTGTCCGAATTGAGCGGGTCTGGGGTCGATGACGGCGAAGGTGCGGCTGCTGGCCGTGACGGTGATCGCGGGGATCCTCGTCGCGGGGATCACGTTCCCGCTGGTCGGGGGCGTGGGACTGCTGTCCAACCAGGCGATCGAGGGTGCGCAGGACACCTCTCCGGGTGTCCTCGGGGGCGACATGCCCTCGATCACGACGGTCACCGACGACGCCGGCGCGCCGATCGCGTACCTGTATGACCAGAATCGTCAGATCGTCCGTTCCGAGCAGATTTCGGTGGCGATGAAGGCCGCCATCGTCGCCATCGAGGACCGACGGTTCTTCTCCGAATCCGGGCTCGACCCGCGCAGCATCGTCCGGGCCGTCCTCAACAACGGATCCGGTGGCTCGACGCAGGGCGCGTCGACCCTCACCGAGCAGTACGTCAAGAACTACGACGAGTACGTGGCGGCCAAGACGCCGGCCGAGCAGCTCAAGGCCACCGAGGCGACGCTCGGCCGCAAGCTGCGCGAGGCGCGGGTCGCCGAGCAGCTCGACCACACGCTGTCCAAGGACGAGATCCTCACGCGGTACCTCAACGTGGTGTACCTGGGGAACCAGTCGTTCGGGGTCGCCGCGGCCGCCCGGACGTACTTCAACACCACCCCGGACCGCCTGACGATCCCGGAGGCCGCGCTGCTCGCCGGCATGGTGCAGAGCCCTTCGGCGTACGACCCGGTGAACCACCCGCAGGCCGCCACCGGTCGGCGCAACGTCGTCATCGACCAGATGCGCCAGCAGGGCGAGCTCAGCCCGGGGCAGGCCGCCGCCGCCCAGGCCGCGCCGCTGGGCGTGCAGGCGCCGCTGCACGGGGTCTCCAACGGCTGCGTGGGCGCCGGCGACGAGGGGTTCTTCTGCTCCTACGTCCTGGACTACCTCGACCAGGCGGGCATCACCCCCGAGCAGCTGCGCGCGGGGGGCTACACGGTGAAGACCACGCTGAACCCGGCCGCGATGGCGGCGGCGAAGCAGGCGGTGGACGCGCAGGTGCCGCCCACCCAGCCGCACGTGGCGGACACCCTCGCCGTCGTGCAGCCCGGCGCCACGGCGCACCCCGTCCTCGCGCTCGCGGCGAACCGGGGCTACGGGCTGGACGCCTCGCAGGGCCAGACCACCTACGACCTGCCCGCTGAGCCCGAGAACCTCGGCGCCGGGTCGGTCTACAAGATCTTCACCTCGGCCACCTATCTCATGGGCGGTGGCGGCATCTCCAACATCCTGCCGGTCCCGCCGTCGGGGTACGCCTCGCCGCTCTCGCCGGGCTTCGTCGTGAAGAACGACGGCAACTACCCGGGGCAGCTGAGCTTGCAGGACGCGCTCGCGCAGTCGCCCAACACCGCCTTCGTCAAGCTCGAGGAGACGACGGGGGTGGCGCCGGTCGTCGACATGGCGGTGAACCTGGGCATGACCTCCCTGGCGAAGTCGGCGGGGCCCGGGGAACCGTCGATCGCGGACACCATGAAGGCGCAGAACCAGGCGTCGTTCACGCTCGGACCGACGCCGACGAGCCCGCTCGAGCTCGCCAACGTCGACGCGACGCTCGCATCCAACGGCACCTGGTGCCCGCCGAACCCCATCCTGTCGGTCACCGACGCCACCGGGTCGCCGGTGACGATCCCGTCGACGGCGTGCCACCAGGCGCTGCCCGCACCGCTCGCGGACACCCTGATGACGGGCATGTCGAAGGACGACCAGCCCGGGGGCACCTCCGCCGCCGCCGCGAGCGCCGCGGGGTGGAACCGGCCGACAGCGGCCAAGACGGGGACCACCGAGACCTCGGAGTCGGGTGCCTTCGTCGGCGCGACCCCGCAGATCTCGGCCGCGTCGATCGTGTTCGACGACTCGTCCAGCCCGCGCCCGATCTGCAACGGGAGACCGCCGACGTCCTGCTCCACCGGCAACCTCTTCGGTGGAAACACCCCCGCGCAGACCTTCTACCAGGCCATGAACCAGTACCTGGCGGGTCAGCCGGTGCTCCCGCTGCCCCCGACCGACCCGCGCTACGTCACCGGCGGCCACCGCATCGCGGTGCCCCAGGAGATCGGGCAGCCCCTCGCGCAGGCCACCGCGGACCTGCGTGACGCCGGGTTCGTCGTGACGACGTCGACGGTCGACAGCCGCGCGCCCGCGGGCACCGTCGTCGGGCAGACCCCGGCCGGCGGGAGCGGGCAGGCGATCCAGGGGCAGACGATCTCGCTGGTGTCCTCGACGGGGAAGGTCGCGGCGCCGCCGGCCCCGCCGGCCGGCTGAGTCCCCTCGGGCCCCCGCCTCGGGTGAATCCCGCTGGTCGTTGCTGCAGGCGCCGGAGCCGGCCGACCACGTGCTCGCCACCGGTACCGCCCATACCGTCGAGGAGTTCGCCGAGGCGTGCTTCTCCCACGTCGGGCTCGACTGGACCCGCCACGTGCGGTTCGACGAGCGCCTGCTGCGGCCCGCCGAGGTGGACGCGCTCGTCGGGGACGCCTCCCGGGCCGCGCGGGAGCTGGGGTGGCGGCCGCGCACCTTCGTGCCCGAGCTCGCCCGGATCCTCGTCGACGCGGAGCTCTCGGCGCTCGCGGGACCGGTGCCGGGGATGACGTCGCTGGCAGGATGACCGACATGGCCGTCACGCACGTCGTCACGTTCACCTGGACCGAGGACACGACGCCGGAGGCGGTCGCGGACATCCATGCCCGCCTGCAGGCCTGGGTCGACCGCGGGGAGGGGCTCGAGGGCCTCGAGTCGTGGCAGGCGGGGACGGATCTCGGCCTCGCGGCGGGCAATGCCGCGTACGGGGTGTCGGCCACGTTCGTCGACCAGGAGGCCTACGAGCGCTATCGGGACCACCCGGAGCACCGGGCGATCATCGACGAGCACATCAAGCCGCGGGTCGCCGTGCGCTCCGGGCTGCAGTTCGTGCACTAGGTGCGCTTCGCGCATGTGCTCACGAGCCCGGAGGGCATCTACGCGGCGCCGGCGGTCGGGGTCGGCTTCGGCCCTTCGGGGACGCGGGAGCCGCCGCCCCCGCCGCCCGAGCCGTCGTCGTCGGGGCCCTCGTCGGACGGGGGCCCGGCGGCCGGGTCGTCGACCCAGATCGAGATGGTGTCGCCCGGAGTGGCGGAGGCGCCCGCCCGCGGGCGTTGGTTGGTGACGGTGCTGCGCCCGGCGCCGGTGTGGGCGGCGTTCTGCGGGACGGCCAGGAGCCGCGCGTCGAGCGCGGCGTCGTGGGCGTCGGCCGCGGCGAGCCCGACGAGTTCGGGGACCGAGGTCGTGTCGGTGAGGCTGTCGGCCATGACCCGACGGTACCCACCACGGCCGGGGCTCATGGGTGGTGCCCGGCCCGGGGCGGCGAATCCCACAGATCGCGGCGCGGAGTCGCGATCCGGACTTCTCACTCGAAAGAATTAAGACCTCCCCTCACTGGTGGACTTAGAGTGACCACACGCGTGAGACGTCCCGACGGCGTTGGGCCAGAGGATCCGTGGCGGCCGCGCGACCACCACCGCACGTGAGATCCCGGGGGTAACCCGATGCGCGCCATCTATCGTGTCCTGGCCTACCTGCTTGCCCTCGAGGTCGTCGTGCAGGCCGCCGCCATCGCCTGGGCCCTCTTCGGCCTCTCGACGTGGATCGAGAACGGCGGGGTCCTCGACAAGGCGGGGATGGAGAGCGACTCCCTGGTGTTCGACGGCGTCGCCGGCTTCATGATCCACGGCCTCAACGGCCAGATGATCGTCCCGGTGGTCGGGCTCCTGCTCTTCGTGGTGTCGTTCTTCGCCCGCTTCCCCGGTGCGGTGGCGTGGGCCGGCGCGGCCTTCGGCACCGTCATCGTCCAGGTTGCCCTGGGGATCTTCTCGCACTCGGTGCCCGCGCTCGGGTTGCTCCACGGCGCCGTCGCGCTCGTGCTGCTCGTCGTCGCGCTGGTCGCGGCCCGGAAGGCCTCGGCGCCCGTGGCGGCCCCGGCCGACACGTCGACCGGCGCCCACGCCGCCCAGGTCTGAGCCGACCCCCGGCAGACCGGCGCGGGGCGGGAGGACGGACGTGCTCGGGACCGACGACGCCCGCGGGGCGCCCCCGCTCGCACCCCCTCCCGCCCCCGCCCGCCGCGGCCCCGGCCGTCGTCGCACCCTCGTCGCCGTCCTCGCGACGATCGTCGTCCTCGCCCCGATCGCCTGGTTCTGGGCGACCAGCCTCCCGGCGGGCGACTACTCGGTGGCCGACATGGGCTACCCGGACTACGGCGGCGGCCCGGCGTCGACCGCCGGCCAGCCCGGCATGGCGGGCATGGCGGGCATGGCGGGCATGTCCGGGGCGGGCGGCCGGTCCGTGGACACCCTGCGCCTGCCCGACGGGCCGGCCGACGTCGACGTCACGCTCGTCGCGCGCGCCCAGACCGTGCGGCTCGCCGGGGGCCGGACGGTCACCGGTTACACGCTCAACGGCGTCACGCCGGGTCCGGAGATCCGCGCGGTCCAGGGCCAGACGGTGCGCGTGCGGCTGGTCGACGCCGACGTCCCGCGGGGGGTGACCCTGCACTGGCACGGCGTGGACGTCCCCGCCGGCGACGACGGCGTCGCGGGCGTCACCCAGGACGCGGTCCCGCCCGGCGGCCAGTTCGTCTACCGCTTCCGGGCCGACCAGGTCGGGAGCTTCTGGTACCACTCCCACCAGGTCGCCGACGACCAGGTTCGCGGCGGGCTCTTCGGGGCGCTCGTCGTCGTCCCCCGGGGGACGTCCGCGGCTCCGTCACCGACCGACGTCTCCGCACTCGTGCACCTCTACGAGGGCCGGCGCACCGTCTCCGGCGTCGACGGCGACCTCGCGGTCCGGGCGGCCCCGGGCACCGCCGTGCGGGTGCGGGTGACCAACACCGACAGCGGCCCGATGCGGGCGTGGTCGGCCTCGCCCTACCGGGTCCTCGCCGTCGACGGGACCGACGTCCGGGGCCCGACCCCGGTGGTCGGCGCCGCGACGCAGGTCACCGCGGGCGGCCGCGCCGACCTCGAGGTCACCGCGCCGGCGCGCATCGAGCTGGGCGGGGTGGCGGTCGTCGTCGGGAACCCCACGACACCCCCGGCGCCCGCCCCGAACGCCGTCGTGGACCTGCTCACCTACGGCACCCCGACCCCACTCGACCCCACGACGATCGGCTTCGGCCCGACCACCCCGGCACGGGTGTTCGACTACGCCATCGGGCGGCGGCCCGGCTTCATCGGCGGGGTGCCGGGGCTGTACTGGACGATCAACGGCCACCTCTACCCGGACGTGCCGATGTTCGTCGTGCGCGAGGGCGACGTGGTCCGGATGCGCATCAGCAACACCTCCGGCGAGGTCCACCCGATGCACCTGCACGGCCACCACGCGGTGGTGCTCGCCCGCAACGGCGTCCCCGCGACCGGCAGCCCCTGGTGGATCGACTCGCTCGACGTGCCCGACGGCACGACGTTCGACGTCGCGTTCGTCGCCGACAACCCGGGCCTCTGGATGGACCACTGCCACAACCTCGCCCACCCGAAGCAGGGCCTCGTCGCGCATCTGATGTACGAGGGCGTGACGACGCCCTACCGGGCCGGGTCGGACACGCCGAACGACCCGGAGTAGCGGCCGGTGGGTCAGCCGGCCGGGGCCCAGAGGTCGCGGGAGATCTCGAGGTCGACCGTCGCCACCCGCACCCGCTCGGCCACCGGACGGCTGCCCGGCGCCGAGCAGACCAGCAGGTAGTCGCCGGGGCGGGGCACCGCGAGGGCGTAGGAGCCGTCGGCCTCGGTGCGGGCCCGCCCGACCTGGGCGCCGTCGGTCGCGTCGATGAGCGTCACCGTGGCCGCCCGCTGGCCGCGGTCCGAGCCGGCTCCGTCGAGGACCCGTCCGACGAGCCCGCCGCTCGCCCGCGCGCCCACCGTCGCCGGGACGGGGGTGGTCACGGTGTCCGGGCCGCCCCAGGCACCGTCGGCGTCGGCGCCCGCGGGCAGCTCCCGCGCGGCCTGTCCGTCGTCGGTCGCCCGGGCGGGTCCCGACGACGGCGTCGCGTGCGGCCGGCCCGCGGGCACGAGCAGCCCGCACACCACGGCGCCGACGACGAAGATGACCGAGGCGACGACGAAGGCGCGGTCGTAGCCGGCGAGGGCGGCCGTGCGCTGCGAGGTGCCCGCGACGGCGAGCGCGGCGGCGGTCGCGGTCCCGGCGATCGAGGACAGCAGCGCCGTCCCGACCGAGCCGCCGACCTGCTGCATGGTGTTGACCGTCGCCGAGGCCACGCCCGCGTCCTGCGGGTCCACGCCCAGCGTCGCGGTGTTGATCGAGGTCGACATCGCGGTGCCCATACCGAGGCCCATGACGATGAGCGGCCCGAGGACGCTCCCGGCGTAGGACGACCCGGGGGAGAGGAACGAGAACCAGAACAGGGCGCCGGCCCCGAGGAGCAGCCCGACGAAGATCAGCGGCTTCGGGCCGACGCGGGGCAGGAGCAGCGAGGGCATCGTCGTGGACGCCGACATGATCGCGGCGACCATCGGCAGCATGGCGACCCCGGTCATCACCGGCGTGAACCCGAGGTACTGCTGCAGCACGTAGGCGAGGAAGAGCGTCACGCCGAACATGCCGGTGGTGAGCACGAGGATCGTCAGGAAGGAGCCGCCGCGGTGCCGGTCGAGCAGCACGCGCAGCGGCAGCAGCGGAGCCTTGACACCCCGCTGGATCGCGACGAACGCGCCGAGCAGCATCACCCCGCCCGCGAGGAAGGCGTAGACGACCCACGAGGTCCAGCCGCTGGTCTCGGCGGTCGCGAACCCGAAGACGATGCAGAACAGCCCGCCGGAGGCGGTGAGGGTGCCCGCGAGATCGAGGTGGGGACG
The DNA here is from genome assembly GCF_036497585.1 of Actinomycetospora sp. GTDB lineage: Bacteria > Actinomycetota > Actinomycetes > Mycobacteriales > Pseudonocardiaceae > Actinomycetospora. The sequence continues at coordinate 5,234 of NZ_DASXJD010000111.1, read as the reverse complement.
CTGCCGGCGCGGGTGCGCGGGCAGCAGGACCAGGGCGCCGACCAGCGCGACGGCGGCGAAGATGACGTTGACGTACATGCACCAGCGCCAGTCGGCGTACTCGGTGAGCGTGCCGCCGAGCAGCAGCCCGATCGCCGCCCCGGAGCCGGCGAGCGTGGCGAACACGCCGAAGGCGCGGGCCCGGTCGCGACCGGCCGGGAACGTCGTCGTCAGCAATGACAACGCCGCCGGGGCGAGCAGCGCACCGAAGGCGCCCTGCAGCGCGCGGGCCCCGACCAGCAGCCCGAAGCCCGGGGCGAGCCCGCCCAGCGCGGAGGCGACGGCGAACCCGACGAGGCCCACGACGAACGCGGCCTTGCGCCCGAAGAGGTCGGAGAGCCGCCCGCCGAGCAGGAGCAGGCTGCCGAACGCCAGGGCGTAGGCGGTGACGACCCACTGCCGTTGCGCGTCGCTGAACCCGAGGTCCGCCTGCGCCGAGGGCAGCGCGATGTTCACGATGGAGTTGTCGAGGATGACCATCAGCTGGGCCACGCCGATGACGGCGAGGATCCACCAACGGCGCGTCGTGGCGAGGGGTGCTGAGTCGGTCACGGCCTTCACGCTAGGACCTCGAGTGCGCTCGACGTCCAGTGTGATCCGGGACGCTGTTCCGCTCCCGGTGTCCTCGGTGTGCCGCATGTCGTCGCAACACCGCTGCAACCCTTGCCGCGTGCGCGCGCGGGCGTGACGGTGGTCACCGACAGCCTGCGGGGCCCCCGGGCCCGCACGAAGTGAGGAAGAGGTGCGCCGTGACCCAGACACTGGACCGTCCCGGGAGCGACGTGGGGGCCCGCGTCGAGCAGTGGGTGTCGTCGTTCCAGGAGGCGCTGTCTGCGCGCGACGTCGACCGCGCGGTGTCGCTGTTCGCCGACGAGTGCTACTGGCGAGACCTGGTCTCCTTCACCTGGAACATCAAGACCGTCGAGGGCAAGGACGAGGTCGCCGACCTGCTGCGCAGCGTCCTCGACGGGATCGACCCGACCGGGTTCGCGGTGAGCGGCGAGGCCACCGGCGCCGATGGGGTCGACGAGGCGTGGCTGCGCTTCGAGACCGCGGTCGGGCGCGGCACGGGGCACGTGCGCCTCAAGGACGGCAAGGCCTGGACGCTGCTCACGAGCCTCGACGAGCTCAAGGGCCACGAGGAGAGCAAGGGGGAGAACCGGCCGAAGGGCACGTTCCACGGCGCGGACCCCGACCGCGAGACCTGGAAGGAGGGCCGCGAGCGCGAGGCCGAGGAGCTGGGCTACTCGCGCCAGCCCGAGGTCGTGGTGATCGGCGGCGGCCAGGGCGGCATCGCGCTCGCGGCGCGGCTGCGCCAGCTCGGCGTCGAGACGATCGTCGTCGAGCGCAACGAGCGGCCCGGGGACTCCTGGCGCAAGCGGTACAAGAGCCTCGCCCTGCACGACCCGGTCTGGTACGACCACCTGCCCTACCTGCCGTTCCCGGACAACTGGCCGGTGTTCGCGCCGAAGGACAAGATCGGCGACTGGCTCGAGATGTACACGCGGGTCATGGAGATCAACTACTGGGGCTCGACGACGGCGGAATCCGCCGAGTTCGACGAGGCGGAGGGCCGCTGGACCGTGAAGCTCCAGCGCGACCGCGGCAACGGGCCCGAGGAGGTCGTGCTCCGGCCGCGGCAGCTCGTCTTCGCGATGGGCGTCTCCGGCAAGCCGAACCGCCCGGAGTTCCCGGGCATGGATCGCTTCCGCGGCGAGATCCAGCATTCCTCGGAGCACCCCGGGCCGGAGGGCTACGAGGGCAGGAAGGTCGTCGTCGTCGGCTCGAACAACTCGGCCTTCGACATCTGCGGGTCGGCGTGGGAGGCCGGCGCGGACGTGACGATGGTGCAGCGCTCGTCCACGCACATCATCAAGTCGGACACGCTGATGGAGCTCGCGCTCGGCGGGCTGTACTCCGAGGAGGCGGTCCGCTCCGGGGTCGACACCCGGACCGCGGACCTCACGTTCGCCTCACTGCCCTACCGGATCATGGCCGACTTCCAGAAGCCGGCCTACGACGAGGCCAAGGTCCGCGACGCCGACTTCTACCAGCGGCTACGCGAAGCCGGGTTCGACCTCGACTTCGGTGACGACGAGTCCGGCCTGTTCATGAAGTACCTGCGCCGCGGCTCGGGCTACTACATCGACGTCGGCGCCGCGGACCTGGTCGCCGAGGGCAAGGTGAAGCTGGTCAAGGGGCAGCTGGCGGAGTTCACCGAGACCGGGATCCGCCTCGACGACGGCACCGAGCTCGAGGCCGACCTGGTGGTCCTCGCGACCGGCTACCGCTCGATGATCACCTCGGTGGCCGACATCATCGGCGACGAGATGGCGGAGCGGGTCGGGAAGGTGTGGGGCCTGGGCTCGGACACCACCAAGGACCCCGGGCCGTGGGAGGGCGAGCAGCGCAACATGTGGAAGCCCACCCAGCAGCCCAACCTGTGGTTCCACGGCGGCAACCTGCACCAGAGCCGGCACTACTCGCTCTACCTGGCGCTGCAGCTCAAGGCGCGCCAGGAGGGTCTCGACACCCCGGTGTACGGGCTGCAGCCCTCGCACCACGCCGAGTAGGTGCGCTCCGCGCTCGTGAGCACTGATCCGTGTCATAGGACGGATTAGGGCGTGTCTGACGGATCGATAGGGGTTCGTGGGGGAAGATCTTGCTGTGATCAGGCAGGAGATCTCCGAGGAGAAGTGGGAGTGGATCGAGCCGCTGCTCCCCGACCGCACCCCGCGCCGCGGGGGCCGGTGGCGGGATCACCGCACCATGCTCGAGGCGATGGTGTGGCGGTTCCGCGTCGGCGCCCCGTGGCGTGATCTGCCCGAGCGCTTCGGGCCCTGGCAGACCGTCTACGACCGGTTCAACCGCTGGTGCGCCGATGGCACCTTCGACCGGCTGCTGGCCCGCGCTCAGGCCGAGGCCGACGCCCGGGGTGAGATCGACTGGCAGGTCGCGGCCGACTCCACCGCGGCGAAGCTTCACCAGCACGGCGCCACGCTGCGCCGCTTGGCCGGCAACGCCGCCACCGCCGAGCCGGTCGCGAGCGAGCCCGCCGATGACCCCGAGTCCGATGACGCGGACCGGGAGGACGTCGTCGCGGTCGCTGGGGTCCATATAGGGGGCCCGTCCGGGATCTTTAGCTGAAGTCCGCGCGCGGGCCGGGAAGCACGAGCCCGACGACCACGGGATCGGGCGCTCCCGTGGCGGGCTGAACACCAAGGTCCACGCCCTCGTCGACGGCCACCTGCGGCTGCTGGCCATCACCCTGACCGGCGGAAACGCCCACGACAGCCCGCTGTTGCCGGTGCTGCTCGACCAGCTTTCGGTCGAGCGGATCGGGCCGGGACGGCCCCGGACCCGACCCGATCACCTGCTCGCCGACAAGGCCTACAGCTCCAAGGGCCACCGCGCGATGCTGCGCCAGCGCGGCATCCCCCACACCATCCCCGAGCGTCAGGACGAGAAGACCCGACGCCGCAAGCTCGGGTCCCGCGGCGGGCGCCCCCCGAAGTTCGACGCCGAGCGCTACAAGCAGCGCAACGTCGTCGAACGTGGCTTCGGCGCGCTCAAACAGTGGCGCGGACTGGCCCAACGCAGCGACAAACTCGCCATCAACTACGCCGGCGGGATCACCCTGAACGCCACCCTGGACTGGCTCTCATGATCCGCCAGACACGCCCTAGTAGGACTCCGTGTCCGAGGAGCGGACGAGCAGTTCGGCGAGGACCAGGTCGATGCTCACCAAATCCGGTGCGGCGCGGGCGAGGTGCACCCACTGGCGGCGGAAGCGCTGCGCCAGTCGCGCAGCCTCGGGGTGCCCGCGCGCCGCCAGCCGCGCGAGGATCGCCAGTGCGGCCGAGGCGGCCGGCAGCGACAGCCAGTCCGGGCCGTTGACGCCCCGCCGCGCCTCGACCTGACCGCGAAGGTGTCGCGTGCCGGTCAGCACCCTCGTCGCATCCCCCACGATCAACGCGCCCGAGCCGCTGACCCGCAGCACCCCTGGGTCGATGCGCCGGTCGAACAGCCGTCGCGCGGCCACCGCGCGGGTGTCGGGGTCGAGCATCGACTGCGGCACCACCTGAGCGGCGTCCCACAGTCCGTCGATCTGGTGGGGCTGCATGGCAGCCATGGCCATCGCCTCAGGTCCGAACCGGCCGACCGCGGCGTGCGGGTCGACGCTTGTGTCGAGCAGGGTCTCCAGCACCGGCCCGCATCGCTCGAAGGCGGCCTCGCGCACCGTGTCCTCGCCGAGGCCGCCCATCAGCGCCCCCAGCGCCGGGCTGGTGACCCACAGTTTCGCGGCGACGTCCGCGTCCCCGGTGAACCCGACGGCGACCAGCCCCGACTCGATCAGGGCCGCGATGACAGCATCGGACCCGAGCCCGAGCTCGGAGAGGGCGGTGACGGCGTCCTGCGGGCGCGACCGAAGCGCACGGGCACAGCAAGCGACCACAGGATCGGCCTGCAGCCGCCGATACAGGCGAGGCGCCTGGAGCAGCAACTCCCAGCACCTCCCGAGATTACTCACCTTGGTCGGGAACTCACCGAAACCCGCCGCGAACCGCGACAGCGCCGTCTCGTCGGGATCATCGCTGCTGACATAACCGGCGGCGGGGACCCACAGTGCCTCCTCGCGCGGCCATCGAGGCCACACCACCGGCGCCCACGGATCATCGACGGCCAGCTCCAGCGCCAACGGCCCGGCGTGACGCAGTTCCTCGGGCACGACCACCGTGCCGCCGGCGCCGACCACCGCCACGGTCGGGGGGCGCCACGGCGCCCACTTCGGGTAGATCGCCGCGGTCAGCCCGGCGACGGCCACCGCATCCCGGAGCTGTATCGCCTCGCCCGCCCAATCGGCGCCGCTGGCCAGACGGCGGGGCCGAATCATTGCCACGACGCAGCGGGTGTGGCCGAGGTCGAGCGCGAGCTCGACGTGATGGTGGGTGGTGACGGTGTCGGCCAGGCGCGCCAGCTCGAAGCGGGCCGAGCCCGCTGCCGCCCGTCCACTGGGCAGGACTTCCTGGAGCACCTCGTGGTGGGTCACCACGAGCAACACCGGCGTCGAGGTCCCGCCCGGGGTGTGGACATGGAGCACGCCGGGGTCGTGGGCGAAGCGCTCCGTGACCAGCCGCAAAGGACCCGCAGACCAGGACGCCGAATGATCGGCCCGCTCGTGCATCACCGCTAGC
>NZ_DASXJD010000110.1:0-8612 GCF_036497585.1 Actinomycetospora sp. | reverse complement strand
GAGATCCGCCTGGCCGAGCACGAGATGCCGGGCCTGATGGCGCTGCGCCGGGAGTACTCCGAGGCGAAGCCGCTGCACGGTGCGCGCATCTCGGGCTCGCTGCACATGACCGTCCAGACCGCGGTGCTCATCGAGACGCTGACGAGCCTCGGCGCCGAGGTCCGCTGGGCCTCCTGCAACATCTTCTCCACCCAGGACCACGCGGCCGCCGCGGTCGTCGTCGGCCCGAACGGGACCGCCGACAACCCCCAGGGCGTCTCCTGCTTCGCCTGGAAGGGCGAAACGCTGGAGGAGTACTGGTGGTGCTGTGAGCAGATGATGACCTGGGCCGACGCGGACACCCGCGGGCCCAACATGATCCTCGACGACGGCGGCGACGCCACGATGCTCGTCCACAAGGGCGTCGAGTTCGAGAAGGCCGGCGTCGTCCCGTCGGTCACCGACGAGGACCCGGCCGAGTACCAGGTCGTCCTCGACACGCTGCGCCGCTCCCTCGAGGCCGACAAGCAGCACTGGACCAAGGTCGCGTCCGGCATCAAGGGCGTCACCGAGGAGACCACCACCGGTGTCCACCGGCTCTACGAGTTCGCCGAGCAGGACAAGCTCCTGTTCCCGGCGATCAACGTCAACGACTCGGTCACCAAGTCGAAGTTCGACAACAAGTACGGCTGCCGCCACTCGCTCGTCGACGGCATCAACCGTGCGGTCGACGTCCTGATCTCCGGCAAGAAGGCCGTCATCTGCGGCTACGGCGACGTCGGCAAGGGCTCGGCGGAGTCGCTGGCAGGCCAGGGCGCCCGGGTCACCGTCACCGAGACGGACCCGATCTGCGCGCTCCAGGCGCTCATGGAGGGCTACGACGTCCAGACGCTCGACAACGTGATCGAGCAGGCCGACATCGTCATCACGACGACCGGCAACAAGGACATCGTCACCCTCGACCACATGAAGCGGATGAAGCACCAGGCGATCCTGGGCAACATCGGCCACTTCGACAACGAGATCCAGATGGAGAAGCTGGAGAAGTCCGGCGACGCCACGCGGATCAACATCAAGCCGCAGGTCGACGAGTGGAAGTTCGACGACGGCCACTCGATCATCATCCTGAGCGAGGGCCGGCTGCTGAACCTCGGCAATGCCACCGGCCACCCGAGCTTCGTCATGTCGAACTCGTTCGCCAACCAGACGATCGCGCAGCTCGAGATCTTCACCAAGCCCGGTGAGTACCCGATCGGCGTGTACCGCCTGCCCAAGCACCTCGACGAGAAGGTCGCGCGCGTCCACGTCGAGGCGCTCGGCGCCGAGCTGACCAAGCTCACCAAGGACCAGGCCGAGTACATCGGCGTGGACGTCGAGGGCCCGTACAAGCCGGACCACTACCGCTACTGAGCCACCGCGGGCTGAACTGACCGAAGGGCACCATCGATCGATCTATTCGATCGGTGGAGCCCGTCGCTCATCCGCGGGTGCTCGCCGGATTCCGACCGAGGGGCCCCTTCGCTCGATCTACTCGAGCGACGGTGCCCTTCGCTCGGAACGGCCCCTCCCACCGTCGTCACACCCCGTCGCTGACTAGCGTGGTCGCCCGTGGGCGTGGTGGTGGCCGTCGAGGGGCTGGACGGGGCGGGCAAGGCGACCCTGGTCGACGCGCTCGGCCGGGCCGCCCGCACGCGGGGCGCCTCCGTCGCGACGCTCGCCTTCCCCCGCTACGACGACGACGTCCACGCCGCCCTGGCGGGGGAGGCGCTGCACGGCGAGCACGGCGACACCGCCGCGTCGGTCCACGCGATGGCCCTGCTGTTCGCCCTCGATCGACGCGATGCCGCGCCGCGCCTGATCGACCTCCGCGCCGCGCACGACCTCGTCCTCGTCGACCGCTACGTCGCCTCCAACGCCGCCTACGGCTCGGCCCGCCTGCACCAGGGCGTCGGGGAGTTCGCCGCCTGGGTCCACGCCCTCGAGGTCGAGCGCTTCGGCGTGCCCGCCCCGGACGCCCAGGTCCTCGTCCGGGTGCCCCCGGAGCTCGCGGCGCAGCGGGTCCGGGAACGCGCCCGTACCGCCCCCGGCCGCGCCCCCGACGGCTTCGAGGCGGACGCCGCACTGCAGCTGCGGTGCGCCCAGGTCTACGACGAGCTCGCCGAACGGCAGTGGTGGAGCCGCTGGTGGGTGGCCGAGAACCGGCATTCGGGGGACAAAGCACTCACCCGGACGGCTGACGAAGTGATCCAAGCCGTGCTGACCGCGGAGTTCGCTCCCGGATTGTCGGTGAGAAGTGACACCATTGAGACATGAGCTCGCGAATCCTCGTGGTGGACGACGACTCCTCGCTCGCCGAGATGCTGACGATCGTCCTTCAGGGCGAGGGTTTCGACACCACGGTCGTGTCCGACGGCGCGGATGCGCTCCCGACGGTGCGGGAGTCCGCCCCGGACCTCGTGCTCCTCGACCTCATGCTGCCGGGCATGAACGGGATCGACGTGTGCCGGGCGATCCGGGCGGAGTCCGGGGTGCCGGTCGTCATGCTCACCGCGAAGACCGACACGGTGGACATCGTGCTGGGCCTGGAGTCCGGCGCGGACGACTACATCGTCAAGCCGTTCAAGCCCAAGGAGCTCGTCGCGCGCATCCGGGCCCGCCTGCGGCAGTTCCCCACCGAGCCCAGCGAGCAGATGCAGATCGGCGACGTGACGATCGACGTACCGGCGCACCAGGTCCGCCGCGGCGGGTCGCCGATCCCGCTCACCCCGCTGGAGTTCGACCTGCTCGTGGCCCTCGCCCGCAAGCCGCGCCAGGTCTTCACCCGCGAGGTGCTGCTCGAGCAGGTCTGGGGCTACCGGCACGCGGCCGACACCAGGCTGGTGAACGTGCACGTCCAGCGGCTGCGCTCGAAGGTCGAGAAGGACCCGGAGCACCCCGAGGTGGTGCTCACCGTGCGCGGCGTCGGCTACAAGGCCGGGCCCCCCTGATCCACGCGGTGGGCAGGCGTGGCTGACCGGGTCTCGGGGCTGCGGCGCCGCCTCGAGCTCGCCCTCGCCGAGCGGGTCGGCGCGGTGCGGGTGCTGTGGCGCCGCTCGATGCAGCTGCGCGTCGTGCTCTCCACCGTCGCCATGTCCAGCGTCGTGGTGCTCGTGCTCGGTCTCGTGCTGCAGACCCAGATCGCCGACCGGCTGCTCCAGGGCAAGCAGCAGGCGGCGCTGGTCCAGGCCGACATCAGCCGCGGCAACCTCGAGCGGGACCTCGCGCGCGTCGACCCCGACCGCGACGGCACCCAGAGCACCCTCGACGAGGCCCTCGACCGGCTCACGTCCTCGGGGGCCGGCTCCGACTCCCGCGACGCCGGAGCGTTCGAGGCGGTACTGGTGGCCGGCACCGAGCCGCTCGGATCCACGAGCACGACCGGCGCCGCCATGCCCGGCCAGGCGGACCCGTCGTCGGGACCCGCCGACGTCGTGCCCCCGCAGCTGCGCGACCCCGTGCTCAAGGGGTTCCTCGCGACGAAGTACGTGACGGTGCCCGCGGCGGGCGGCGCGGGGGTCCCGGCCCTCATCGTCGGGCAGCCGGTGCGCACCGCCGGCCGCAACCTGCAGCTCTACCTGATCTTCCCGCTGTCGGCCGAGCAGCGGACGCTCGCGCTCATCCAGTCCACGCTCGCGCTGGCCGGGCTCGCGCTGCTCGGCCTGCTCGCCGGCATCTCCAGCATCGTCACCCGGCAGGTGGTGCGCCCGGTCCGCCAGGCCGCCGACGTCGCGGAGCGCTTCGCCGACGGCCACCTCGACGAGCGCATGCCGGTCTACGGCGACGACGAGGTGGCCCGGCTCGCGGAGTCCTACAACGAGATGGCGGCCAGCATCCAGCAGCAGATCCACCAGCTCGAGGAGTTCGGGGCCCTGCAGCGCCGGTTCACCTCCGACGTCAGCCACGAGCTGCGGACCCCGCTGACGACGGTGCGCATGGCTGCGGAGGTGCTCCACGACCAGGCGGAGGATCTCGACGCCGTCGCGCGGCGCTCGGCACAGCTGCTCGTCGACGAGCTCGACCGCTTCGAGTCGCTGCTCGGCGACCTGCTGGAGATCAGCCGGCTCGACGCCGGGGTCGCCGAGCTGGCCGTGGAGCGCGTCGACCTGCGCGACATCGTGCGGCGCTCCGCCGAGACCGTCCGCCACCTCGTCGACGCCACCGCCACCCCGTTGCTGCTCGACCTCACCGAGCCCGCCGAGGCCGAGGTCGACCCCCGCCGCGTCGAGCGCATCCTGCGCAACCTGCTGGCCAACGCCCTCGACCACGGCGAGTCGAGGCCGGTCGAGGTCCGCGTGGCCGCCGACGAGCACGCCGTCGCGGTGGTGGTGCGCGACCACGGCATCGGGCTGAAGCCCGGGGAGGCCGGGCTGGTGTTCAACCGGTTCTGGCGCGCCGACCCGTCCCGGCAGCGCCGCAGCGGCGGGACGGGGCTGGGCCTGGCGATCAGCCTCGAGGACGCCCGGCTGCAGGGCGGCTGGCTGCAGGCCTGGGGCGAGACCGACCACGGCTCGGTGTTCCGGCTGACCCTCCCGCGCACCGCGGGCGACCTGCTGCGCACCAGCCCGCTGCCGCTGATCCCGGTCACCGGCGCGCCCGCGGACGCCGAGCCCGGCATCCACGAGGCCGCGGCCACCACCGGGACCGCCCTGCCGCCGCCCACCGGGGAGATCCCCGCGACCCGCGCCGGGGACGACGAGGCCGGGGACGGGGACGGCAGGGACGACACCGCCGGGCCCGACCGGCCGGGGGCGGTGTCGGGGCGCGGGGAGGCGTGGTGAGCCGCCACCGCGCCCTGCTCGCGGCCCTCCTCGGCCTCGTGGCGCTGCTGCTCGCCGGGTGCGCGACGGTGCCGGGCTCGTCCGACGTGACGGTGCTGCGCCGCGTCGGCGACCCGGCCGAACCGAGCGCGCCGCCCGGGCCGGCCCGCGGGGCACAGCCGCTGGAGATCGTGCGGGGCTGGATCCTCGCCTCCGGCGCCACCGCCGAGCGCCACAGCGCCGCCCGGGCGTTCCTCTCGCCGCCCGCGGCCGGCTCCTGGGACGACGGGTCCTCGCCGACCGTGGTGGACGACCGGGTCGACACCGTGTTCTCGCCCGGCAGCGGGCAGTCCGGGACGGCCTCGGTGCGCGTGCGGGCCGACAAGCTCGGCACCCTGCGTCCCGACGGGGCGTTCGTCCCCGACCCCGGAACCGTCGACGTCACCGTCGGGCTCACCGAGAACAACGGGGTCTGGCGCATCTCCGCGCTGCCGCCGGGCACGATCGTTCGGCACTCGGACCTGCGGGCCAACACCCGGCCGGTGCGCATCTGGTTCTCCGCGGCGGTCGGCGGCGCGCCGGTGGGGGAGACCCGCTACCTCGCGACCAGCCCCGTTCGCTCGGTCCCCGCCCGGGTGCTCGACGAGCTCTTCTCGGGCCCCTCCGACGATCTCCGCGGCGCCGCGCTCTCGGCCCTCCCGGCCGGCGCGCTGCTCCGCTCGGCGGTCGGCACCACCACCGACGGCGTCGCGACGGTGGACCTGACGCACATCGGGCCGGTGGACGCGCTCGACGCTGGCCGCCGCGCCGAGATCGCGCAGCAGGTCGTGCTCACCCTCGCCGGCGTGGGCCTCGACCGCGTCCGCCTCACCGTGGACGGCACCCCGCTGCTCGACGGGCGCCCGCAGCTCGGCGTCGACGACGTCCTCGCGGGCCTCCCGCCCGCCGTCCGGGACCGTCAGGACCTGCCCAGCGCCCCGGCGAGCGGCGACGCGGCGACGTCGTCGGCGCTCCTCGTCACCGGCGGCCGGGTGCGGGCGATCCCGCAGGACCCCACCCTCGGGCCCGACCCCGGCCGTCCGGCGGCACCCGACCTCGTCACCGGCGTCGACGACGCCCGCAGCGCCGCCGCCTCGCCCGACGGCCGCGACGTCGCCGTCGTCGGGCTGGAGGGCGCGACGATGCGGCTCTCGGTGGGCCGGGTGGGCGCGGCGGTCTCCCCGACGCCGATCACCGGCACGACGATCACCCGCCCGTCGTGGACCCCGGACGGTGCCGAGGTGTGGACGGTGGTGGACGGGCGCCCGCTGCGCGCGGTGCGCGGCGGGCCGTCCCCCGACGCCCCGGTCCTCGCGCCGGTCGGGCTCGACACGACGCCGCTCGCCGGTCTCGGTGCGCTCACGGGCCTGCGGCTCTCCCCGGACGGCACGCGGGTCGCGCTGGTCGCCGGGGGACACGTCGTCCTCGCGACCGTGCTGCGCGACGCCGGGGGCGGGGCCCGGCTGGGCGCGGTCCGCGTGCTGCGCCCCGGGCCCGCGGGGAAGGCGCTCGAGGGCGTCGTCGACGTGACCTGGTCGCAGACCGACCGGCTGGTCGCGGTGGGGTCGGCGGCGGGCCACCCGGTGCAACGGGCCTCGGCCGACGGGCTCGACCTCGACGACGGGCCCACGACCAATCTCACGCCCCCGGTCACCGCGGTGGCGGCGGCCCCGAACCGCCCGACGCTGGTGGTCGACCAGGGCGGGCTGTGGGCGCTGCCCGCGGACGGCTCGGACGGGGGAGACGTGTGGCGCTCGGTGCCGGGCGGGTCGAACTCCTCGGTGCCCGCGTACCCGGGGTAGGTGCCTCCTCCCGGAGCAACCGGTCGTCCACAGCGGCACCGGACCCCCCGGGTCGTCCACAGCCGGCGTCGCGGTGCTGGCCGGGCGGAGTCCGGGCCCGCCAGCCTCGGGGGTGTGCTGACACGACTCCTCGGGGCCCGCCCGGTGGCGGCCCTGGTCGACCTGCTGCTCCCTGCTCCCTGTGGCGGCTGCGGGGCCACGGTGGCGCCCGGCACCGGGCTCTGCTCGGCGTGCCTGGCAGCCCTGCGGCGCCCGCTGCCCGCCCCCGAGCGGCCCGACCTCCCGCCCGCGATGGCCCTCGCGCCCTACACCGGGGCCCCGAGGCACGCCGTCATCGCCTACAAGGAGCGCGGCCGCCGCGACCTCGCCGTCCCGCTGGCCGCGGCGCTGGGAGCGGCGCTCACCCGCCTCACCGGCGGTGGCTGCCTGCTGGTGCCCGCGCCGTCGCGGGCGGCCGCCGCCCGGGCCCGCGGGGGCGACCACATGCTGCGCATCGCCCACCGGCTCGCCCACGACGGGCACGGGCACGTGGTGCGCGCCCTGGCCCTCGCACGCCGCGCCCGGGACTCGGTGGGTCTCGACGCCGCCGCCCGCGCGGCCAACCTCGCGACGAACCTACGGGTCCGGCCGGGCGCGACGACCGGAGTGCCGGCCCGTCACGGGCCGGTCGTGCTCCTCGACGACGTCCTCACCACGGGCGCGACGGCGGCCGCCTGCGCCGCCGCGCTCGACGCGGCCGGGCTCCCGGTCGACCTCGTGCTGGTCCTCACCGCGGTGGGCGCCCGACGCCCTCGCGTACCCGGCGGGAGCCCGCCACGCGCGGCGGCCGGTGCCGCCGGGAGCCTCCGTCCACTCACCCGCGTGGCCGGACCCCCACCCGCCTCACCCGGATCACCGGGCACGCCCCGCGTTGGTCCGGCCGTGGCGTTCCCTCGACGCGGCAGCCGCCCACTCGACACCTTCCGGACACCCGCGGGAGTCAGTACCGTGGCGCACCTCACCGGTCAGGCAGACCGAGAGGAGGCGCGAACGTCGTACCGCGACGCCACGGGTCTCCGGGAGGCGCGTCCACCCCCTCCCCCGGCCCGGTCCTCGCCATCGAGGGCCCAGGCCCCTGTGACGGGCCGATCGTGGCGCCGCTCCCTCTTCCCTCGGGAGTTGATGTGGAGATCGTCATCTGCGGCCGCAACGTCGAGGTCCCGGAGCACTTCCGCGACCACACGACCGACAAGCTGGCACGACTCGGACGTTACGACCACAAAATCATCAGACTGTCCGTCGAACTCTTCCACGAGAACAACCCGCGCCGGTCCAAGACCTGCCAGAGCGTCGAGATCACCGGGCGGGGACGGGGGCCCGTCGTCCGGGCCGTCGGCTGTTCCGGCGACTTCTACTCCGCGCTGGACCAGGCCCTCCAGCGCATCGAGGAGCGACTCCGCCGCGCCCACGACCGCCGACTGCACAAGGCCGGGCGCCGCCGGGTCGCCGTCGGGGCGGGGGGCCTCTCCGAGGAGTTGCCCGCCTCGGGCGCCGACCTCGACGACGCCCTGCCGACCGCGCTGCGGGAGGAATCCGTGGCGGAGCGGGAGGATGCGGGGCACGAGTTCCTGCCCGACACCGCGATCCCCGCCGCCCGGGAGGCGCTCGACGACCGCTTCGGCCGTGAGGTCGAGGGCGACGGTCCGGGCCGCATCGCCCGCGTGAAGGAGCACGAGGGCGTGCCGATGACCGTCGACGATGCGCTCTCGCACATGGAGCTCGTCGGCCACGACTTCTTCCTGTTCTCCGACAAGTCCTCGGGGCGCCCGAGCGTGGTCTACCGCCGTCGCGGCTACGACTACGGCGTCATCTCCCTCGTCTGATTCCCTATGGGGGATCGGGTGTCAAGCGGTCTTGCGCTTGATCTTGGTGTGGTCGCAGGATCGTGGTTGGGGAAGGTCGCCTCGTTTGTCGGCGCCGCGAGCGTCTGACCGTTCATGTCCCGCGAGGACTTGCT
>NZ_DASXJD010000109.1:0-21541 GCF_036497585.1 Actinomycetospora sp. | reverse complement strand
AGCAAGTCCTCGCGGGACATGAACGGTCAGACGCTCGCGGCGCCGACAAACGAGGCGACCTTCCCCAACCACGATCCTGCGACCACACCAAGATCAAGCGCAAGACCGCTTGACACCCGATCCCCCATAGGGAATCAGACGGGCAGGTCCGCCGGGCGGCGGGGCCGCTCGCCGAGCAGGCGCTCGAGGTCGGCCTCGACGCCGGCGTCGCTGCGCCGTTCCAGCCAGCGCCGCCCCGGCGCGACCGCGCCGATCACCCACGACTCGGCGAGGTTGCGGGCCATCTCCGGCAGCACGGTCCAGGGCGGGAGCACCGGCTGGCCGAGGTCGCGGCAGCCCTGCGCGCCGAGGAAGAGCCGCAGGTGGGAGAGCAGCCGCCGGCGGGCCCAGCGCCCGCGGCGTGGGTGACCGTGCTCGGCGTGGCTGCGGCGGGTGCCCTCCACCAGCGCCGTCGTCAGGGCGGCGCCCGCGGGGGTGGGGCCGCCCTGGGCGAGCAGCAGGTGGTGGTCGAAGGCGTGCTGGGCGCGCTCGTCGGCGAAGAGCCAGTCCTCGTCGACGCCCATGAGGAACCCGATGTAGCGCCAGAGGTGCATGATCGCGCGGCCGTCCTGGCGCGGGACCCGGCGCCCGAGCACGCGCACGCCGAGCATCGCGGTGGCGCTGAACAGCGCGAGCGTGCCTGCCAGGTCGCTGCGGTTGACCGGCAGGCCGAGCGCCGTCGCGTCCCAGTCCTCACGGCGCTCGAAGCGGTCGTTGACCAGCGCGTGCATGGCGCGCACGTGGGCGGTGACGCGGAACCCCTCGCCGTCGCGGGCCATCCCGCCGGGCCGGGACACCGCGTAGCCCCACGCGGTCGTCTCGCCGAGCCGGCGCATCGCGGTGGTGCCGGTGAGGCCACCGGTGGCGACGAGGAGGTCGGCCGGGCCGACGTAGCGGTAGCCGCCGATGAGCGAGAGTGCGAGCAGCACGTCGTCGCGGCTGCGGCCCAGGCGGCGGTAGGCGCGGGCGCCGCGTTCGAGCACGTCGCGGTCGAGCCAGTCGGGCTCGCGCTCGAGGGCGGCGACGAACCGGCGCAGGGCGGGTGGGTCGTCGTCGCGGGCGCCGTCGGCGATCGCCCGCTGCAATGCCGTCGTGGTCACCCGCGGGCTCGCGTCGCGGCGCATCGCGGTGGCGAGCTCGGCGCCGACCTCGTCGCGGGCGAGCATGCGCCGCCCGATCTCGTCGACGAGGGCCTCGTCGCGGTGGCGGACGCGGCCCAGGTACGCGAGGGGGCGGGCGATGGCCGCGTTCCGTTCCGGCGCGCTGCGGAAGCGTGACGGGAACTCGGGGGGCGCCACCGGCGGGGTCTCTGCCACCATGACGAGAACGCTGACACGAGTCCTGAGTCGTGTTCAACTCGCGTTTCCGGACCGCCCGAGGAGGTGTAGCCGTGGCCGTCGACGGGCCCCGCGCGATGCGGCGTCGCCCGATCCAGGACCGCTCGCGCGCCACCGTCGAACGGATCCTCGACGCCGGGCGATCCGTGCTGCTCGAACGGGGTTTCGAGGGCGCGAGCACGAACCGCATCGCGGCCGCGGCGGGGGTCGGCCCGGGCTCGCTCTACCAGTACTTCCCGGACAAGGAGGCGATCCTCGAGCGGGTCGTCGAGCGGGCGATGGACGACCTGGAAGCTCGCATCACGCGCGCGTTCCTGGGGAGCCTGCGCGCCGGCGACGACGCCGTGCGCCACCACCTGGAGGCCCTCCTCGACGCGCTGTCCGACGAGGCGGAGCTGGTCCGGGTGCTCTCCCAGGACCAGCCCCGCACCGTCGGGCGCCGCCGGGCCGGGTTCGCTCGCCGCATCGACGCGCTCGTCGCCGGGGCGCTGCTCGCCGAGCATCCGGACGCCGGGGACGTGCCGGTGGACGCCGTCGCGTGGATGCTGGTGCGCACCGTCGAGCACGTGACGATCTCGTGGGTGCTCGAGCAGCCGGGAGTGGGGCGCGAGGCGATCCTCGACGAGCTCACCGCGATGGTGGGCGGCTACCTGGGCGCGCGTTGGGCCTGACGGCCTTGTGCGTGCCCTAGCGGCGTGCTGTGTCTCCGTCGTGTCCTAGCACGGAAACGCACGCACACGGCGTCAGCCGAACGCCCAGAACTCCGAGGCGACGGCGAGCCACCGTGCGGCGTCGTCGACGTGCGGCCCGTGCCCGGAGTCGGCGAACACCTCGGTGCGCACCCGGCCGCCGGCCTGCTCGTAGCGGCCGAGGACCGTGCGGATCTGGGCGACCATCTGCTGCGGCGGGAACACCTCGGCACCCGGCCAGTTCGGCACCACACCCGCCTGCCCGAGCGTGCCGAGCTCGAGGAACGAACCGTCGGCGACGACGAGGTCCTTCCCACCGTGGGTCCACAGCACCGGCGGCTTCGGGTCGATCTCCGGGAGCCAGGCCCACGAGCAGTACTTCGGGGAGAGCGCGTTGAGCAGGCCCCGGGTGCCCGGCGCGGAGCCCGGCCAGTGCTGCGAGGTGGTGGCGTCGCCCGGGTAGCCGTCGTCGCCGATGTTCGAGAGCAGGATCTCGTCGAGCAGCAGCTCCTCGCGCTCCGCCGGGAGCCGGAACTCGGGTGCCCAGTAGGTGCCGTTCATGACGTTGCGGGGGCTCACGGGCTCCTCGGTGCCGCGATCGCCCGCGCGCAGGAGCTCGACGAACCGGGGGTTCGCGACCCCGGCGCCGGTGCCCGCGTGGTCGTCGGAGCAGGGCCTGCCGTCGGGGAACGTCCCGCCGTAGCCGAATGGGGAGACCGGGTCGAGGAAGGTCAGGCTCGCGACGGGGACCTCGCGCGCGACGAGCGCGATCGCGGCGCCCGCCGTCGACCACCCGACGAGGTGCGGGCGCTCGACGCCGAGGATCCGCAGGTAGGAGACGAGGTCGTCGGCCCAGTCGGCGAGGCCCCGGGTCGCATCGATCGGGGCGGGCTCGGTGCGGCCGAACCCGCGCATGTCGGGCGCGAGGAACCGGAAGCGCTCGCTCGCCGGGCTCATGAGGTGCTCGAAGAAGCGGCCGGTGGACAGGTTGCCGTGGACGAGGACGACCGGCTCGCCGTCGGGGGGTCCCGACTCGAGGTGGTGGATGCGGATGCGCGCGTCGACGGTGGCGGCGGTGACGCCGGGCAGGAGGTCGTTCATGGTGGTCCGGACGCTAGTGAGCGCGGGCCGTCCGGGGAACGGGTCGGTCCCTCGCCCCGGGCGAGTGGTCCGTCAGCGCTGCCGGGACCCGGGGTACGAAGCACTGCGGGACCACTCGACGGGGTCGAGCGGTAGCCGGTCGAGTATCCCGTCGACGTCGACCCCGCGCGGCAGCGTCCCCAGCGCCTCGCCGTGCTCGCCGGCCACCCGCGAGGCGACGAACGCGTCCGCCACCGCCGTCGGGGCGTGGCGCACCAGCAGCGAGCCCTGCAGCACGACCGCCATCCGTTCGGCCAGCCAGCGGGCGCGCTCCTCGGTGGGCTCGCGCAACTCGTCGAGGATCGACTTCCAGGCGGCATCGAGACGGTGGTCGGCGCCGAAGGCGGCCCCGACCTCCGCGCGGTAGGCCTCGACGGCGGCGGGCTCCCGGCCGAGGACCCGCAGCAGGTCCAGGGCGTTGACGTTGCCCGAGCCCTCCCAGATCGAGTTCAGCGGCGACTCCCGGAACAGTCGCGGCATGCCGGACTCCTCGACGAACCCGTTGCCGCCGAGGCACTCCAGCGCCTCGCCGACCACGGCCGTCTGCCGCTTGCAGATCCAGTACTTGCCGAGGGTGACCCCGATGCGCCGGAACGCGGCCTCGTGCTCGTCCGACGCCGAACGGTCCTGGGCGCCCGCGAGGCGCATCGCGAGGGTCACCGCCGCCTCGGACTCGACGGTGAGGTCGGCGAGCACCGCGCGCATCAGCGGCTTGTCGACGAGGGCCGACCCGAACGCGTGCCGGTGGGTCGCGTGCCAGGCCGCCCGCCGGAGCGCGTCACGCATCCCCGCGGCGGAGCCCAGGGCGTTGTCCAGGCGGGTGCAGGCGACCATCTCGATGATCGTCCGCACCCCGCGGCCCTCGTCGCCGACGAGGAAGCCGATCGTGCCGTCGAACTCCGGCTCCGACGACGCGTTCGACCGGTTCCCGAGCTTGTCCTTGAGCCGCTGGACGAGGAAGGGGTTGCGGGTGCCGTCGGGGAGGATCCGTGGCACGAGGAAGCAGGTGACCCCGGAGGCCGTCTGCGCGAGCACCAGGAACAGGTCGCACATCGGCGCGCTCGTGAACCACTTGTGCCCGGTGAGGGTGTGGCTGCCGTCGGCGTTGGGCGTCGCGGTGGTGGCGTTGGCCCGGACGTCGGAGCCGCCCTGCTTCTCGGTCATGCCCATGCCGGCGAGCAGGCCGGCCTTCGTCGTCGGCTCGGCGAGGCCCGGCTCGTACACCGTCGAGACGAGGCCGGGGCCGAAGCGGGCGAGCAACTCGGGGGAGTGGGCGAGCGCGGGCAGGACGGCGTGGCTCATCGAGACCGGGCAGCCGTGCCCGGCCTCGGCCTGCGACCAGACGAGGAACCCGGCGGCGCGCGCCACGTGCTGGCCGGTCTGCGGGGTGTCGCCGAACCCGGCCGGGCCGGCCCACACGGCCCCGGCGAACCCGCGGGATACCGCCTCGTCGAGCAGCGCGTGGTAGCCCGGGTCGTAGTCGACCTCGTCGACCCGGTTGCCGACGCGGTCGAACGCCCGCAGCCGGGGCTCGTTGCGGTGGGCGGCGTCGGCCCAGTCGCGGACCTGCGCCGACCCCGCGCGCCGCCCGATGTCGTGCAGCGCGTCGACCGACCAGCCTGCGCCCTCGCGCTCGAGGGCCTCGAGCAGCGGCGGGTCGGCGGCGAGGTCGTGGTCGACGAGCTCGGGCACCTGATTGGTCACGACGTGGGTGGGCGCCATGCCGCGATCCCACCACTTCTGGCTACCCGTCGGTAGGTGCGCTTCGCGCTCGTGAGCACTGATCCGCCCCATGACACGGAATAGTGCTCACGAGCGCGGAGCGCACCTGGAGGAGGCCACCATCGCCAGACACGACGCCGACGCCGGCGGCCCGCCGGACCTCCTCGCCGCCAAGCAGGAGCTGCGCGAGCGGATCTGGGCGACGCTCTCCGAGCGCGGCCACGCCCGCTTCCCCGGCGCGCGCAACCGCATCCCCAACGTCACCGGCGCCGAGAGAGCGGCCGAGCGGCTGCGCGACACCGACCTCTGGCGAAACGCCCGCACCCTCAAGTGCAACCCGGACTCCGCTCAGTGGCCGGTACGCCAACGGGCGCTGGAGGACGGCAAGACCGTCTACATGGCCGTCCCGCGCCTCGCCGGGGACGACCCGTTCTTCCTGCTCGACCCCGACGACCTCGGCGACCGGACCCCGCGCCAGGCGTCGTCGATCAAGGGCGCCTCGGCGGCCGGGCGCACCGTCGCCGTCGGCGACCTGGAGCCGGTCGACCTCGTCGTCGCCGGGTGCGTGGCCGTCAGCCCCGACGGTTCCCGCCTCGGCAAGGGCGGTGGGTTCTCCGACCTCGAGTTCGCCGTCGCGTTCGAGGCCGGGCTCGTCGCCGAGGACACCCCGGTGGTGACGACGGTGCACGAGGACCAGATCGTCGACGACGGCGAGATCCCCACCGTCGACCACGACGTGCACCTCGACCTGATCGTCACCGCCGAGCGCACGATCACCTGCCGTCGCGCGCCGCCGCACCCTGCGCACGTCGTCTGGGACGAGCTGACCGAGGCGAAGATCGCTGCCATCCCGCTCCTGGCAACGCTGCGGGAGCGCCGCTGAGGGGTTGCTGCCACCCGTCGAGTCCGGAGAGGGTGAGAGCCAGGTCACCCGACTCGACGAAGAGGAGCACCATGGCCGACGCCCCGAGCATGGCGGAGCTACTGGGGGACGACACCCCCAAGAACTGGGGCAAATGGGGAACCGACGACCAGATCGGTTGCCTCAACTACCTCGACGCCACCCAGGTCCTGCGGGGGGTGTCGAGCGTCAAGGCCGGGCAGGTCTTCACGCTGCAGTGCCCGATGGGGCTGCCCCACGGGGACCCGGTCTTCCCCGGCCGGGCGGGCATCGAGCGGGAGATGATCTGGGACCAGGACGCGTTCGCCCCGGGCGGGGTCGGACCCTCCTTCCCGGGCGGGCTGCGGGCCTCCGACGACAAGGCGACGATGTTCCTGCAGGGATCGTCGCAGTACGACGCGCTGGGCCACGCCTGGTACGACGACCGCATCTGGAACGACGTCGACGCCGCGTCCACCAATGGCGGCGGGATGAGCTGGGCGTCGATCATGCCGATC
Organism: Actinomycetospora sp.; assembly: GCF_036497585.1. Taxonomy (GTDB): domain Bacteria; phylum Actinomycetota; class Actinomycetes; order Mycobacteriales; family Pseudonocardiaceae; genus Actinomycetospora. The sequence goes on along the minus strand of NZ_DASXJD010000109.1, from coordinate 15,216 downwards.
GCCGAGCACGGCGTCGTCGGCCACGGGGTGCTCATCGACATGGCCCGCCACCGGGGCAAGGAGTGGCTGGACAAGGGCGAGACGTTCACCCACCACGACCTCGAGGAGGCCGCCGCCGCGCAGGGCGTCGCCATCTCCGAGCGGGACGTGCTGCTCATCCGCACCGGGTGGCTGAAGTACTTCTACGCGGTGTCGAACGAGGAGTTCTACGAGGGCTTCATCGAGCCCGGGCTGACCTACTCCCGTGAGCTCGTGGAGTGGTTCCAGCGCAAGGAGATCCCCAACCTGGTCACCGACACGATCGCCAACGAGGTGACCTACGACCCGGAATCGGGCGTCGCGCTGCCGCTGCACGCCGCGCTGCTGCGCAACCTCGGGCTGAGCATGGCCGAGATCATCTGGCTCGACGACCTCGCGGACGCCTGCGCCGCCGACGGCCGCTGGGACTTCCTCTACACCGCGGCGCCGCTCAAGATCCACGAGGCGACCGGCGCCCCCGTCAACCCGGTGGCCATCCGATGAAGGAACAGGCGATGACGACGACCCGGTCCGTCTACGAGTCCAAGCCCTGGCTGGCCCGCTACCGCGACGACTACAACCACGGCGAGGTCACCGTCGAGTACGCGAGCGCGCTGGACATGGTGCGCGCCGCGGTGGAGCGCGACCCGGACTGCGAGATCGTCCGGTACTTCGACGGCACGATGACGATGCGCGAGCTCGACGAGCTCTCCGACGCCTTCGCCGTGGCGCTCGTCGAGCGCGGCTTCGCCCCGGGCGACCGGCTCGCGACCTACCTGCAGAACATCCCGCAGGTCCTCGTCGTCGTCGTCGGGACCTGGAAGGCCGGCGGCATCGTCGTCTCGGTCAACCCGATGTCCCGGCAGCGCGAGCTCACCACGATCCTCACCGACTGCGAGGCGACCGCGATCGTCTCGCAGGAGGACCTCTGGTCGATCGCGAGCGAGGTCGTCCCGAACACCGGCGTCCGGATCGCGTTCACGACCTCGCCGCTGGAGTTCCAGACCCGCCAGGACGAGCGCCTCTTCGGCGGCATGGAGCGCACCGCGTGCGCCGGCGCCGAGGACCTCACGACGGTGCTCGAGGCGACCCGCGGGCGCCGTCCGGAGCCGGTCGAGCTGGCCGGCGACGACGTCGCGTTCCTCGGGTACACCTCGGGCACCACCGGGCCGCCCAAGGGTGCGATGAACACGCACCGCAACATCGTCTTCAACGCCCAGACCTACCGGGACTGGATCCAGCTGGGCCGCGACGACTCGGTGTTCGGGGTGGCGCCGCTGTTCCACATCACCGGCGTCGTCGGGCACCTGGCCATCGCGCTGCTGCTGCCGTGCCCGCTGGTGCTCGCGTACCGGTTCGAGCCCGGCGTCGTCGTCGACGCGATCCGGGAGCACCGCCCGACGTTCTCCATCGGCTCGATCACGGTGTTCATCGCGATGATGAACGCGCCGAACGCCGACGCCGACGCGCTGTCCTCGATGGTCAAGGTGTACTCCGGCGGGGCGCCGATCCCACCGTCGACGGTGAAGGCCTTCCAGGACCAGTTCGGGCACTACATCCACAACTTCTACGGGCTCACCGAGACCAACTCGCCGTCGCACGGCGTCCCGCTCGGGGCGACGGCGCCGGTGGACGAGGCCTCCGGCGCGCTGTCGGTCGGGGTGCCGGTGTTCGACACCGTCGTGCGGATCGTGCGCGACGACGGGACCGAGGCCGACGTCGGCGAGGTCGGGGAGATCACCACCCGGGGGCCGCAGGTGGTGCCGGCGTACTGGGGCAAGCCCGAGGAGACCGAGAAGGCGCTGCGCGGGCCGGGCGGCGTCGTCGAGCTCAAGACCGGCGACGTCGGGTACATGGACGCCGAGGGCTGGTTCTACGTCGTCGACCGCAAGAAGGACCAGATCAATGCGGGCGGCTACAAGGTGTGGCCGCGCGAGGTCGAGGACGTGCTCTACGAGCACCCGGCGGTGCGCGAGGCCGCCGTCGTCGGGGTCCCGGACGAGTACCGGGGCGAGACGGTGAAGGCGTTCGTCTCGCTGCGGCCCGGGGAGTCGGTGGAGCCCGAGGAGCTCATCGCGTTCTGCAAGGAGCGGATGTCGGCCTACAAGTACCCGCGGCAGATCGAGCTGCGCGAGGAGCTGCCGAAGACGGTGACCGGGAAGCTGCTGCGCCGGGAGCTGCGGGGTTAGGTGCGCTGCGCGCTCGTGAGCACTTTCCGGGGCTATGACCCCGGAAAGTGCTCACGGGCCTCAGGCACCTATGACCGCGTCGAGCACGCCGTTGCGGGCGTCGGCGACGAGGTCGGCGAGCTGGCCCAGGCTCATCTGGATCCGTTGGCCGAAGTCGTCGGTGATCACCACGCGGCGCTCCTCCGGCGCGGCGGGGTCGAGGTAGAGCTCGGGGCAGCCGCAGCTGCACTGTCCGCAGAAGGTGGCGACGTGCTGCAGTCCGTCCGTGGCGTGGTCCATGGCGTCCTCCTCGTCGGGGTGGCGCGAGGACCGTAAGCAGTCCGGGGTCGGATCGTGAACGACCCCGAACGAGTGGTCACCGCGAGCGACGGAGGCTCAGCGCGAGCCCGATCTCCGATCCGCCACGCAGCAGGAACCCGAGCCCGGCGAGCAGCGCGATGGTCCCGATCGCCGCCGCGAGGTTGAACAGGAGGATCACGAACGCGAGCAGCGCGAGGACGCCCATCGCGATGTTCCAGCCCCGGTGCTCGGCGGTACGCGCCGCGACGAAGAGGTCGTTGATCCCGGCGAACAGGAACCACAGCAGCAGCCCGACGACGAGGATCGCGACGCCGGCGCCCGGACGGAAGATCACGAAGATGCCCGCCAGCACGGTGATCACCCCGAAGATGATCACCCACCACCGGCCCGGGGCGCCGTGCTGCACCCGCAGCGCCGCCGTGATCTCGATGATCCCGGAGATGAGCAGGCCGAACCCGAGGAACAGGGCCAGCAGGAGGACGGTGACGCCGGGGAAGATGAGGGCGAAGAGCCCGACGATCACGGCGAGGATCCCGTCGGCGAGGATCCAGCCCCACCGGCGGGCGATGTCCGGCTGGTCGACGGTCGAGGAGGTCATGTCACGGTGAGTACACCACGTGAGCGTCCCTGACCAGGATCGTCCGATGAACGATTCCGTACGGCGCAACCAATCGTCGCGAGAGTGGATCACGGGTTGATCCACTGCGCCGTCGCGGTGATCGGCCTGCTCCTCGTCGCGCTGCTCGTCGGCGGCTGCGCCGATGCCCCGGTCGCCCCCGCTCCGGCCCCGACGCCCGACGTCGCCGCCGTCGACACCGACTACGCGAGGGCGATGGCCGGGCACCACGAGCAGGGACTCGCCCTGGCCGCGCTCGTGCCCGGGCGGTCGTCCTCGCCCGACGTCGCCGACCTGGCGTTCCGCATCGACCGCGCCCAGGTGGAGGAGGTCGGACAGCTGGAGGGGTTCCTGCGGCTGCACGGTGCCCCCGGCCACGGCGTCGACGACGCCGGCGATGGACGGGATGGCCGACCCCGCCACGCTCGACCGGATGGGCGCCCTGTCCGGTCCCGCGTTCGACCTGCTCTGGCTGCAGACCATGACCTCCCATCACGAGGGGGCGATCGCGATGGCCCGCCGGCACCTCGCCGCGACCGGGGGAGCGGCCTCGACCTCGGTGCTCGCGGAGTTCTCCCGCACGCTGCTGGTCTCCCAGCAGGCCGAGGTCGACCGGATGCGCGACCTGCTCGCCCCCGGCTGAACGGTCGCCGTCGCCGAAGGCGGGAGCGGGAACGCCGAAATCGCCGGGAACCGGACAGGGCCGCGCAGCGACCGGACACGTGTGCGAGCGCTGGGCGAGGTGACGCGGCGGAGCCTGGCGGCGGTGGCCGTGGTGCTGCTCGGCGCGCTGCTGGCGCTGGGCACGGCCGTCCCGGCCTCCGCCCACGCGATGCTCGAGCGGACGGCGCCGGGTGCCGACAGCGTCGTCGCCCAGGCACCCGCGGCGGTCACGGTCGGCTTCAGCGAGGCCGTGACGCTGGTGCCCGGCGCGGTCCGGGTCTACGACGGCGCGCTGCACGAGGTCGACACCGGGACCGCCTCGCACCCCGACGGCGACCCGACCTCCGCCGGCGTCGCGCTCACCCCGGACCTGGCCCCAGGCACCTACACCGTCACCTGGCGGGTGGTGTCGGCCGACTCGCACCCCGTCGCGGGCGGCTTCCGGTTCTCCGTCGGCCATCCCGGCCCCGCCGCGCCGCCGCCCCCGCCCTCCGACGCCGGGGACGGCACCGTCACCACAGCGCTCGCCCTCGCCCGGTTCGTCGAGTACGCGGGGCTCGCCCTGCTCGGCGGCGCCGTCGTGCTGATCGGGCTGCGCAGGGCGGGGGCGGAGCCGGCGACGCTGCGCCGCGCCCGTCGTGCGGTCGTGACCGGCTGGGGGGCGCTGCTGGTCGGCAGCGTGCTCGCGCTGCTCCTGCAGGGGCCCGACGCGGCCGGGGCCGGGCTCGGCTCGACCCTCGACCCCACGCTGCTCGCGACCACCCTCGGCTCGCCCGCGGGGCTCTTCCTCGCCGCGCGGGTGGTGCTGGTGGCCCTCGTCGGGCTGGTCGGGCGGCGGCTCGTGGCGCCGGTGGGCGCGGCCCCGACGCCCGGGGAGCGCGGGGTCGTCACGGCGGTGCTGGCGCTCGCCGCCGCGGCCACGTTCTCCGCGTCGGGGCACGCGGGCGTGGACCCACCGGTCGTGCTCGGGCTGGCCGCCGACCTGACGCACCTGGTCGCGATGTCGGTGTGGATCGGCGGCCTGGTGGTGCTGCTGGCGGCCCTGTCGGCGTCCCCGACGCCCGTCGCGGCGGTGCTCCCGCGGTTCTCGCAGGGGACGCAGGTCGCGGTCGCGCTGATCGTGGCGACGGGGCTGTACCAGACCTGGCGCGACGTCGGCGCGGTCGGCGCCCTCGTCACGACGGCGTACGGCCGGCTGCTGACGGCCAAGGTGGGCTGCGTCGTCGTGCTGCTCGTGCTCGGGGACCGCGCGCGCCGGCTGGTCGCGCGGCGCCTCGTCGTCGCCCGGGCGACGACGACGCCGGCCCCGGCCCGGCCCCGGTTCGCGCTCTCCCTGGGCCCGACGGCGGGTGCCGGCGAAGCCCCATCGACGTGCTCCCCTGAATCGCTGGCACTGGACGCCAGGAAAGCCCCGTCGTCGGAACCGTCGTCGGCGCCACCGCCCGGCCTCGACCTCCCGTCGACGTCCGCCCTGCGCCGCGGCCTGCTCGCGGAGGCGGCGATCGCCGTCGTCGTGCTCGCCGTGACCGCCGTCCTCGTCGGCTCCCCGCGCGCCACCGAGACCTACGCCCCGACGTTCACCACCACCGAGCACGCGGGTGCCCTCGCGCTCACCGCCCGGGTCGACGCCGCCCACACCGGCGACACCGCGGTGCAGCTCTCCGGGACCGACGCCGCGGGCCGGGCGGTCCCGGTCGCCGTCGTCGAGGCCTCCCTCACGCTGCCCGCGCAGGGCATCGGGCCGCTGCCGGTGACCGCCGGGCCGGGCGCCGACGGCGGGGCGAGCGCGCGGCTGTCGTTCCCGGTGCCGGGGGAGTGGGCCCTCGACGTCACCGTCGCGAGCCCCGCCGCCCCACCCACCCTCTTCCGGGTCGTGGTCCCCGTCCGCTGACCCGTCGTCCCGACCACCGAAGGAGTCCTGACCCGTGACCTCCCGATCCCGCTGCCTGCCGGCACGCCTCGGCGTGCTGCTCGCCGTCGGTGCCGCCCTGCTCGCCCTCGGCGCGCTCCCCGCCTCCGCGCACGTCACGGTCGCCGCGACCGGCGCCGCCTCGCCCGGGTCCTACGCCCAGCTCGCGTTCCGGGTGCCGACCGAGAAGGACAACGCCTCCACCACGGCGGTGCAGGTGTTCCTGCCCGCCGACCAGCCGCTCGCGTCGGTCTCGGTCCAGCCGCACCCGGGCTGGACCACGGAGATCCACAAGAAGGCGCTCGCGCAGCCGCTCCAGACCGATGACGGCCCGGTCAGCGAGGTCGTCAGCGACGTCGTCTTCACCGCCCAGAGCCCGGCGACGGCGATCGCGCCCCAGCAGTTCGACGAGTTCTCGCTGCTGGTCGGCCCGCTGCCGAACGCACCGTCACTCGCCTTCCCTGCGAACCAGACCTACAGCGACGGCTCGGTGGTCGCGTGGAACCAGGCGGCGGCGCCCGGTGCTCCGGAGCCGGAGCACCCGTCCCCGACGCTCACGATCGGCCCGGCCGGCTCGGACACCGGGGCGGCGGCCCCGGCCGACTCCGGCTCGTCGTCGACCCCGGCCCTGGTGATCGGCATCATCGCGCTGGCGCTGGCGGTCCTCGCGCTCCTGCTGCTCGGGGTTGCGCTGCTGCGGGGTCGGCGGAGCTGACGCATGTGAACGGATGTGGTCGCCTGGACGACCCAATCCGTTCACATGCGGTAGCGCTCCTCCAACGCCCGGACCTCCTCGATCCCCACGACCTCGGTGAACGCGTCCAGCCCGCCGATCCCGCCGGGCGCGGCGCCGAGGTCGCCCAGGGCCTTCGTCGGCGACCCCTCCTCGTTCAGGCGCCCGAGCATCGCCCGCACCCCGGAGGCCGCGGCGAGCAGCGTCGAGACCGGGTAGAGCACGAGGGCGAACCCGAGCTCGCGCAGCTTCTGCAGGGGCGGCAGCGGGGTCCGTCCGCCCTCGGCGCCGTTGAACACCAACCGGTGCCCCGACAGGGCGCCGGCCACCTGCTCGAGCGCCTCGTCGGAGGTGGGCGCCTCCACGAAGAGCAGGTCCGCGCCCGCGTCCGCGAACGCCCGGGCCCGCTCGATCGCGGCGTCGACGCCGTACTGCTGGGCGGCGTCGGTGCGCGCGATGAGCACCAGGTCGGGGTCGGTGCGGGCGTCCACCGCGGCGCGGATCTTCGCGACCATCTCCGGGAGCGGCACGACCTCCTTGCCCGCGAGGTGCCCGCACTTCTTGGGCATCACCTGGTCCTCGAGGTGCAGGCCCGCGACGCCGGCCTGCTCGTACTCCCGGATCGTGCGGATGACGTTGATCGGATTGCCGTAGCCGGTGTCGGCGTCCGCGACCAGCGGCACATCGAGCACGCCGACCATCCGACGCGCGTTGTCGACCATCTCCGCCTGCCCGAGCAGCCCGACGTCGGGCCGGCCGAGCAGCGAGGCGGTGGTGCCGAACCCGGTCATGTAGACGACGTCGAAGCCGGCCTGCTCCACCAGCCGCGCGGAGAGCGCGTCGTAGGCGCCGGGGGCGACGACGGGCCGCTCCCCCTCGAGCAGTGCCCGCAGAAGGGCCCGTCGGTCGCCCGGGCGGCTGAGGAGATCGGCCATCGCGTGGTCCCTTCACTGTGTACAAGGCAGCTGTCGTTCGCGGCGTAACAGCTCGATGACGTGCGAACGATCCCTTGCTGTCCGGCCTCGGTCACCCTACTTTGCACACAACTCGACGGGAGGTGCGATGACGGCCACGACGACGACGGGCGGGGGGTCCCGCGCCTCCGAGCGCGCCCAGGTCGCGCTGCGGGACGCGATCCTGCGCGGTGAGCTCGCTGCGGGCGCCCGGCTCGGCGAGGTGGAGCTCGCCGAGCGGCTCGGCGTCTCCCGCACCCCGGTCCGCGAGGCCCTCTCCCGGCTCGCCGCCGAGGGACTCGTCGAGGTCCACCCCCACCGCGGCGCACGGGTGGTCTCGTTCTCGGCGCAGGACCTCGACGGCATCTTCGACGTCCGCCTCGCGCTCGAGCCGCGGGCGACGGGCCGGGCGGCCGCCCGGGTCACCGACGCCGACCTCGACGCCCTCGACGACCTCGCCCAGCGGATGCTCGCCGTCGGCGCGCCCGGCTCCGGCCAGGACCTCGACGCGCTCGTCCCGCTCAACCGCGACTTCCACGCCCGCCTGCTCGACGTCGCCGACGCCCCGGCCCTGTCCGCCGCGCTGGCCAACGTCGTGCACACCCCCGTCGTGCTGCGCACCTTCCACACCTACGACGAGGCCTCCCTCGCACGCAGCCTGACCCACCACGCCGAGATCACCGCCGCGCTGCGGGCCGGCGACGCGGACTGGGCGTCCGCGGTGATGCGCAGCCACATCGGCAACGCCCGCGCGGTCATGGTCGGGGCGCGCCGATGACGAACCCGCACGGCACCTCCTTCGCCGGACGCGTCGGCTGGGGCACGCGACCCGCCGTCGTCGTCGTGGACCTCGTCCGCGCCTACACCGAGCCCGACGGTCCGTTCTTCCTCGGCGGGGAGGACCCCGAGACGCCGGGCCGGGTGCTCGGCGCGTGCGCGGCGCTCGTCGGCGCCGCCCGCCCCGGGGCGGTGCCGGTGGTCTGGACCGTGGTGCGCTACGCGCCCGACCTCGCCGACGCCGCGTTCTTCGCCACCAAGGTGCCGGCGCTCGCCTGCTTCGCCGAGGGTGCCGACGGCGGGTGGGGCGAGCTCGCGCTCGCCGCCGCGGCCGACGACGCCCTGCTGGCAAAGCAGCACGCCTCGGCGTTCGCCGGCACCTCGCTCGCGGCGTCGTTGCGCAGCCGCGGTGTGGACACCGTCGTCGTCGCGGGGGTCTCGACGTCGGGCTGCGTGCGCGCCACCGCCACCGACGCGCTCGCGGCAGGCTTCCGCCCGATCGTCGTCGACGAGGCCTGCGGGGACCGCACCGCGGCCCTGCACCGGCAGAACCTCGCCGACCTCGACGCGAAGTACGCGGACGTGGTCGACCTGTCCGACGCTCTGACCGCCCTAGCCACGTTCTCCGTCCTCGAGGCCTGAGGAGGCTCCCCGTGCAGTACGGCGTGTTCATCCCCAACGCGACCAACGGCTACATCCTGTCGACCGGCAGCCCGCAGTACCGGCCGAGCTTCGCCCACAACGTCGCGATCACCCAGGAGGCCGAGCGCCAGGGCCTGGACTTCGTGCTCTCGATGATGAAGCACCGCGGCACCGGCGGGCCGAGCGACTTCTGGGGCGAGTGCCTGGAGTCTTTCACGCTGTTCGGCGGGCTCGCGGCGGTGACCGAGCGGATCGGGCTCTACCCCTCGGTGACGACGCTCGCGACGCACCCGATCATGGCCGCCCGCATGGTGGCGACGATCGACGAGATCTCCGGCGGGCGCTGCGGGGTCAACATCGTCACCGGGTGGAACAAGCCGGAGTACACGCAGATGGGCCTCTGGCCCGGCGACGAGTACTTCAACCGGCGCTACGAGTACGCCGCCGAGTACGTCCAGGTGCTGCGCGCGCTGTGGAGCGAGGGCCCGACGACCTTCCACGGCGAGTTCTTCGACTTCGACGAGGCCGACATGCGCCCGAAGCCGCTGCACTCGCCGACGGTGGTGTGCGCGGGCCAGTCGTCGGCGGGCCAGGCGTTCACGGCGCGGTACGGCGACCGGAACTTCATCATGGCCGAGCGCTCGAAGGTCGGGTCGATCGCGAGCGGGGTGAAGGACCTCGGGACGGGCGAGGGCCGCGACGTCGGGACCTTCGCGCTGTACTGCATCATCGCCGAGGAGACCGACGAGGCCGCCGACGCGCTGTGCGACCACATCGTCGCGACCGCCGACCTCGAGGCGATCAGCTACATGACCACCGGCGCCTCGCTGGACACCAACCCCGACGGCACCTCCGCCCAGCTGCTGGCCTCGCTGGAGCGCCCCGCGTCCGAGGGCAACATGGCGTTCCTGTCGCTGCCGGTGGTGAAGGGCTCCTACGAGCGGGTCGCCGCGCAGCTCGACGAGATCGCGGTGACCACGGGCATCGACGGCGCGCTGCTGACGTGGCCGGACTTCGTCGACGGCGTCACCAAGTTCGGCGAGCGGGTGAAGCCGCTGCTCAAGGAGGCCGCGCAGGCGCCGGTGCCCGCCTGATCGGAACACCGTCCCGATGACAGGATGCCGGGCATGACGACGGGGGTCGCCGCCTGGTGGCACGGCTGGTTGGTGGAGGACACCTCGCACGAGGCGTGGGACCGGCTCGCCGGCGCGGTCGCGGCCGCCCACGTCATCGAGTGCGGTCCGCAGGCCACAGGCGGGAACTTCTCCGGGTTCACGACGGTGCCGCGGGTCGACGACCTCGGCTACCCGATCGCCGAGATCGCCGCCGGCGGCACCGCGGTGATCACCAAGCACGACGATGCCGCGGGATGGGCGGGGACGCCGGGCCAGCACGAGTACCTCGACCCGGAGACGTTCACGGCTGCGACGCCGTTGGGCGAGTACCAGGGCGTGACCGACCAGGTGGCGATGTCGGCGACTCCGGGCCGGTACGAACCCGGTGCTGGAGCGGCGGGGCTCGTCGTCGCTCGCCTGGCGGTGACGGCCGGCGGCTGACCGAAGGGCACCTTCGCTCGATCTAGTCGACCGAAGGTGCCCCTCGCTCGATCCCGGCCCACCGGCGCGGTTCCGGCGAAGGGCGCCCACGGACCGATCTATCGAACGAAGGTGCCCTTTGCTCGAAACCGGGTCGCCCCGTTCACATGGCGCGGAGCGCCTCCACGAACTCCGGGTTGTTCAGCGCCCCGGCCCGGGCCTGGCGCACCGTCTCGATCGCCTCGTCGGCGTCGTGGCCCTCCCGGATCAGCGACGCCGCCGCGAGCAGCCCGGACCGGTTGATCCCGGCCGCGCAGTGCACGAGCACCCGCTTCCCGGCCGCCCGCATCGAGCGGACCACGTCCGCCAGCGCGACGAGGGTGTCCGGGTCGGGGGCCGGGCCGTCCTCGATCAGCCAGTGGACGTAGAACTCCACGTCCTCCAGCGGCGGTTCCTGGCCGGACAGGTCGAACACGGCGTCCCAGTGCTCGCCCGGCTCGGGGTGCCCCGACTGCCACAGGCCCGGCACGATCTCGTCGGCCGGCCAGGGCGGGGGCTCCTCGATCAGGTCTTCTCGCAGGTGGGCAGGGATGTAGCCCTCGACGGGATCGGTGCTCACGGCACCGGGATACCCGGCCTCAGTACATCATCCTCGGATCGTCGTAGTGCTTGAACTCCAGCAGGTTGTTCGACGGGTCGCGCAGCACGAAGGTGCTGTGCCGCTCGACCAGGTCGTCGAAGCGGGTCTTGGGCTCGGCGAACACGTCGAGGTCGCGCCGGCGCACCAGCGAGAGCAGCCGCTCCCAGTCCTCGCGCTCGCGGAACGTGACGCCGAAGTGGCGGGGGTAGAGCTCGAGGCCGCGGTCCCAGGCGTCGGAGAGGTGACAGACCACCTGGTCGCCGAAGAAGTCCAGCGTGATGCGGTCGTCGTAGCGGCGGGCGAGCTTGCACCCGAGGCCCTCGACGTAGAAGCGGTACGCCTCGTCGAGGTCACGGGCCGGGATCGCGAGGTGGAACGCGTCGTGGGTGCTCCGCACGGTGCTCACACCCCGCCGAAGGTGTCGGCGCGCAGGCCCAGGCGCAGCGTCTCCAGCCCGACGACGTCGGCGAGCGCGACGTTGCCGAGGTTCACCCCGACGCCGTAGCGGCGCAGCAGGCGCACCTGCAGGTCGCGGGTGGGGGCCTCGAAGAGCAACCGGTCGTGGTCGAGGCCCGAGACGTCGAGCGCGCCCAGGACGTCCTCGCGGGCCTCGCCCTCGGGTGTGCAGAAGCCGCTGCGGCCGCTCTCGCGGGCCTCGAGGGTCACCGTCGTGGCGCCGGCCTGCAGGTCGGACCACACCGCCGCGACCCAGTCGGCCGGGCTCAGCGCCATCGAACGGCCGCCGTCCTTGAACCCGACCTCGCTGATGACGGTGAACTCCCGCGCCATCCGCGCCACCCAGCCCGCCTTCTCGGCGTTCGTCATCGGAATGGTGCCGTTCGAGATCTCCACGGTGGTGCAGCCGGTGGCACGACAGAGCTCCTGCCAGTCGGTGACCGCGCCGGCCGCGGCGTACCGCTCGAACAGCGTGCCGCCGAAGTAGGCCTCGATCCCGGCGGCCCGACAGACGTCGATCTTGGTCTTGATGTCCCGGGTGACCAGGCAGGTGCCCCAGCCGAACTTGACGGCGTCGACGAGGTCGCCGTGGCTCTCGACGACGTCCTCGAACCAGCGGGTCGGCGTGCCGGTGTCGATGGCCATGGTGCGCCCGCGGGAGCGGGGCTTGTCCTCGCGGGCGCTCAGGTCGAGGGCGGCGCAGTGGGACGAGTCGGTGAGCATGGGTCCTCCTCGGAGACGGGGAACGCCACGGGTGTCACGGCGTCGTCGCCACGAGCTCCCGCACGTCGGAGCGGCGGACCTTCCCGGTCGAGCCGCGCGGCAGGTCGGTGAGCACGAGCACCTGCACCGGGCACTTCCAGCGGGAGAGCTGCGCCCGGCAGCGGGCGTCGAGGTCCCTCGCGAGGCCCGGGTCATCGAAGTCGTCAGGGTCCTCGGACCCGACGGCGCGCACGCACGCCACCGGCACCGCGCCCAGGACGTCGTGCGGGAGTCCGACGACGACCGCCTCGGCCACCCGCTCGTCGCCGAGCAGGACCTCCTCGACCTCGCGCGGGTGCAGCAGCTCGCCGCCGCGGTTGATGACGTCGTCGTCGCGGCCCGCGAGGTGCAGGAACCCGGCGTCGTCGAGGTGGCCGACGTCGCCGGTGTCGAGCCAGCCGGCGTCGAAGCGCTCCGGGGCGCGGCCCCCCTCGTAGGCGTCGACCACGCCCGCCCCGCGGATCCAGACCCGTCCGCGCGTGCCGGGTGCCAGCGCGGTACCGCCGGCACCCCGCACCGCCACCTCGGCGCCGGCGGGCCGGCCGACCGAGCCGGGTGGGCAGGCCACGCCGAGCGGGACGGCGGTGATCTGGCTGGCGGCCTCGGTCATCCCGTAGCTCTCGAGCACTCCGACCCCGGTGCGGGCCTCGACGGCGTCGCGCACCGCGACCGGCAGCGGCGCCGACGCCGAGCGGATCAGCCGCAGCCGTGGCGGGACGGCGGGCGGGTCCTCCTCGCGGGCGAGCACGGTGAGGATCGCGGGGACGAGGTTGAGCCAGGTGACGTCGTGGGCGCGGGCGCGTTCCCAGAAGTCGGTGCGGCGGAAGCGGCGGTCGAGCACGAGCGAGGACCCGGCGTGCAGCGTCGCCAGCAGGCCCACCACCTGAGCGTTGACGTGGAAGAGCGGCAGCGGGGTCAGGCCCCGGTCGTCGGGTGTCAGCTCCAGGTGCGCGGCGACGGCCCGCGCCACGTGGAGCAGGCGGCCCTCGCCGAGCAGGACGCCCTTGGGCTCGCCGGTCGAGCCGGAGGTCGACAGCAGCGTCCCCGCACCGCTCGGGACGGCGAGCGGACCGCCGGGCACGAGTGGCCCGGATGCGGTCGGGACGACGCCAGGGCGCCCGCGGCGGTCGGGGCGGGCCCGGGGGACGCCGGGCAGCCGGGCGGCGGCCTCGTCGTCGGCGACGAGGACGGCGACGCCGGTCCGGCGCAGGGCGCGCTCCAGCTCCGGTCCCGGGGCCCCCGGGTCGAGCGGGACGCTGCACCGTCCGGCCGCCATCACCGCCAGGTGCACGGCGGCGAGCGTGAGCGGGTCGTCGACGACGACCGCCACCCGACCACCCGGGGGGAGGCCCGCCCGGTCCAGGGCGGACCGCCACGCCTGCGCCGCCTCGCGCAGGTCGGCTCGGGACAGGCAGCGCGCCGACCGCGCGGAGAGGAACACCGGCTCGTCGGGCACGCCCCGCGCGAGGAGATCGGCGACGGTGTTCGCAGCGCATTCGGGGTTCATCGCCCCCGACGCTGTTCCCGCCGCCTGTGCGGCGGCTGTGTGCGAACTGGAGAACCGCTGAACCGGGACGAGCGGCCCGCACCGCCCGCCGAGCGGTAGGCGTCAAACCTTCCAAAAATGACACAAGGTGCAAGAAGAACGAAAAGAGCGAATATTCGCCGGCCAGGTCACGAAATGCTCACGAGATGCCCCGCGAGGTCATCTTGTGTTGTCTCCTTGACAACGACTTCACGGAGCGCGAACAGGATTCGCCGGAACCGCCGCACGGGGCGGCCGGCTCGAGCGGAGGAGCGGCGGTGGCCGAGGCCGGCGAGGGCGACGAGCGGTCGGCCTCGTGGCTGCGCGCCCTGACCGTCCTCGAGGTCCTCGGGGAACCTTCCGGTGCGGGGGGCATGGGGGTCGTGGAGCTCGCCTGCCGGCTCGGCCGCGATAAGTCGCAGGTCTCGCGCATGCTGCGTGCGCTCGCCACCGCGGGGTACGTCGAGCGGGATCCGCGGTCGGCCCGCTACCGGCTCGGCGCGCGCCTGTTCGCGCTCGCCGCGCCCGCCGTGGACCAGCGGTTGCGCAGCGAGGCGGAGGCGCTGGTCGAGCGCGAGTCGAGTCGGCTCGGCGAACGCGTCGAGGTCACGATTCGCAGCGGCGCCGTGGGGGTCACCCTGGCGACTGCGGCTCTCGACGTCGAGCTGCGCTCGCTGGGCTGGGTCGGCCGCACCGTCCCGCTGGGATCGTCCGCGGCCGGGCGCGCGCTGCTCTTCGACCACACCGACGAGGCCGTGACCCGGCTCCTCACGTTCGCCGGACTGGACCGCGCCGGACCCGCGGCGCCGCGATCCCTGGAGGACCTGCTCGGGCGGCTGCAGGAGGACCGGCGCCGCGGCTGGGCACTGGCCCGGGAGGAGTCGGGCCAGGACGTCGTCGCGCTCGGAGCCCCGGTCCGCGACGCGTCGCGCCGCATCGTCGCCGCCGTCTCGGTGAGCGGCCCGGGCACGCGCCTGTCACCCGCCCTCTCGGTGGTCTCGGCCGCCGTGCAACGCGCGGCGGACGAGCTCTCCACCGCGCTCGGGCACGGCGTCGTCCCCGTCCCGCGGCGACCGCACCGGCGCGCGCCGACGACCGGGGCTCGCGTCCCGGCGCCCCGCCGTGCCCACCCCGACGATCCCCACCCCGAGCACCCGGGAGAGGCGAAGCCATGACCGAGACCATCACCGAGCGGCCCGCGGCCGACATCGTGTTCGACCATGTGACCAAGCGTTATCCGGGGCAGGAGACACCCGCGCTGGACGATCTGTGCCTGACCGTCCCGGCGGGCGAGACCTGCTGCCTGGTCGGGCCCTCCGGCGGGGGGAAGACGACCGCGATGAAGCTGGTCAACCGCCTGATCGACTTCGAGTCCGGCGACATCACGATCGGCGGGCAGAGCATCCGCTCGGTCGACGTGACCACGCTGCGCCGCGACATCGGCTACGTCATCCAGCAGGTCGGGCTGTTCCCGCACATGACCATCGCCGGCAACATC
>NZ_DASXJD010000108.1:0-23320 GCF_036497585.1 Actinomycetospora sp. | reverse complement strand
GTCCTCGGCCCCATCGCGGCGATCGCCGCCGGACTCGGCGCCTGGTGGCTCTCGGGCGCCGCGCTGCGCCCGGTGGAGCGGATGCGCCGCCAGAGCGCCGACCTGGCCCGGCACGACGACGGCACCCACCTGGCCGTGCCGCACACCCGCGACGAGATCGCCTCCCTCGCCGCGACCCTGAACGAGCTGCTCGACCGGCAGCGCCACGCCCTCGCCCAGGAACGTCAGGCGCTCGAGCGCGAGCGCGGATTCGTCGCCGACGCCGGCCACGAACTGCGCACCCCACTGGCGACCCTGCGCGCGGAGCTCGAGCTGGCCGGGCGGCCCGGGCGCGACCACGCCGAGCTCGTCGACGCGGTGACCTCCGCGGCCGGCGAGACCGACCGGCTCATCCGGCTCGCCGAGGATCTGCTCACCCTCGCCCGCGCCGACGGGTCCGACGGGTTCCTCCGCGTGCGGCCGACCGACCTCGCCG
Source organism: Actinomycetospora sp. (assembly GCF_036497585.1). GTDB lineage: Bacteria > Actinomycetota > Actinomycetes > Mycobacteriales > Pseudonocardiaceae > Actinomycetospora. The sequence goes on along the minus strand of NZ_DASXJD010000108.1, from coordinate 22,845 downwards.
AGGTGACCGCCTCCGCCGCGCGAGCGGCCTCCGCAGTGGGCGACCTGCGTGACGTCGATGTGGTCGTGGAGGCCTCACCCCACCTCGAGGTGCACGCAGACCCCGACCGGCTGCGCCAGGCGCTGGACAACCTGCTCGCCAACGCGGTCCGCCACAGCCCCGAGCACGCCGTGGTCACCCTGACCGTGACGCGGCAGGAAGGTCGTGTGGTGCTCTCGGTGGCCGACGACGGGCCCGGCTTCCCGACGGAGTTCCTGCCGCACGCCTTCGAGCGGTTCCGCCGGGCCGACACGGCACGCGCCCGCAGCGAAGGGGGCAGCGGTCTCGGCCTGGCCATCGTGGAGACCATCGCCCGCGCCCACCACGGTCTGGTGCGGGCCTCAAACCGAACGGAGGGCGGCGCGGTCGTGGAGATCGAGCTGCCGGTGTCGCTCGAGTCCGCGGCGAACGACGACGATGTGGCCGCGACGCCCCTCCGGGCGGCGACCGCGACGGGCGGCCGACGCGGTGGGGACACCGCGGACCCCAGCTGAGCAGGCCCCTCGCTTCAGGGTCGACACATCGATGTCTCATCGCCCGGCCGCCACGCTGGGGTGGGTCCGAACCTCGGACCACGAGAGGAGCGCTCCCATGAAGACCAGACAGCTGCTCGTCACCGGGGCCGCGGTCGCGCTGGTGGCGGCGAGCGGGACGGGGATCGCCCTGGCAGCGACCCCGACGCCCACCACCGTTCCCGCGACCGTGCCCACATCGGCGCCCGCCCCGGCGGTCGACACCCCGGAGCCGGGCGACACGCCCGACACCCCGCCCGCGCAGGGCGCGGACACCCCGGAGCCGGGCGACACGCCCGACGCGCCCGGTCAGGGCTGATCCCCGGTCAGCCCGCTCGACCGACCCGGTGACCCGACCGGGGTGCCGGCGAGACGGCCCCCGACCGTTCCGCCACCCGCCTCCCGGGCCCAGCCCTGAGCTGCTGTGCCAGGGAGGCGGCCCGGCCCAGGCGACCGTGACGCCCCCGGGTCCGGGTCGTCAGGGGGAGTGCGCGGGATTCCCGTGACGGACCGGCCCGACCGGGTGCCCTGGGTGGGATCGGTCGAGGTGGGCGACGGCGGTGTCGTGGATGACCTGCGCGGGGTCCGGTCGGGGCAGGCGGTTTACGGGCTGGTGGTGCTGGGCGAGCAGCGCACCGAGCTCGTTGCGGGTCCGGGCCCAGGGCACGATCCCGGACGCGTCCAGCACCGATGCATTGGCCTCGCCGTGCCCGGGCAGGACTCGGTAGCTCACGACGGGCCGTCCGGCGGCGAGGGCCTCCCAGCAGGCGAGTCCGCCGGCGTTGTGGATGACGACGTCGGCGACAGCGAGCAGGCGGGGGACGTCCTCGACCCATCCGAGGGCCCGCCCGACGCCCAGGGCCTCGACCCTGCGCCGGAGGCGGTCGTTGCGGGCGCAGAGCACCAGCGGCCAGGCACCGAGGTCGGCCAGGTCCGCTGCGGTCTCGTGGACCCGGCCCGTGCCGGCCGAGCCGGCGGTGACCAGGGCGAGCATCCGCCCGGGAGGGACACCGAGCTCGGCCCGCGTGGTGGCGACATCGTGGCCGGAGCTCCCCGCGCACAGCGCGAGCGGCAGCGCGGGATCGGTCTCGACGATCCCGGTATGACGGGGTGACGAGCGGGCGAGCCGCAGGGCCTGGTCGGTCATCACGGGGCTCGGAGCGAGGACCAGGTCGACGCCGGGGTGCCACCAGAGCGGGTGCACCGCGGGATCGGTGAGATAGCTGATCACCGAGGCCAGGAGCGCTCCGCTCCGACGCAGTCGGCCGAGCAGCTGGCTGACCAGTGGATAGGTCGACACCACCGCGTGCGGCGGATCGCCGATCAGCTCTGCGGTGCGATCGGTGAGCCGATCAAGGGCCATCGAGGCGGCCGCGGCGCCGACACCGTCGGCACACGAGTCCAGGAGCCGGCCCCAGAACATCGGCGTGCGGCGCATCCCCGACACGTAGAGGCCGCGCAGCGCCGGCCCGAGACGGGCGGGCGGGATCCGCAGCCCGTCGATGCGGTCGACCCACCAGCCTCGCGCGTGGAGACGCCGGCCGAGCTCGTCGGCCGGGCCGTCGTGCCCGGCGCCCACCGATGCGGAGATGATCACGATCCGCCCGTTCGCCGGCACGGGTGGCTGCTGCGGGCGGACCCGGCACGCGCGGGCGTCGTCCGGCTCGATCGGGAATGAGGCAGTCATCGGAGTGTGACGGCGAGGAAGTCGCGCTGGGAGGGGACGAGATAGCGGTTCGTCGGCGGCCGCATCGCGGGCAGCAACCGGCTGCCCGATCCGTCGTCGCGGGCCTGGCCGGGGCGATAGGTCAGGAAGGTGACCATCTGCGGATGGATGTCGAGCTCCATCCCGCGTACCGCGCCGGCCGCGCTCAGGCAGTGGGCCAGGTCGGCGAGACTGATGTGATCGGCGGCGACGTAGAGCAGATCTCCGCGGGGATCGACGCCGAGTCCGGACCGCCACGTGTACTGGAACTGGTTGTTGCTGCTCCCCCAGGCATCGGCGCTGTTCGCGTCGAGCCCGGGGACCGGCACGCCGTGGTCGACGAGGAGGTCGAGGTTCTGGCGCACCGCAGCCATCCTCGGCGTCGGACCGACGTCGCGGCCCCAGGCGCCGATATCGACCCGGCAGGTGTCGTCGACGACCAGGGATGCCCCACCGGCGCGTAGCGGCACGACCTCGCGCCCGGCGGCGTAGTAGCCGCCCCGGGCGTCCTTGAGCTTGAAGCCGGAGTTGAACGTGGCCAGCAGGCCAGGCCGCGCTGAGGTCGGGACCTGACCAGCTGCGCCGTCAGGGCTGGTGCCTTCGAGTGAGCGCACCGGGTCCTGGGTTCCGGCGATGAGGCGGGTGCGGGTCAACGACTGGTCCACCCAGGCCACCCCGACCACCACGCTCGAGGCGGGCAGGGGGCGGAAGAACGCGCTGTAGAGCGGGGCGCGCCCGCGGATGCGCTGCGTCGAGGGAACCCACCGGGCCTCCGAGGGAAGGGCCGGGTCCGGAGCGGGAAGCGCAGGTGGCCCGGAGGTGGTGGACGTCGGCGCCGCCGCGCTCGTTGCCGGCATCGCCGGGATCGACGCCGGGTCGGGAGCCCCGGAGCTGGGCCGGTTGCGGGCGTACCACAGGTTCTCCCCGAGGCTGACCACCCCGCCGCCGCCGTGGTCGCGCAGCCACTCGACCAGGCGCACCGATGTGCTGGCCTGTCCCGGCCCGCCGAGGGCCTGGCCGATCGACACACCCACCGGCACCGCGGCCACGACGAGAGTGGTCACGACCATGACGACCCGCAGCCGGCGGCGCGACGCCACCCTGTGCCGTCCGTGCGGCGTCGTGTCGACCGGAGGGTGGGAGATGGACCGGAGTGCGGGGAGATCAGGCATCGAAGCCGTCCTTGCCAGCAGCGCTCGGAGGCGGGCCCGGGTGGGAACGCCCTCCCGCGTCGGTCACCGCGCGGGAAGCGGTGGGGCGAACGGCCCCGGGACAGGGCGGACACCGTCGTCGCCGTGACCGTGATGCTCGTACTGAGCGTGTTCGGCTCCGCCGTGCACGCCGAGCGCACCCAGCACGTGACCGCCGGCAAGCCCTGTCGCTCCCAGACCGGCGAGCAGAGCCACGGTGGACGCCACACGCCGTACGCGCAGGCTGCCGCGACGGCGCGGCGTCGCGCCCGCAGCCGATGCGGCCCGGGTGTCCCCGGAAGGGGCCTCGCCGGTGCCGGGCGTCGGAGTCATGGCGCCACGGTCGGCCGTGGCCCATGTGGCAACCGTGAGAGAAGCCGGTCGCGGTCGCTGCCGCGTGGCGGGCTCGAATTCTCATCGGCGGTACATCGGTCGGAGGTGATTCTGGCACTCAACTCGACGTGCGATCACGCAGAGGAGATTCGCCATGATGAGCACGACGCGATCCCGACGTCACCGGGCCGCCTGGGCAGCCGACCAACCCGCGCTTGCCCTGCCGCGGACGTCCTGGTCGTGAGCGGATTCGGCGACATTCCTCGCCCCGCTTCCGCAGCCGCCCGGCGCGCGGCGGCGACGGCGGACCTCGACCAGTCCCCCGTCGAGCTCATCTCGCCGGCCGCTGCACTCGGGGACCGGCCGACGACGGCGACTCGGGCGGACACGGGTAAGGCGATCCGCGCCTCGGACGCCGAGCGCGAGGACACGGTGCGGCGGTTGCACCACGCCCTCGGCGAGGGCCGGCTGAATCTCCAGGAGACCGAGACCCGAGTCGCGGCCGTCTACACCGCGGTGTACCGAGGAGAACTTCCCGAACTCCTCGGCGATCTTCCCGAGCAGCGGTCCACCACGGAAGCGCTGCTGGACCAGACCGAGGCTCCGAGCTGGCAGACCCTGTGGATCGCGCTGGTGTGGCGGGCGCGGGTGAGCCTGTGGGACGGGCCGGGAAGGCCCCGTCACTGCGCGCCCGGCCGAGGAGAACGACGGCTGGCCGCCCTGCTCCTCGCGCTGGCCGGGCTGTGGCTGCTGGTCTGCGCCGTGATCGGGGCGGTGCTGTGAACCGGTCCTCGGGAACCGGTCGCGCCGGCGCCCGGACGCCGGCATGAGAAGGAACGCCAAGGAGGGGAAGACGATGCGCGCGAAGCCGCGCTCGACCTTTCCGGGGGCGAGGCGGTGCCTCATGGATACGGTCGAGGTCTGAGTCGACCAAGTGCGTGGCACGGGCGCCTGGAGGGGCGGTCGACGAACCTGAGGAACTTGGACGGAGATCGTCACCCCCGCACGCGTCCCGCCTGCATCTCTCCGAGAAGCGGAACGATGTGCTTGCGGACGAGGCCGCCGTAACTCTGCGTGTGGAGCGCTCGACGTGCATGACCTCGAGGTAGCGCTCCATGAGCTGAGCCACGGTCGCCGACGTCGGCGTCTGGCGGCCAGCGTCGACTTCCGCCAGCAGCCGTGTTCGGACCTTCTCGGCCTGGCCCGCCCGGCCTTGGGGCCCGCGGGCACGATCTCCTCGAGCCGGTGCCGTCTCTTCGTCACCGGGTGGAGGCCCGCATGCACGGGAACCCGAAGAGCGCCGCTGGGCAGCTTCTCGACCTCGCCGCGCCGACGGCGCGCCGGCTGCTTGCCTACCGCCGTGCGGTGGTCCTCGGTCAGCCCGAGTCGGGCCTGGGCGGCTGCATCGTGCTTGAGGACGTCCGGGATCGGGGCGACGACGCCGAGCGCGACAGCCCTCTTGATCTCGGCGAACGCTCGGGTCGGCCCGCCGCGTGGCGGGTGGCGAGCGCGGTGGCGTGCTCGTCGAGCTGGTCGCCGAGTCCTATCCCGGCGAAGGCGTGTCGAGCGCTGTCGCGGGGTCCGTCTGAGGCCCTCGGCGTGCTCGCGCAGATCCTGGCCGACGGTGAAGGCTTGCCGGACATGGTGAGAACGACGGCGCGGACCGCGTCGTCGTCGGCCACCTCGGCCAGCGCGTCCCGCAACGTGGTCTTGATCTCGCGGGTGAGCGCGTTGCGGGTGTCGGGGCTGCTCAAGCGAACGACCGCGACTCCGGTGTCCGGGTAGTCGACGGTCACCGGAGCGGCGTCCGGCGCCTTTTTCGATTCGGGTCCGCGTTGGTCATCGATCAGCCTCGCTCGATCGTGCGGCTGCGGCCCCGGAATTCGGCGATGACCTGGCCGTCCGCGGGTCGGGCCACGGTGATGTCGTAGACGCCGCTGCGGCCGTAGCGGGTGCGTTCGGTCGCGATCGCCTCGAGGTCGTCCCCTTCGCGGGCCGAGGCGACGAAGACGATGTCGGCCGCGGCGGCCACGGTCACCGGGCCGGGGCTGTTGCACGCGCACGCGAACGCGGAGTCGCCGAGCATGAACAGATAGCCGCCGTGGCACATCCCGTGCCCGTTGACCATGTCCGAGGTGACCCGCATCGTGAGCCGCGCCCGCCCATCCACGGCCTCGTGCAGCTCCATCCCGAGCTTGCGGGACGCCGCGTCGTCGTCCCACATCCGCCGCACCGCGTCGACGACGCTCACGATGCCTGCTTGGCGACGAGGGTGAGGACGTCGTAGCGCGCGACGGAGTCGCCGGCGGCGTTGGTGACGTCGGCGTCCCAGCGCACCTCGCCGTAGTCCGCGGTGTCGCGTGGGGTGATCTGCTTGGCGGTCAGGGTGATCGTCAGCTCGTCGCCGAACTTGACCGGTGTCAGGAAGCGCAGGTTGTCGACGCCGAAGTTCGCCAGGACCGGCCCGGGTGCCGGGTCGACGAACAGTCCCGCGGCGAAGGACACGACGAGGTATCCGTGGGCCACGCGCTCACCGAAGAACGGGTTGGCCGCGGCGGCCTCGGCGTCCATGTGGGCGTAGAAGGTGTCGCCGGTGAACTCGGCGAAGTGCTCCACGTCCTCCTGGCTGACCGTGCGGGGCCCGGCGACGACGGTGTCGCCGATGCGCAGCTCCTCGAGGTGCTTACGGAAGGGATGCACGTCGGTGGTGGTGCGGGCGCTGCCGCGCACCCAGCGCCCGGTGATGGCGGTGAGCATCTCGGGGCTGCCCTGCACGGCGGTGCGCTGCATGTGGTGGGCGACGCCGCGGATGCCGCCCATCTCCTCGCCGCCGCCGGCCCGACCGGGGCCGCCGTGCACGAGCTGGGGCATCGGGGAGCCGTGGCCGGTGGACTCCTTGGCGTCGGCCTGGTCGAGGACGAGCAGCCGCCCGTGCCACGGGGCGGCGCCGAGCACGACCTCGCGGGCGAACTCCGGATCGCCGGTGACGATCGAGCCGACCAGGGAGCCCTGTCCGCGCGCCGCCAGTTCGATCACCTGGTCGGTCGAGGTGTAGGGCAGCACGCTGGAGACGGGGCCGAATGCCTCGACCTCGTGGAAGGCGGCGGTGTCGGCATCCCCGGTGAGCAGCACCGGGGACAGGAAGGCGCCCCGCTCTGGGTCGGCGTCGACCACGGCGACGTGGTCAGGGTCGCCGAAGACGACGCGGCCGGCGTCGGTGAGCGACTTCAGCGAGCGGCGCACCTCGTCGCGCTGCTCGGTGCCGGCCAGCGCGCCCATGCGCACGTCGGGGTTCGACGGGTTGCCGACGATCACGCGTCCGAGCCGCTCACGGACCGCGTCGATGACCGCGTCGACCTGTTGGGCCGGCACGAACGCCCGCCGGATGGCGGTGCACTTCTGTCCCGCCTTGACCGTCATCTCGGTTGTCAAAGCCTTGACGTAGAGGTCGAACTCCGGGGTGCCGACCGTGGCATCGGGGCCGAGGATCGAGCAGTTCAACGAGTCGGCCTCGGCGGTGAAGCGCACCGCGCGCGCCGAGAGCACCGGGTGGGTGCGCAGCTGTCGCGCGGTGGAGGCCGAGCCGGTGAAGGAGACGAGGTCCTGCTCGGTGAGGTGGTCGAACAGATCGCCGGTCGACCCGGCGAGGAACTGCACCGAGCCTTCCGGCAGCAGGCCCGAGGCGACGATGAGCTCGACCAGCCTCGCGGTGAGGAACCCGGTGGGCGTCGCCGGCTTGATGATCGTGGGGACGCCGGCCAGGAAGGCGGGGGCCAGCTTCTCCAGCGGCCCCCAGCAGGGGAAGTTGTAGGCGTTGATCTGCACCGCGACCCCGTGCAGCGGCGTCAGGACGTGCTGGCCGAGGAAGGTGCCGCCCTTGGAGAGGGGTTCGATGTCGCCGTCGAGGAGGACCGTGCCGGCGGGGAGCTCCCGCTTGCCCTTCGAGGCGTAGGCCGCCAGGACACCGATGCCGCCGTCGACGTCGAACTTCGAGTCCCCGAGCGTGGCACCGGTCCGCGCGGAGAGCTCGTAGAGCTCGTCGCGGTGCTCGCGCAGGTGGCCGGCGAGCGCCTTGAGCAGCGACGCCCGCTGGTGGAAGGAGAGCTCCCGCAGCGCCGGGCCGCCGGTGCGGCGGCCGTGGTCGGCCACGGCGGCCATGTCGATGCCGTCGGTGGCGAGCCGGCCGATCTCCTCGCCGGTCACGGCGTCGAACATGGGCCGGCCCTCGGCGGACGGCCTCTGCCACCCGCCGCGGACGTAGCTGCTGAGGACGTCGGTCATGCCTGGCACTTCCTTCGGGGTGGATCGGTCGGCGTCGGTGCCGGCGGCGGTCAGCTGTCGTAGTCCACGACGAGCGTGTCCGATACCGGGGTGGACTGGCAGGTCAGGACGTAGCCGGCGTCGAGCTCGTCCTGCTCGAGGGCGAAGTTGCGGGCCATGCGGACCTCGCCCTCGGTGACCTTGGCGCGGCAGGTGCCGCAGACGCCGCCCTTGCAGGCGAAGGGCAGGTCCGAGCGGATGCGCTGGGCCGCGTCGAGGACGAACTCGCCGCGGGGCAGGGTCATGGTGGTCGAGCGGCCGTTGAGGACGACGGTCGCGGAGGCGCCTTCGCCGTCGTCCTGCTGGTCGTCGTGCCGCGCCGGCTCGGGCGGTGGCGCGTCGACGTAGAAGAGCTCCTTGTGGATGAGCTCGCGCGGCACATCGAGCTCACCGAGGACCTCCTGGGCGTCGGTGACCATCCCGAAGGGGCCGCACAGCCACCAGTGGTCGACGTCAGGGACCGGGACCAGGGCACCGAGGAGGGTGCGCAGCTTGTCCGCGTCGAGCCGCCCTCCGAAGATCTCGGCCTCCATCGGCTCGCGCGAGAGCACGTGGTCGAGATGGAGCCGGTGCCGGTACCGGTCCTTCAGGTCAGCCAGGTCCTCGGTGAACATCACCGTGTCGGTCCGGCGATTGCCGTAGAGCAGGGTGACGTGGTTGTCCGGGTGCCCGGCCAGAACGGTCGCGGCGATCGAGAGGACCGGGGTGATGCCCGAGCCCGCGGCGATCAGCGCGTGGTGGGCCCCGGCGGCCGCCTCGGGGGTGAAGCGTCCCTCGGGCGGGCCGACCTCGATCTCGTCGCCGGGGGCGAGGCGGTCGACGAGCCACTCGGAGAACAGCCCCGTGTCCACCCGCCGCACGCCGATCCGCGGTGCGGCGCCCTCGGGGGCGCAGATCGAGTACGAGCGCCGCTCCTCGCCCTCCTCGGTGTGCAGCCGCAGCGTCAGGTACTGGCCCGCGCGGAAGGCGAAGACGCCGGCGAGCTCGTCGGGGACGTCAAAGGTGACCGCGACGGCGTCGTCGCAGAGACGTTCGACGTGGGCGACCCGCAGCAGGTGGAACCCCGCACCGCGGGGTGTCGCGATCTCCGTCTCCGGAGCGGCAGTCATCAGATCTCCTTGACGTGCTCGAACGGTTCGGCGCACGCGCGGCAGCGGCGCAGGGCCGTGCAGGCGGTGGGACCGAACCGCGAGACGACCTCGGTGTCGCGCGAGCCGCACTGCGGGCAGGCCACGACGCGGGCGGGCGGCTCCAGGTTCAGCGGCACCGGGCCGGCGACGCGAGGACCGATGTGCCCCGGCGGAGCGACTCCGGCGTCGGCGAGCTTCCGGCGGCCCGCGTCACTGATGAAGTCCGTGGTCCAGGGCGGGCTGAAGCTCACCCGCACGTCGACGCGCTCGTGGCCGGCGTGGTGGAGCCTGCGGCGCAGGTCCGCGCGCATCTCCTCGACCGCCGGGCACCCCGAGTAGGTCGGGGTGATGGTGACGACCACGGTGCCGTCGTCGGCGGTGTCGACCGAGCGCAGGACGCCGAGGTCGGCGAGGGTCAGCATCGGCATCTCGGGGTCGGTGACCTGCGCAGCGACCTCCCGCACGTCGCGGGCGGTGGCGGTCACCACGTCGCCTCCGGGTGCCCGCGGGCCAGCGACTGCATGACGGCGAGCACCGGGCCCAGCGCCTCGGTGTGCACCCCGTCGCGTCCGCCGCGCCTGGCCACCAGGCCGACCGCAGCCTTCTCCGGCCGGGCCAGCTGTGCCGGCGGCAGGACCTGGTCGAGCACGGCGTCGAGCTCGCCGCGGAGCTCGGCGGGGTCGACGGCGACACCGGCCTCGACCAGGCGCATCTCCAGAGGGTGGGCGATGAACAGCTCCTCGACGAACGGCCACACCCCGTCGAGTCCGGCTTGCATCCGCTCGTGGGAATACTCGGTGCCGTCGCCGAGGCGCACGACCCACTGCGCGGCGTACTCGCGCTGGTAGGCCAGCTCCTTGACCGCCTTTTCGGCCACCGCGGCGACGACCTGGTCGCGGGAGCCGACGAGCCGGGTCATCAGCGCGAGGCGCCACGACGAGAACACCAGCACCCAGGCCATGGTGCGGCCGAAGTCGCCCAGGTCGGCCTCGGCGAGGACGACGTTGCGGAAGCCGCGCTCGTCGCGGAAATAGGCGAGGACGTCCTCGTCTGGGAGGGCGGCGGCGAGCGATGCCGTGCGGAACCGCTGCGCGGCGCCCAGGTGCCCGGCACGGGCGAGCAGCACGCGGGCCTGGCCGAGCAGGTCGAGCGCGATGTTGGCGAGCGCGACCTCCTCCTCGAGCTCGGGCGCGTTGGTCGCCCACTCGCCCAGGCGCTGGCTGGCGACGAGCGCGTCGTCGGCGAGCATGAGGCAGTAGGTGGCGAGGTCGTCGCGGTCGACGCCCTCGGGTGCGGGCGCATCGATCTCGGCCGTCCCGGCGTCGAAACCGGCGTCGAAACCGGCGCCGAAGGCCCAGCGGTCCTCGTCGCCGTGCAGCGTCTCGGCGAGCGCCTGGTAGGCGTTGGTCGCGTCGTGGTCGTCGACCTCGTCGCTCCGCTGGGTGGGCTGAGTGGTGGCAGTGGTGGCGTCGTCGGCGCCCATGACGAGCCTCCTACAGGTGCGGGACGGAGTCGGGGATGGAGTAGAAGGTCGGGTGGCGGTAGACCTTGTCGCCCGACGGCGCGAAGAACGGGTCCTTCTCGTCCGGGCTGGACGCGGTGATCGCGTCGGCGCGGACCACCCAGATGCTCACGCCCTCGTTGCGCCGGGTGTAGAGGTTGCGGGCGTTGTGCAGGGCCATCCGGTCGTCGGGGGCGTGCAGCGACCCGACGTGGACGTGGTTGAGCCCGCGCTTGCCGCGGACGAAGACCTCGTAGAGCGGCCACGTGGCCTGCGGGGTCCCCGCGCCGAGGTCGCCCGCGGGGTCGCCCTCGACGTGCGCGGTGGTGTCGTCGGACATGCTCACGCTGCGGCCTCCTGCTCACGGCGGGCCTGCTTGGCCGCGTACGCGCTCGCGGCGTCACGGACCCACTGCCCGTTCTCGTGCGCCGCGCGGCGGTGGGCCAGGCGCTGGGCGTTGCACGGGCCCGCGCCCTTGACCACCGCGGTGAACTCGGCCCAGTCGATCTCGCCGTAGTCGTAGGACCCCCGCTCGGCGTTCCAGCGCAGCTCCGGGTCGGGGAAGGTGACGCCGAGCGCCTCGGCCTGCGGCACGGACATGTCGACGTAGCGCTGGCGCAGCTCGTCGTTGGTGTGCCGCTTGATCCGCCACGCCATCGACTGCTGGGTGTTGGGGGAGTCGCCGTCGGCCGGGCCGAACATCATCAGCGAGGGCCACCACCAGCGGTCGACCGCGTCCTGCACCATCCCCCGCTGCGCGTCGGTGCCCGCCATCAGCGTCATGAGCAGCTCGACGCCCTGGCGCTGGTGGAAGGACTCCTCCTTGCAGATCCGCACCATGGCCCGGGCATAGGGCCCGTAGCTCGACCGGCACAGCGGGACCTGGTTGCAGATCGCGGCGCCGTCGACGAGCCAGCCGATGACGCCGATGTCGGCGAACGTCAGCGTCGGGTAGTTGAAGATCGACGAGTACTTCTGGCGCGAGTCGATGAGCTTCTCGGTGAGCTCGGACCGGTCGACGCCCAGGGTCTCGGTGGCCGAGTAGAGGTAGAGCCCGTGGCCGGCCTCGTCCTGCACCTTGGCCAGCAGGATCGCCTTCCGGCGCAGGCTGGGCGCGCGGAGGATCCAGTTGCCCTCCGGCCGAGGCGCAACCGGTGCGGGGTCGCGGCCGTCCGGGGTACCTGCCCCGGGCCGGGAGCGAGCGGTCCGGGAGTCGGGAGGGTGTGTCACATGGAGCTGCCTGCCCACGTGGGCGTCGTCGGCGGCGGGACGATGGGCGCCAGCATCGCGCACGTCTTCCTGACCGCGGGGGCGACGGTGACCGTCGTCGAGAGCGACGACGACCGGGTCGCGGCCGCGCGCCGGGCCCTCGAGCAGTCGCTGCAGGGCGCCGCGGACCGCGGGAAGCTCCCGGAGGGCACCGACGTCGACGGCCTGGTCGGGGCCACCTCGATCGTCACCGGTGTCGAGCACCTGCCACCGGACACCCGGCTCGTCGTCGAGGCGGTGCCCGAACGGGTCGACCTGAAGCAGCAGATCCTCGGGGCGGCGGCGCAGCGGTGCCCGGACGCCGTCCTGGCCACCAACACGTCCTCGCTCTCGGTCGGCGCCATCGGCCGCGACCTGCCGTCCGGGCGGCTGCTGGGCATGCACTTCTTCAACCCGGTGCCCGCGCAGCGGCTCGTCGAACTGATCCGGCCGCCCGAGGTGCCCGACGAGCTCGTCGAGCGGGTCCGCGGGTGGGTCGAGGCCCTCGGCAAGACCGCGATCGTCGTCGACGACGCCCCGGGCTTCGCCACCTCACGCCTCGGCGTCGCCGTCGGGCTGGAGGCGATCCGGATGCTCGAGGAGGGCGTCGCGAGCGTCGAGGACATCGACACCGGGATGAAGCTGGGCTACCGGTGGCCGGTCGGGCCGCTGGAGCTCACCGACATCGTCGGGCTCGACGTCCGGCTGGCGATCGCCGAGCACCTCGCGCAGGAGCTCGGGGAGCGCTTCACCCCGCCACAGCTGCTGCGCGACAAGGTCGCGCGCGGGGAGCTCGGGCGGAAGTCCGGGCAGGGCTTCCACCACTGGGAGTGAGGGTCAGCCGAGCCGGGCGAAGTCGATGACCGCCGCGAAGTCGATCCCGCGCAGGGCGCCGTAGCCCAGCCGGTGCCCAGGCGGGAGCCGACGAACGCGTCCGCCACGATCGCCGGGGCGTGAGCTGACCAGGGCCTCGGAGACGTCGTCGTGGTGGTCCTCGGCGCGGGCGAGCCGGAAGGCGAGGTGCGCGGCGCCCGCGCGGTCTCGAGCACCCGCGGGTCCCACACCCGGGCGCCGAGGCCCGCGGCGCGGTCGCGCGCCCACGGCGCCCAGGTGTCGACGACGTGCGTGGCCACCGCGTCGCCGGCGAACGCGTTCACGCCGGTGAGGTCCTCGACGAGGTTCTCCGGGATCGGGCCCTGCCGGGTGAAATCCTCCGCCGTGGTCACGGGGGCGAGCCAACACCAGCAGCCCGGGGTCGGTCGTCAGACCGCGGAGCCCGCGATGTTGACCAGCCACTCGATGCCGAAGCGGTCGGTGCACATCCCGAACTCGTCGCCCCACATCTGCTTCTCGAGCGGCACGGACACGGTGCCGCTCTCGGAGAGTCCCTTCCAGTAGCCCCGCAGCTCCGCGGCCTGGTCGCCGGAGAGGCTCACCGAGATGGCGGCGCCCGTCGCGGGGGTCATCCCCTCCGGCGTGTCCGAGGCCATGAGGACGAACCCGCTGGGCGTCTCGAGCTGGCCGTGCATGACCTTCGCGGCGTCCGCGCCCTCCGTCCCCATGTCCCCGAAGGTCATGGTGTTGAGGGTGCCGCCGAAGACGTCGCGGTAGAACTCGAGGGCCTCGCGGGCGTTGTCGGGGAAGTGCAGGTAGGGGTTCAGGGTGGTGCCCATGGGGGGCTCCTCGGTGGAGTCGCGTCGGGTGGGAGCGGCCATCGTGACGGCTGCTGCGCGGAGCTGGCCAGCCTCGGTACCGGCTGTGCCCGGGTGGTGACGCCGGGCGGTCAGGATGACGGCGGGACCGGCCGGTAGGTGCCGAACGACCAGAGATTGCCCTCGGCGTCGACCACGGCGAACTCGCGCGAACCGTACGGCTGGTCGGTGAGCTCCATGACGACCTCGCCGCCGCCGGCGACGACGCGGTCGTGGTGGGCGTCGGGGTCGTGGAGGACGAGGTAGGTGACCGCTCGGCCGGGCTCGAAGCGGTCGTCGGGCCGTCGGGGGCCGAGCAGGACCGCGCCGCCGCCCCAGAAGAGCTCGGCGTGCCCCTCGGAGACGTGGCCGGGCCGCAGACCCAGGACGTCGGACAGGTAGCGGGCGTGGGCGAGGACGTCGTCGCTGCGCAGCGTGGTCACGATCATGGTGATCATCGTGGCCGCGGATCCGGTCGGCGTCTTGGACGTCGGGGACCTCGGCCCCCACGTCCTCAGGCCCCCACGTCCTCAGGCCTGCACGACCTCCGCCGCCTCGACGCCCACCGTCGCCCAGCCCGCGACGTACTCCCGCGGGGTGCAGCCGGCCAGGGCGCGGAACTCGCGGTCGAGGTGGGCGTGGTCGGCGTACCCGCAGTCCCCGGCGACGTCGGCGATCCGTCGGGCGCGGCGGGCGGGCTGTCCCGGGCCCGGGACGAGCAGGTCCGCGGCGTGGCGGAAGCGCAGGACGCGGGCCGTCGTCGTCGGGGGGAGCCCGACCTGGGTGGCGAAGCGGCGGGTGAGGTGCCGCCTGCTCCAGCCGACCTCGGTGGCGAGCGTGGGCACCGGGACACGGCCGCGGGCATCGGCGAGACGACGCCAGGCGTGGGCGACCTCCGGGTCGGGTGCGGCGACGGAGTCGGCGAGCAGGGTCGTCAGGGAGTCGGTGACGAGGGCCAGCCGGGCCGACCAGGTCCCGAGCGCCGCGAGCCGGGCGGGGAGCCCGGCGATCGTCCGGCCGGCCGGGGAGAGCGACGCCAGGTCCTCGGTGACGACGGGGGCGCCGGTGACCTCGCCACCGGGCGCGCCGAGCAGGCGCAGCAGCCCGAGCGGGGCGAGGTCGACCTGCACCCCGGCCTGGTGCCCGCGGAACTCGGTGAGCGCGGCGGCGTCGGTGAGACCACCGAGGAACGAGCCGAGCGCCCGGTCGTCGACGCGCAGCGGCTCGCCGAGCCCGAGGACGAGCGTGCAGGTCGAGGTCGGTGCCTGCCGCCGGCGCAGCGGCACCGAGCTCGACTCGTCGTAGGCCGCCAGCCGGCGCACCACACCCCGCAGCGGCGGCGGGACGGCGGCGAGCAGGAACACACCGCCGATGGTGCCGCTAGCGTGCGCCGCCGTGGAAGAGCGCGCGTCGTCGGTGGAACGGACCCGGGCGGCGCTCGCGCGCGCCCGTGAGGTGGCGCCGGCGCTGGGCGCCTTCGTCGAGATCGACGACGAGGCGGCGCTCGCCGCGGCCCGGGAGGCCGACCGGCGGCGGGCGGCCGGGGAGAACTCGCCGTTGCTCGGAACCCCGATCGCGGTGAAGGACGACGTCGACGCCGCCGGGCACGTCACGGCTTGTGGCGGCCGGGCCTTCACGACGCCGGCACCCGCCGACGGCGAGCTGGTCGCCGCCCTGCACCGGGTCGGGATGGTGCCGATCGGGCGCACCACGCTGCCCGAGCTGGCCGCGTTCGGCGTCACCGACTCGGCCCGGTACGGGATCACCCGCAACCCGCTGGCGCTCGGGCGGACACCTGGCGGGTCCTCGGGCGGGTCGGCGGCCGCGGTGGCGGCGGAGGTCGTCCCGATCGCGACGGCCAGCGACGGCGCCGGCTCCATCCGCATCCCGGCCGCGTGCTGCGGGCTGCCCGGGTTCAAGCCGACGACGGGCACGATGCCCTCCAGCGGGGGCTGGTGCGGCCTCTCGACGCAGGGGTGCCTGACCCGCGACCTCGGCCTCGCCGCGGACTACCTCGACGCGGTCGGGCGTTTCCCCGAGCCGCTCCGGGCCGCGCTCGGCACCGCTCCGGGCCGGGTGCGGGTCGGGGTGGCGCTGGACCCGCTCCCGCTTGCCCCGCCGCTGCCGCTCGACGAGCACGTCGCCGGCGCCGTGCGCCTGGTCGCGGACCGCCTCACCGACCTCGGGCACCGGGTCCGGCCCGTTCGGATCCGCGCCGACCGTGCCCAGGCTGCCGCGCTCGGCGTCACCACCCGCATCCTGCGCGGGCTGCACGACGCCGCGGCGTCGGCCGACCACCCCGAGCTGCTCGAGGACCGGCTGCGCGACCTCGTGCGGGCGGGCTCCCTGGTGCCGCCCGCGGCGGCCCGCGCCGCGGTGCGGCACGGGCGGCGGTGGGGCGCGCGGGTGCTCGACGAGCTCGGCGTCGACGTCCTGCTCACCCCGACGATGCGGGGACCGGCCCCGCGGGTCGACCGGTGGGGCGGGCCGGCGCACGGCACCCGCCGCAACGGCGTGGCGACCCTGACCTCGATGGGCCGCTTCTACGCGCACACCCCGCTGTGGAACCACACCGGGGCGCCGGCGGTGACGCTGCCGGTCGACAGCGGGGCAGGGCTGCCGCGGGCGGTGCAGCTGGTGGCGGCGCGCGACCGGGACGCGCCGCTGATGTCGCTGGCGGGTCAGGTCATGTCAGCGCCGGCCGCTGACACCTGACGTCTCCGGAGGAGCCGCTCTCACGTACGGGCGCACGACCCGGGATGCGACTGGCAGTACGGCGTCATCCCGGGGAAGTGCGAGCGGTGGTCGGCCACCCACCGGTACGCCCGCTCCTGCAGCCCCGCCGTGGCCCGGTAGAGCGTCGAGGGGATCGGGGTGCCGGTCACGGTGTCGAGCACGGCGTTGACCGCGGCCGCCCCCGCGAGCCGGCGACCGTCCGGGCCGCGCCACTGCACGGACTCGGCGCAAGTCGCGGCATCCGTGCCGACGGACTCCGGCGCACCCGGCTCCTGGTACGGCCGGACGTCGATCTGCCCCCGCCGGTCCATCGCCCGCACCCAGCCGACGCTGCGCGTGCAGAACCCGCAGTCACCGTCGAAGACCAGTACTCGTTGCGCCACAAGGTCAGGATGCCCCTAGGTTCCGGGCGACCACACTTGCGGAGACGGGAGCGCGACCAGTGGCCAGACGCGTGGTGATCATCGGTGCGGGGTTCGGCGGCATCGGGGCGGCCATCGAGCTGCGGGCGCACGGCTACACCGACGTGACGATCCTCGACGCGTCCTCGGGGATCGGCGGGACGTGGCTCGCGAACTCCTACCCGGGCGCGGCGTGCGACGTCCCCAGCCACCTCTACTCGTACTCCTACGCCCAGCGTCGGAGCTGGTCACGGCTCTGCTCGCCGCAGTCGGAGATCCTCGACTACCTGCGCACCGTCGCCTCCGAGCACGGCGTGGCCGAGCTGGTCGTGCCGAACTGCCGGGTCTCCGAGTGCCGGTGGGACGACGAGGCCCGGCTCTGGCGGATCGAGGCCGAGACCGAGGGCGAGCCACGGACCTGGACCGCGGACGCCGTCGTCGTCGCCACCGGGCAGCTGGCGCAGCCCTCGATCCCGAACATCCCGGGGCGGGAGGACTTCGCCGGGCACACCTTCCACTCCGCGGAGTGGGACCACGACCACGACCTGACCGGCCGACGCGTCGCCGTCATCGGCACGGGGGCGAGCGCGGTGCAGTTCGTGCCGGAGATCGCTCCGGTGGTCGGGCGGCTCTCGATATTCCAGCGGACGGGGAACTGGTTCCTGCCTCGCAAGAACGTGCTCTACCCGACGGTGGTGCGGGCGCTGATGAAGGTCCCGTACCTGCAGCGGGTGCGCCGGTGGGGTCTCAAGAACGTCTACCTCGAGTCACTGACGCTGGCCATCCGCACCCCGCGCAGCTTCGGGTGGCTGCTCTCGTTCCGCTCGAGGTGGTTCATGCGCCGGCAGCTGCGCGACCCCGAGGTGCGCCGCAAGGTCTGGCCGGACTACACGTTCGGGTGCAAGCGGGTGCTGTTCAGCTCGCACTGGCTGCCGGCCCTGCAGCGCGACAACGTCGAGGTGGTCACCGACTCCGTCGAGCGGATCGAGTCCGACGGCGTCCGGACCGCCGACGGGACGCTGCACCGCGTCGACACGATCATCTGGGGCACCGGGTTCAAGACCACCCAGTTCATGTTCCCGATGGAGATCCACGGACGCGGGGGCGTGTCACTGCGGGACGCGTGGTCGGACGGGCCGCACGCCCACCTGGGGATGACGGTGCCCGGGTTCCCGTCGCTGTTCGTGCTCTACGGCCCGAACACCAACACCTCGGGCGGCTCGATCATCGTCTACCTCGAGGCGCAGGCGCGGTACGTGCGGACGGCGCTGGAGGAGGCCGACCGGCGCGGGGCGGCCGCGGTGGACGTGCGGGCCGACGTCGAGGCGGAGTACGACCGCGAGGTGCAGGAGCGGTTCCGCGGGACGGCGTGGCTCGCCTGCGACTCCTGGTACCGCGACGACTCCGGCCGCATCGTCACGAACTGGCCCGGCTACATGGTCGAGTACGAGAAGGCGACGAAGGCGTTGGACCCGTCGGAGTACGAGTTCCTGTAGGTGCGCTGCGCGCTTGTGAGCACTTTCGGGGGCTATAGCAACGAAAAGTGCTCACATGGGCTTCGCCCACCTCGAGGCGCCGAGGCCGCCGTCGACGGGCAGGTGCGCGCCGTTGACGAAGCGGGCGTCGTCGCTGGCCAGGAACGCGATGACGTCGCCGACCTCGGCCGGCTCGGCCGGGCGGCCCATGGGGATGCGGTCGCGGAACTTCCCGACCGTGTCCTCGTCCTCCCGGATGCCCGCGCTCATGTCGGTGACCGTGAGGCTCGGGCGCACCGCGTTGACGCGCACGCCGTCGCCGCCGTGGTCCAGCGCCATGGCGTTGGTCAGGTTCACCACGGCGCCCTTGGCGGCGTTGTAGGCGGCCATGCCCCAGTCGCCGCCGAGGCCGGAGACCGACCCGACGTTGACGATGCTGCCGCGCCGTCGCGGCGCCGATGCCGGCGCCGCCGCCGGTGACGATGACGACCTTTCCGCTGAAGCGGCCTGCGGTCACGGGGGTACTCCTCGGTGGTCCGGAACAGACGTCCCGGGCGGATACCCCCGCCGTCGAATCCGCACGGGACGATCCGGGTCACAGGGCCGCTGGAGGTTGTCCACAGGACCTGTCCACAGTGGGGATGAACTACAGCCGTGTGATTCGACGACCTCCACGCGCCCTCGACGCCGGGCCCGGTGCTCGGGCTAGTGTCGCGACGGTGAGGCGTCACGTGACCATCGAGCTGAAGACCCCCGCCGAGATCGACGCGATGCGCGAGGCCGGCCGGGTCGTCGCGCGCTGCCTCGAGGCCGTCCGTGCGGCCAGCGCCCCCGGCGTCACGCTCAAGGAGCTCGACACCGCCGCGCACGACGTCATGCGGGAGCACGGCGCCGTCCCGGCCTTCCTCGACTACCACCCGCACTTCGCACCCTCGCCGTACCCGGGCGTGATCTGCTCGAGCGTCAACGACGCCGTCGTGCACGCCATCCCCGGCGACTACCGCCTCGACGAGGGCGACCTCGTCAGCATCGACATCGGCGCGTTCCTCGACGGCTGGTGCGGCGACGCCGCGATCAGCTATGTCGTCGGCCCCGCCGAGTCCGCCGACCCGGCCGACCTCGCGCTGATCGACACCACCGAGCGCGCGCTGTACGCCGGCATCGCCGCGGCCCGGGCCGGCAACTCCCTCGGCGACATCGGCGCCGCGGTCGCCGGGGTCGCCCGGCCCGCCGGCTACGGCATGCTCGCCGACCACGGCGGCCACGGCGTCGGGAAGGCGATGCACGAGCAGCCGCACGTCCCCAACGAGGGCCGCGCCGGCAAGGGCCTCAAGCTGCGGCCGGGCCTCGTCATCGCGATCGAGCCGATGCTGCACGCCGGCGGCCGCGACGACTACCGCCACGACCCCGACGGCTGGACGCTGCGCACCGCCGACGGCAGCCGCGCCGCCCACGCCGAGCACACCATCGCGATCACCCCCGACGGCCCGCGGATCCTCACCGAGGCGTGACCGTGGCCCGGCCCTGGTTCCACACGCGGCCGGTCTCCCCCGGGGTCTGGCTGGTCGCGGAGCCGACGCACGTGAACAGCTGGCTCGTCGCCGGGCGCGACCGCGCGGTGCTGCTCGACACCGGCCTGGGGATCGAGCCGATCCGGCCGGTGGCCGAGGCCGCCGCGGGCATGCCGGTGGAGGCCGTCAACACCCACCACCACTTCGACCACACCGGCGGCAACGCCGAGTTCGACGCGGTCGCGATCCACGAGCTCGGCGTCGCGCTGCTCGCCGCCGGCGCCGCACCTGCGGTGCGCGCCTCCTACCTGGACTACACGCGATCGATGCTCGAGGCCGCCGGCCCCTACCGCGACCTCGACCGGCGCTTCTTCCACCTGCTCACCGACGACTCCGACCCGCGACCCCTGCCCGCCGGGTTCGACGCCGACGCCTGGATCCGCCCCGGCCCGCCGCCGGGACCGACCCCGGTGCCGCTGCACGAGGGCGACGTCATCGACCTCGGCGGACGCACCCTCACCGTGCTTCACACCCCCGGCCACAGCCCCGACTCGGTCTGCTTCCTCGACGACCGCGACGGCCTGCTCTTCGGTGGCGACACCCTCAACACCGGCCCGATCTACGCCCAGCTCGCCGAGTCCGACGTGCCCGCCTTCGCCCGCTCCACCGCGCGTCTGGCCGAGCTCGAGCCCGACGTCTCGCTGGTCGCCATGTGCCACTTCGGGCGCGGGCTGGCCGAACCGCGCTACCTGCGCGAGGTGGCCGACGCCTTCGACCGGCTCGTCTCCGGGGACCGCACCGTGGAGCTCCGGGTGCAGCGTGACTGTGACGACGACGAAGTCCGCGAGGCCGTCTTCGGGCAGTGCTCGATCCTGGTGGCCGCCGATCCGGCGCGCTGACCTGCGCGGATCGCGTGGCCGCGCCGTCGGACGATCACGCCACTAGGGTCACCGACCATGCCGCCCCGCGCGCCCGCCGGCCCGCCCGCTCCCACACCGCCCGGGACCGCCGCGTCGCCCATCGAGGTCGTCCGCTGGGTCTTCGACATCGTCAACACCCACCGGGCGGCGCCGCTGCGCGACGTGCTCACGACGACGTCGCGGCTGCGGCTGCCCGACGCCACCCACCGCGGCGTCGAGGAGATCCTGGGGTTCTGGGACGGGCTGTTCGCCGCGGTCCCCGACCTGACGGTCACGATGCAGGCGGCGGCCGAGCAGGACGGCACGGTGTTCGTGCGCTGGACGCTGACGGGCACCCACACGGGCGCCGCCTGGGCGGGCATCGCGCCGACCGGCGCGCACCTCGACCTCGACGGCATCGACCACGTGACGGTCGACGAGGGACGGATCACCTCGGACTTCGTCGTGTTCGACCGGTTGCAGGTCGCGCGGCAGCTCGGTCTGGCTCCCGCCGAGGGCTCGCGCCTCGACGTCGCCCTCCGCCGCGGGCGGGGCGTCCTCGCCCGCCTGCGGCACTGACCCGGCTCGAGCGCGGTCTACTCGACCTTCTTGCGCGCCCGTCCGTGTGTTCCGCCGCGCCCGCGGAACTCGACACCCGCGTCGACGAGGAGTCGCCGGACGCGGCCGATGCTGTAGCCGGTCTCGGAGCAGATCTCACGGATGCTCTGGCCCCGCTGGTAGCGCTTCAGCAGCTCCGTGGAGAGCTTCTCGCGCTCGGAACCCGTCACCCGCTGGTTGCGCGCCAGATCGGGGGTCTTCGCCATGCGCCTCATTCTCACAGCGAGTGGTCGGCGAGCGCCACCACCTGGGTTTATCCAGCAGTCAAGCGGTCAGGATCTCGCGTCGAAACGACGCTGCGTGGTCACTGTCACCGACAGGGGGTGACTATGCGTGCCCGAGGGGAGCCGCTTCCTGCCCGCCGTAGGTGGGGTACCGGCGGCCCCGGGGGGTCACGTCCTCGTCCGACTCCGCCCCCCACACCGTCCAGCCCTCGCGGGGATAGCGCGCGAACATCTCGAGGTAGGGCCCCGGCGAGCACTCCTCGATCAGCTCGTAGGCCTCGTCCGGCTTGCGCGAGTGCTCCCGCTTCACCGTCTCGATCATGTTCACCTGCCGGCGGGCCGGTGGGAGCGTGCGCATCGAGCCCCGCACCCCGAACAGGATCAGCTCGGTGACGTTGCGGAAGTAGAACCCGACACCTCGGCCGTCCGGCCCGCCGTCCTTGCGGCGCTTG
The DNA here is from genome assembly GCF_036497585.1 of Actinomycetospora sp. Taxonomy (GTDB): domain Bacteria; phylum Actinomycetota; class Actinomycetes; order Mycobacteriales; family Pseudonocardiaceae; genus Actinomycetospora. The sequence goes on along the minus strand of NZ_DASXJD010000108.1, from coordinate 860 downwards.
GCCCACACCAGGTTGGAGACGTAGCGGAAGCCCCAGCCCGCCATCACGGCCAGGCCCTCGGGGAGCAGCGCGTTGGGCACCCAGAGGTAGAGGTGGGCGTTGTCGGCGGCCACGTCGGCCACCGGGAGGGACGCGATCTCCGCGGCGGTCATCGTGTCGTACCGGTCGAGCCGGCGGTGCTCCGGTGCGACCTTCCCTGTGCGGTTGGTGAACCGCCACGGCGGGTCGGCGTACACGCACGACCAGCCGCCGTCGGTCCGCGGCAGCGCCGTCGCCTCGAGCGGCGCGACGTCGACGCGGAGCGGCTCGGCGCGGGGCGCGCTGCCCCTCCCGGGGCGCGGCGGGGCGGCGTCGGGCGCGGGAGGGGGAGCGGGCGCGATCACGGGCGCGACGGTAGCCGGGGGGGCCGACGGTCCCGGGGTCCCGACGGGCGCCGGGCTCCCGAAGGTGTCGCGGGCCTCCTCCGCGGCGCTCACCCGGACCACCCGTCCAGCACCGGCTGGACCGCGGCCGGCGTCGTCGCGAGGACGCGGTCGCACGCCGCGTCGGGGAGCCAGCTCTGCGCGCTGATCGCGACGGCGAGCAGCGGACAGCCTCCCGCGTCGCCCCGGGTCATGCGGGACTCCAACTTGCCCAGGTGCGTCGTCGTCGACGTCGAGAACCGGCTCCGGACCTGCTCGTCGGAGTGGCCGGCGTCGCGGGAGAGCCGGCGGGCGAGCTCCCGGACGTCGTCGTGGGTGCGGGTGAGCAGGACCGCGCCGTCGATCAGCCCGGCGTCGTGCAGGCTGCGGTAGGCCCCGATGTCCCGGTCGAGGTTTCCGTCCTTGGCGTTCCACTCGACGTCGAGCGCGACGCGGCCC
>NZ_DASXJD010000107.1:0-3535 GCF_036497585.1 Actinomycetospora sp. | reverse complement strand
GCTCGCTCCGCCGGCCGCCGGCCGGACGCGGGCCGCGGCGGCGCACGTCCCCGTGGTGGTGCCGGCGCTCGGTGGTCTCGTCCTCGCCGCGGTGCTCGCGGGTCCCGGCGGCGCGGCGGCGAGCGTGGTGCTCGGGGCGGTCCTGCTCCGGTCCCGGCGCGCGCGGCGGCACGAGCGGGCCCGGACCGAGACCACCACCGGGCTGGCCGAGGGGTTCGCCGCCTTCGCCGCGGAGCTGCGCGCGGGCCACCCGCCCGCGTCCGCGGCCGCGGCGGCCGGACGCGACGCCGGCAGCGCCGCCCGTCGTGCCCTGGCGCGGGTCGAGGCGACCGCCCGCCTCGGCGGGGACGTCCCGGCCGCGTTGCGGGAGCAGGCGACGACCGACCCGCTCGCCGGGCCGCACCTGGTGCGCCTGGCCGACGCCTGGTCGCTCGCCGAGCGCCACGGGATCGGCCTCGCCGGACTGGCGGAGGCGGTCGCCGAGGACCTGCGGGCCCGGAGCCGGTTCGCGGGCCGGCTCGCCGCCCAGCTCGCCGGGCCGCGGACCACGGCCGCCGTCCTCGCCGCGCTGCCCGGGATCGGTCTCTTGCTCGGCCAGCTGGTCGGGGCGCACCCGTTCGGCGTGCTCACCGGCAGCGCGGTCGGCCAGGTGCTCCTGGTGGTCGGTGCGGTGCTCGTCGCCGCCGGGCTGGAGTGGAGCCGGCGCCTCATCGCGGGGGTCGTCCGGTGACCGGGCTCGCCGCCGCGCTGGTGCTCCTGGCCTCCGCGGCGCTCGTCGCCCCCGGCCCGGTCGGTGCCCGGTCGCGAGTGCGTTCCCTGCAGGGGCGGCCGGTCCCGCGCCGCCCGGCGCGCTCGGGTCGGCGTCGCCGCGTGCGGCGGGACCCCTGGCAGGAGGCCGGGGCGTGGGACGAGCTCGCCTCTTGTCTGCGCGCGGGCCTCTCGCTCGACCGCGCGGTGCGGGCGGTCGCGACCTCGCTCCCCGGCCCCGTGGCCGACGCCCTCACCGGCGTGGCCGACCTGCTCGCGCTCGGCGCGGACCCGGCCGACGCATGGGCGCCCGCGCTCGGGGAACCGGCGACCGCGCGGCTGGCCCGCGCCGCCCGGCGCTCGGCGCGCAGCGGCGCCGCGATCGCGGACGTCGCGACCACCGTGGCCGCCGACGTGCGCGCCGAGGCCGCCGAGGCGGTGTCCGCCCGCGCCGAGCGCGCCGGCGTGCTCGTGGCGGGCCCGCTCGGGCTGTGCTTCCTGCCCGCCTTCCTGGCGCTCGGGATCGCCCCGGTCGTCATCGGGCTCGCCGGGCCGCTGCTGGAGCGGACATGACCACCGCCACCCACCCCGGGTGCGGGACGAGAGGAGACGACGATGGAGAACCCGACGACGGTCGTGGCGCTGCTGGTGGCCCGGCTGGCGGCCCTGGCGCGCGACGACGAGGGGATGTCGACGGTCGAGTACGCGATCGGCCTGATCGCGGCGGCGGCGTTCGCGGGACTGCTCTTCGTGATCATCAACGCGCCCGCGGTGATGGGTGCGTTGACCGGCCTGATCCAGCGGTCGCTCACCCCGGCCGGTGGCTGACCGGGACCGCGGACGACCGTCGGCCCGACGGTTGGGCCGACCGCGGCATGGTGACCGTGGAGGCCGCGATCGCGATCGGGAGCCTCGTCGCGGTGCTCGCGGTCGTGCTCGCCGCGATCGGGGCCGTGGTAGCCGAGATCCGCTGCGTGGACGCCGCGGGGGAGGCGGCCCGGCGGGCCTCCCGGGACGACGTCGCGGGGGCCCAGGCCCTCGCCCGTGACCTGCCGTCCGGCGCCGAGGTCCGGGTCGAGCCGGAGGGGGACCTGGTCCACGTCCTGGTCCGGGTCCCGCCGTTGGGCGGGGCGCTCCCGGGGCTGCGGCTCTCGGCAGAGGCGGTGGCGGCACGCGAGCCCGCCGTCGCCGCCCCCACCCGGGACGCCGCGGACACCCCCGCCGCCGGCGCCCCCGACGGCGGCGCCCCGGACGCCGGCGCCCCCGGCGACCCAGGTGCCGAGGAGCCGGTGCGGTGAGCGGCGGGCGGGCGGACCCGGGCGACGATCGCGGGCTGGCCACCGTGATCGCGGCCGGCGCGATCGGTGTCGTCGGGATCCTGCTGGGCGCGCTGCTCGTGCTGGGCGCCGTGGTGGCCACCCGCCACCGCGCGGACAACGCCGCCGACCTGGCGGCGCTCGCCGGGGCGGCCGAGTCCGTGGGGGGCCGCGCGGCCGCCTGCCACCGCGCCCGCGAGGTCGCCGACCGCAACGGCGCCACCCTGCTCCGCTGCACGTGGCTGGGGTGGGACCTGCAGGTCGAGGTGACCCGGAGGTGCGGATGTCTGCCCGTCGCGGACGCGACCACTGTCCGCGTGCGGGCAGGTCCTGTGGTGAAGATCATGCGGTGAATCGCCGGGGGCGCGGTCACCGATCGTCACCTGACCGTGTCCTCACCGGACGAGCGGGCCGGGCCTCCCGCCGAGCGGCGGCACGGTTGGTGCAGTCGGGACGAGAGGTACCCCGGATGCCTTTCGGGGTCGCGTTCGCCCGCTCGCCGGTGCCAGGCATGGCGCTCGGCGTTCCACCCCGGCCGATGGGCGACGACGGGTGGAAATCATGCGGCGACCCGCCGTTACTGGGGAAGGAACACCGCACGGGGTGGACCAGTACCGGGAGGACCCGCATGCAGTGGTGGGACAGCTACCGCGCCGTCTACGGCACCGAGCTCCGCGCGGAGGCGATGGTGCTCGCCGATCACGGATGGGCGGTGGTGCCGGGCACGTTCCCACAGGGCGACGTGTGGACGGGCTGCAGCGACGCGCCGCAGGCCGGTCCGGCGCCGGTCCTCGAGGACTGGGCGGCCGCCGCGACGACCGACATCGCCCGGATCGCCGAGTGGTGGTCGGGCCTGCCGTACTCGATCCTGCTGCCCACGGGCCTGACCTTCGACGTGATCGAGGTGCCGGCGAGCGTCGGCCGCCGCGCCGCCGCCGCGCTCCGCGCGGTCGGGGTCCCGGTGCCGATCGCCGCCACGCCGACCGGCCAGTGGCTGTTCCCGGTGCTGCCGGGTGAGCCGCTGCGCCCGGACCTCGCGGGACGGCCGGGCATGACGCTGCACGGCCGCGGCAGCTACCTGGCGGCGCCGCCCTCGACGTTCCCCCAGGGGTCCATCCACTGGCGGGTGCGGCCGGCGACCTGCGGCTGGCGCCTCCCCGACCCGTACAGCGTCCAGGACGCCATGGCCGAGGCCGTGCGGGAGCGTCCGCAGCGCGGACTGGGCGGCAGCTCCACCTACCGCCTCGCGACCGTCGCCACCGGGATCCGTTCCTGACCGACGAGCACGACCCCGGGCGAGCCCGGGACCACCACAACTGAAGACTCGGGTCGGCCAGGACCGCCGACGACGTCCCCGCAGAGCGCGCAACCCCGCCGCAGCTCCGGGCGACGCCGTGGTCCGGCCCACCCCGCGGCGGTGGGCGCGCCCGCGCCCCGTGACCACGCCGGGAGCGCGCGAGGCGCGCCCACCG
>NZ_DASXJD010000106.1:0-18118 GCF_036497585.1 Actinomycetospora sp. | reverse complement strand
CAGCGCCACCGTCCCCGGTCTGGGGACCAGCTTCGGCCGCGGAGGGGCCTCGAACTTCCAGCAGGACCTGATCCACTCGGACTGCATCGTCATCGAGGGATCGAACATGGCGGAGGCCCACCCGGTGGGCTTCCAGTGGGTGATGGAGGCGAAGGCGCGCGGCGCCAAGATCATCCACGTCGACCCGCGGTTCACCCGGACCTCGGCGGTGGCCGACATGCACGTGCCGTTCCGGGCGGGCGCGGACATCGCCTTCCTGGGCGGGCTGATCAGCTACGTGCTCGAGAACGGTCTCGACTTCCGCGAGTACGTCGAGACCTTCACCAACGCGGCCGACATCGTCGGTGAGGACTTCGTCGACACCGAGGACATGGCGGGCCTGTTCTCGGGCTACAACGAGGAGACCGGGCGCTACGACCCGGTGTCCTGGCGGCTCGAGGGCGAGAGCTACAGCGCCCCGGCGGCCGGGCAGCGCGACCACTGGGAAGCCGAGCTGCGCGAGCACCACGCGGCGATCGGCTCCCACACCGGCGGCGGCTCGGGCGACGCGGCGCAGGCCACGAACGCCCCCGAGAAGGACCCGACGCTGCAGGACCCCCGCTGCGTCTACCAGGTGATGCGCCGGCACTACTCGCGCTACACCCCGGAGGCGGTCTCCCGGGTGTGCGGGATGGGCGTCGAGCAGTTCCTCGAGGTGGCCCGGGCCATCACGGCGAACTCGGGCCGCGAGCGGACCACGGCGTGGGTGTACTCGGTGGGCTGGACCCACCACAGCGTCGGCGCGCAGTACATCCGCGGCGCGGCGGTCCTGCAGACCCTGCTCGGCAACATGGGGCGCCCCGGTGGCGGCATCCTCGCGCTGCGCGGCCACGCCTCCATCCAGGGCTCGACCGACGTCCCCACGCTCTACGACCTGCTGCCGGGCTACATCCCCATGCCCAACGCCCACCTGCACTCCGACCTGCGGTCGTTCCTCGATGCAGACGCGGCGAAGACCGGGTTCTGGGGCCGGATGGACACCTACCTGATCAGCATGCTCAAGGCGTGGTGGGGCGACGCCGCGACCGCCGAGAACGACTTCGCGTTCGACTACATGCCGCGCCTCACCGGCGATCACGGGACGTACGGGATCGTGCGCGACCAGATCGACAAGAAGACGTTCGGGTACTTCGTCGTCGGCGAGAACCCCGCGATCGGGCACGCCAACGGGAAGATGCAGCGCCTCGGCCTGGCCAACCTGGAGTGGCTCGTCGTCCGGGACATGCAGATGATCGAGACGGCCACGTTCTGGAAGGACGGGCCGGAGATCGAGACCGGCGAGATGGAGACGGAGAAGATCGGCACCGAGGTCTTCTTCCTGCCCTGCGCCAACCACACCGAGAAGGCCGGCACGTTCACCAACACCCAGCGGCTGCTGCAGTGGCGCCGCGAGGCGGTGCACCCGCCAGGGGACGCCCGCTCGGAGCTGCACTTCTACTTCCACCTGGGCAAGCGGATCCGGGAGAAGCTGGCGGGCTCGACCGACGAGCGCGACCGCCCGATCCTCGACCTGACGTGGGACTACCCGACGTTCGGGATCCACGAGGAGCCGGACCCGGAGGACGTGCTCGGGGAGATCAACGGGTACGACGCCGAGGGCAACCCGCTGTCGACCTACACGCAGCTCAAGGCCGACGGGTCGACGACGGCGGGCTGCTGGATCTACACCGGGGTCTACGCCGACGGCGTCAACCAGGCCGACCGGCGCAAACCCGGCTCGGAGCAGGACTGGGTGGCCGCCGAGTGGGGCTGGGCGTGGCCGGCGAACCGCCGCACGCTCTACAACCGCGCCTCCGCGGACGCCGAGGGCAAGCCGTGGAGCGAGCGCAAGGCCTACCTCTGGTGGGACGAGGACGCTGGCCGGTGGACCGGCCACGACATCCCGGACTTCGAGGTCACGAAGCCGCCGTCCTACGTCCCGCCGGACGACGCCACGGCGGAGGACGCGCTCTCGGGCACCGACGCGTTCATCATGCAGGCCGACGGCAAGGCGTGGCTCTACGCGCCGGCCGGGATGGCGGACGGGCCGCTGCCCACGCACTACGAGCCGGTCGAGTCGCCGGTGGCCAACCTGCTGCACGAGCAGCAGGACAACCCGGCGCTCGAGCGGATCGACCGGGCGTGGAACCGCATCAACCCGTCGCAGAGCGAGGTGTATCCGTACGTCTTCCTCACCTACCGGCTGACCGAGCACCACACCGCCGGCGGGATGAGCCGCACGCTGCCCTACCTCTCGGAGCTCCAGCCGGAGTTCTTCTGCGAGGTCTCCCCCGCGCTGGCGCAGGAGCGCGGCCTCGAGCACCTGGGGTGGGCGACACTGGTCTCGGCGCGGACGGCGATCGAGGCCCGGGTGCTCGTGACGGAGCGCATGAAGCCGCTGCGGATCGGGGACCAGACCGTGCACCAGATCGGCCTGCCCTACCACTGGGGGTCGAACGGGGTGTCGACCGGCGACCCGGCGAACGACCTGCTCGGCGTCGTCATGGACCCCAACGTCCACATTCAGGAGTCGAAGGTGGCCACCTGCGACATCCAGCCGGGCCGGCGTCCACGGGGGCCGGCGCTGCTGGAGTTCGTGGAGCAGTACCGGCGCAAGGCCGGGGTCGAGCCAGGAGGGAACGTCTGATGACGTCAGTCTGGGACGCCTTCGGGGGGAAGGTCGACTCGCTCTACGGCCCGCTCCCCGACCCGGCGGCCGACGCCGGCTTCGCCGCTGACCACCCCAAGCGGGTCGGGTTCTTCACCGACACCTCGGTGTGCATCGGGTGCAAGGCCTGCGAGGTGGCCTGCAAGGAGTGGAACCTGGTGCCGGACGACGGCACCGACGCGAGCGACCTCTACCGCCTCACCGGGATGTCCTACGACAACACCGGTGACCTCGGGGCCTCCACCTGGCGCCACGTCGCCTTCATCGAGGACGTCCGACCGCACGGCACGGCGACGACCGCGCACGGCGGCACGACGACGGGGCACCTGCCGGCCGGGCTGCCCGCGGTGTCGGGCGGCCCGGTGCCGGGGGCGCCGCGCGACGCCGGCAGCTCCCCGCCCGGCGGCGGGACGGTCGACCTGCTCGCGCTGCTGCCCGACGAGGGCGCCCACGGCCAGCAGACCCCCGACGACGAGCGCGACGTGCGGTGGCTGATGGCCTCCGACGTCTGCAAGCACTGCACCCACGCCGGGTGCCTCGACAACTGCCCCACCGGTGCGCTGTTCCGGACCGAGTTCGGCACCGTCGTCGTGCAGGACGACATCTGCAACGGGTGCGGCTACTGCGTGCCGTCGTGCCCCTACGGCGTCATCGACGTGCGCGAGGCCGACGGCGGGGCCCACAAGTGCACGCTGTGCTATGACCGGCTGGGCAGCGGGATGGAGCCGGCCTGCGCGAAGGCGTGCCCGACGAACTCCATCCAGTTCGGCGACCTCGACGAGCTGCAGGCCGCGGCCGACGCCCGGCTGGCCGAGCTGCACGGGCGCGGGGTGGCCGAGGCCCGGCTCTACGGGCGCGACGAGGACGACGGCGTCGGCGGCGACGGCGCGTTCTTCCTGCTGCTCGACGAGCCGGAGGTCTACGGGCTGCCGCCGGACCCGATCGTCACCACCCGCGACCTGCCCGAGATGTGGCGGAACGCGGCGCTCACCGCGCTCGGGCTGGGTGCGGCCGCCGTCGCGACGTTCTGGAGGGCGCGGCGATGACGCAGGACGGGCGGCGGAGCGGAGGCGGACCATGAGGCAGGACCTCAATCCACAGATGCCGGAGCGGCACGGCGTCGAGCGCGACCAGGTCAAGCCGCGACGCGGCGGGCGGGGCCGGGGCCGCAAGGGCGAGCAGCTGATGGTCCCCGAGGCCGAGTTCCGCTCCTACTACGGCCGCCCGATCATCAAGGCGCCGGTGTGGAAGAACCCCGACGTCCCGCTGTACCTGTTCCTCGGCGGTCTGGCCGGGTCGTCGTCGATCCTCGGCGCGATGGGGGGCGCCACCGGCCGCCCGACGCTGCGCCGGGCCGGGCGCTTGGCCGCGGCCGGCGGGGCCGTCGGCGGAACGGTGTTCCTCGTCCACGACCTGCACCGCCCGACGCGGTTCCTGCACATGCTGCGGGTGCTCAAGCCGACCTCGCCGCTCTCGGTCGGGACGTGGATCCTCTCCCCGTTCGCGACGTTCGCCGCAGCGACGGCGGCCACCGAGGTGACCGGCTGGTTCCGGCGGACCGGCGACCTCACCGGGGTCGCGGCCGCCGTGATCGGGCCGGCCCTGGCCACGTACACCGCGGTGCTGTTCTCGAACACCGCGGTGCCGACCTGGCACGAGGCGCACCGTCACCTCCCGGTGCTCTTCGGCTCCAGTGCCGCGGCCGCCGGCGGCGGGTTCGGGCTGGTCTTCGCCTCGGTGGCGGACAACGAGCCGGCGGCCCGCCTGGGCGTCCTCGGCGCTGTCGTCGAGCTGGCGACCGAGGAGAAGATGACCCGCGACCTCGGCCTGCTCGGCGACGTCTACGAGAAGGGCCGCGCGAAGACGCTGATGACGGCGTCGAAGGCGTGCCTGGTGGCGGGCGCGGTGGGCGCCGTCGTCGGGCGGAAGCGCCGGTGGTCCTCGGCGCTGTCCGGCCTGGCGCTGCTCGCGGGCTCGGCGCTGACCCGGTTCGGGGTCTTCGACGCCGGGATCGCGTCGGCGAACGACCCCGCGCACATCGTGGTCCCGCAGCGCGAGCGGATCCGGCGCCGCGAGGAGGCCGTCCAGCCGGGGACGACCCCGCCCGACCGGAAGTACGCCCCCGCGGCCGGCTCCTAGGTCGGCCGCCCCGGGAGCGAACGGTCCGTTCGCTGCTTCTCTGTGAGCGAAAGTGCCGCTCGCTCGAGGAGGCGGCGGAACCCGGGGCGGCGCCACGGCGCGGTCCGGGGGATCCTGGGCACATGACCGGCGTGAGCACCGAGGACCCGCGACGCCGCATCCCGCGCACCGACGCCGTCCTCGCCGACCCGCGGCTCGCCGGCGCGGTGGACGCCGTCGGGCGGGCCCGGGTGAAGGACGTCGTGGTGGCGGCGCAAGGACGTGCGCGCCGCGGGGAGCTGGGGCCCGACGAGGTGACCGACGCCGTTCTCGCCGACCTCGCCCTGCTGGGCCCGACCGCCGCCAGCCTGCGCCCGGTGATCAACGCCAGCGGGGTGCTGCTGCACACCAACCTGGGCCGCGCGCCGCTCTCCCGGGCGGCCCGCGACGCCGTCGTCGCCGCCGCCGGGACGACCGACGTCGAGCTCGACCTCGTCACCGGAGGACGTGGCCGTCGGGGTGCCGGTGCGCTCGACGCGCTGGCGGCGGCGGTGCCCGACGCGGGCGGGGTGCACGTCACGAACAACGGCGCCGCGGCCCTGGTGCTCGCCGCGACCGCGCTGGCCGCGGGCCGGGAGATCGTCATCGCGCGCGGCGAGATGGTCGAGATCGGGGACGGGTTCCGGCTGCCGGACCTGCTCGTCTCCACCGGCGCCCGGCTGCGGGAGGTCGGGACGACGAACCGGGTGCACCCCCGCGACTACGCCGACGCGGTCGGTCCCGACACCGGGATGATCCTCAAGGTCCACCCGTCGAACTTCGTCGTCACGGGGTTCACCTCCTCGGTGCCGACCGCCGAGCTGGTGGGCCTGGGCGTGCCCGTCGTCGTCGACATCGGGTCGGGTCTGCTCGCGCCGGACCCGGCGCTGCCCGACGAGCCGGACGCGGCGACGGCGTTGCGCGCCGGCGCCGACCTGGTGACGGCCTCGGGCGACAAGCTGCTCGGCGGCCCGCAGGCCGGCCTGCTGCTGGGGACCGCCGAGCTGGTGCACCGGCTGCGCCGCCACCCGCTCGCGCGGGCGCTGCGGGTGGACAAGCTGACGCTGGCCGCGCTGGAGGCGACGCTGCGGGGCCCGGAGCCCCCGGCCCGGGCGATGCTGCACACCTCGTCGCGGGAGCTGGCGGCGCGGGCGGACGCGCTCGCCGCCGCGGTGGGCGTGGAGGCGGTCGCCTGCACCGCGGCCGTGGGCGGCGGGGGCGCGCCCGGCGTCGAGCTGCCCAGTGCGGGGCTCGCGCTGCCGGTCGAGGCCGCGGCGGCGCTGCGGGCCGGCGCGGACCCTGTCGTCGCGCGGGTGGAGCGCGGGCGCTGCGTGGTCGACCTGCGCTCGGTGGACCCCGACGACGACGCCCGGCTCGCGGCGGCGATCCGGGCCGCGCTGGCAGACCCGTGAGGGTCGTCGCGACGGCGGGCCACGTCGACCACGGCAAGTCCACGCTGGTCCGGGCGCTGACCGGGATGGAGCCTGACCGCTGGGCCGAGGAGCGCCGGCGCGGGATGACCATCGACCTCGGGTTCGCATGGACGGTCCTGCCGGGCACGGACGAGCCGGTCGCGTTCGTCGACGTGCCCGGCCACGAGCGGTTCGTGACGCAGATGCTGGCGGGGGTCGGGCCGGTCCCGGCGACGATGTTCGTCGTCGCCGCCGACGAGGGCTGGATGCCGCAGTCCGGGGAGCACCTCGACGCGCTGCACGCGCTCGGGGTGCGCCACGGGCTGCTCGTCGTGACGCGCTCCGACCTCGCCGACCCCGAACTCGCCCGGGACGAGGCCCTGGAGCACCTGGCGGAGTCCGGGCTGGGGCGACTGCCGGCGGTGTGCGTGTCGGGGACGACCGGTGAGGGTCTCGACGAGCTCCGGACCGCGCTCGGCGCCCTCGTCGGCGGGCTCCCGGAGCCCGACCTCGACGGTGACGTGCGGCTCTGGGTCGACCGCGCCTTCACGATCCGGGGGGCGGGCACCGTCGTCACCGGGACGCTGGGGGCCGGGCGGATCTCGGTCGGGGACGAGCTGGTCCTGTCCGGCGAGGACCGCGAGCGGCCGGTGGCGGTCCGGGGGCTGCAGGCGCTGGGGGCGCCGGTGGAGACCGCGCCCGCGGTGTCGCGGGTGGCGGTGAACCTGCGGGGGGTGCCGCTCGAGACGCTCTCCCGGGGGGACGCGCTGCTCACGCCCGGCCGGTGGCTCGCCACGTCGGTCGTCGACGTCCGGCTCCACCCGCCCCGCGGGTCCGGCACGCACCGGGCCGAGGACACGCTGCCCGCGCAGGTGATGCTGCACGTCGGGTCCGCGGCGGTCGCGGCCCGCGTCCGGCCGCTGTCGCACGCGGACGCGCCGGACACGGCCGGGGAAGCCGGGGAAGCCGGCACCCGGACACTGCGCCTGACCCTGCGCGTCCCAGTGCCGCTGCGTCCCGGCGACCGCGCCCTCCTGCGCGACCCCGGCGCCCACGCCGTCCTCGGCGGGATCACCGTACTCGACGTCCGCCCGCCCGAGCTGCGTCGGCGGGGCGCGGCGCGCCGCCGGGCGGCGCAGCTCGCGGAGACCTCCGGGACGCCCGACCCGGCCGCCGAGCTGCGGCGACGCAAGCTGCTGCGGGTGGACGACCTGGCGGGGCTGGGTCTCGCGTCGGCGCCGCCGGACGCGCCGGCCGCCGCCGGATGGCTGGCCGACCCGGAGCACCTCGACGCGCTCGCGGCCCGGCTCGTCGAGGCCGTCGCGGCGCACGCGGACGCCGACCCGCTCGATCCGGGGCTGCCGATGCGGGCCGCCGCCCGCGCCCTCGAGCTGCCGGACCCGCGACTGCTCGCCCTGGTCCTGGCGCGTCCTCCGGCCTCGGACGACCTCGCTGAGGAGGGCGGCCGGATCCTGCGCCGAGGCGACGGCGGGCTGCCGGCGACGGTGCGCACGGCGCTCGCGGAGGTCGGGAAGGACCTCGAGGCGTCGCCGTTCGCGGCGCCGGAGGCGGACCGGCTCGCCGAGCTCGGGCTCGGGGCCCGGCAGCTCGGGGCGGCGGTGCGGGCCGGTGAGCTGCTCCGGGTCGCCTACGGCATCTACCTGCGCCCGGACGCCCCGGACCGCGCGGTGGAGGCGCTGGCGGAGCTCGAGCAGCCGTTCACGGTGTCGGCGGCGCGCCAGGCGCTGAGGACGACCCGGCGGGTGGCAGTGCCGCTGCTCGAGCTCCTCGCGAGGACCGGCCGCACCCGGCACGACGGCGAGGGCCACCAGGTGCGATAGGTGCGCTCCGCGCATGTGAGCACATGGCCGCAGGCCACCTATCTACTCGGACAGCTCCTGGCGCAGCGTCGCCAACGTGCGCGTGAGCAGCCGGGAGACGTGCATCTGCGACACCCCGACGCGCTCGGCGATCTGGGTCTGCGTCATCCCGCCGAAGAAGCGCAGCATGACGATCGTGCGCTCCCGCTCGGGGAGCCGGCGCAGCGCGGGCTGCACGGTCTCGCGGTGCTCGACCTGGGTGAGCTCGTCGTCGTCGGTGCCGAGCACGTCGGCCAGCCGACCGGAGGACGGGTCGTCGACGAGCATGTCGTCCAGCGAGCTCGACCGGTAGGCGTTGGCGGCCTCGAGCGCCTCGAGGATCTCCTCGCGCGGGCGGGACAGCCGCTCGGCGAGCTCACCCGCCGTCGGGGCCCGACCCAGCTCCTGGGAGAGCGCGGGCATCGCCGAGCCGATCGCCAGGCGCAGGTCCTTGAGCCGCCGCGGCACCCGCGTCGACCACGCCTTGTCGCGGAAGTACCGCCGCACCTCACCGGTGATGGTGGGCACCGCGTAGGACAGGAAGTCCGACCCGCGCTCCGGGGAGAAGCGGTCGACGGCGTGGATCAGACCGACCGTCGCGACCTGCTCGAGGTCCTCCTGCGGCTCGCCGCGCTGGGAGAAGCGGCGGGCGATGTGCCGGGCCAGGGGGAGGTACCCCTCGACCAGGCGGTCACGGAGCACCTCACGCCGGGCGTCGCCGGGCGGCAGGGACGCGTGCTCCACGAGCATGGGCACGAGGTGGCCGTAGGAGTCGTCCCCGCGCTGCTCCCCGGCCGGCGCGCTCACGTCGTCGTCCGGTCCTTGAGCAACCGGATACCGATCCACCCGCCGTCGCCGCCGAGGACCTCGGCCGCATCGGTGAGGGTGTCCAGCACCCGCCATCCGAAGGTGTCCTGGCGCAGGGTGGTGGGGGCCTCGACGGGGACCCGCGCCACCACCGCGATGCGGCCCTCGACGACGGTGAACCCGCAGCGCAGCTGGCCCCCGGGGGCGGACAGCGGCACGAGCGCCGAGCACGCCTCGTCGACCGCCATCCGCAGGTCGGAGACGGCGTCGAGGTCGAAGTCGGCGCGGGCCGCGAGGTCGGCGGCCACGGCGCGCACCGAGGGGATCAGTGCCGGGTCGGCGTGCACGCGCACCTCGACCGGGCTGGGGACCTCGGCGAGGTCGGTGGTGCCCGTCAGGCCGTCGAGCTCCGTCGCCGCTCCCGGAGCGGGGACCTCGGGCACGCGCTCACGCTGGGCGGGTTCGGGCGTCTGCACGACTGCGGGTCTCCGTTTCGCGGCGGGTCGGTGGACTTCTCCGACGGTTGTCATCGGGGCCGGGGAGCACGACCGACGCCCAGGTGGCGCACCGATCGCTGCGTCACCGTATCGGCGCACGCGCCGCCGGTCACCACCGGTCGTCACGCCCGTGTCGGTCCCCGACACGACGGTCCTTCTCCCCGGAGCGGGCCGCCTCAGGCGGCCAGCGCCTCCTCCACCGTCGGGTGGATCTCGAACAGGTCCGTCAGCCCGGTGGCCTGCAGCGGCCGACTGACCGGCCTGCTGTCGGCGACCAGGCGCAGGGTGACACCGCGGTTGCGGGACTCGTCGAGCGCCTCCACCAGCAGCGCGAGGCCGCTGGACCCCAGGAACTCGACCGCGAGCATGTCGAGGACGAGCACGGTCAGCCCGGCCCCCAGCTCCTCGGTGACCTTGGCGCGCAGCGCCGGCGTGGTGAGCATGTCGATCTCCCCCGACAGCCGGATCACCGACGTGTCGCCGGAGCGCTCGACCTCGACCCCCATCGGCTCCTCGGTCGAGAAGTCGTCCTCGGTCGCCACGACCTCGCGCCCCCCGTTACCTGCGCTATCCGACATGCACAGCACTCCTCTTGGCTCTCTCTGGGCTGCGGTGGCGCCAGTGCGGCCGCACCATACCCACCGTGCGGACCCTACTCGCGACGCACGGTCGCCGGGTGGTCGCGGCCGGGGCGGGCGTCGGCGCCGCCGACGCTCGTGCCCAGGGACGACGCCGGGAACGGTCGCGTCCGACCGAGTGACGGCAGATGGGTTTGTGATCTCGGACGGATGGCTATTCCCGGCACGCCCGGGTCGGGCCACACCGTTCCGACCCTCCGGAACGCCCCTGCGCGCTCCTCCCTGGTGACTGGAGGTTCCCGTGGCCGATGTGCGCCTGCTCCCCGGACCGATCATCGACGAGTGGGACTGGCAGCTGCACGGTTCCTGCCGCGGTATGGACTCGAGCTTCTTCTTCCACCCCGATGGCGAGCGCGGCCCGCGTCGCGAGCAGCGCGCCAGTCAGGCGAAGAAGGTCTGCATGAGCTGCCCGGTGCTGGAGCCGTGCCGCCGCCACGCCCTCGCCACCCGCGAGCCGTACGGCGTCTGGGGCGGGCTGACCGAGGACGAGCGCCGCTCCGCCCTCCGCCGCTCGACCGGTGACGTGATCCTCGAGGCCTGACCTCGCCCGGGCCCCCGATCCGGGGGCCCGTCCGTCTTGGCGGCCTCCTCAGAGGTACTGGCCGCCGAACTGGCCGCTCTCGAGCGCGCCGTCGCCGAGGGCACCGTCGCGACCCCGCCGCATCTGCGCCAACTGGCCGCGTGCCGACATCTGCTGGGCGAGTACCGCGCTCTGGATGCCGTGGAAGAGCCCCTCCAACCACCCGAGCAGCTGGGCCTGCGCGATCCGCAGCTCCGCCTGGGACGGCACCTCGTCGGTCCCCAGCGGCAGCGAGATGCGGTCCAGCTCGTCGCGCAGCTCCGGGGCGAGTCCTTCGCCCAGCTCGGTGATCGAGCGGGCGTGGATGTCCGCGAGACGAGCGCGCCCGGCCTCGTCGAGCGGCGCCTGGCGGACCTCCTCGACGAGCTTGCCCACCATGCCCGCGACGCGCATCACCGCGCCCGGAGACTCGACGAGCTCCGCCGTGCCCGCGCCGTCGCCGGCCCCGCTCGCGGCCGCCGCGGCCAGCGCCGACTGCTCGCGACCCTCGTCCGCGACGCTCTCCGGTTCCTCGCTCACCGCCCCATGATGTCCTGCCCCGCCCGGGCGCGCCCGGGCACCGTCGCCGTTCCCGGGCCCGGCCGGGCTTGGGCCCCCCTGACCCGGGGTACCACGGCCGCGAGGTGAATCGTGCAGAAGCTCGCGTGGGATGTCCGGCCCGCGTCGCCCGCGGGCGGCGCGGTCGTCGTGTCGGTCGAGGGCGACCTCGACCGCGCCGGCCGGGCCGAGTTCGTCGCCGGGCTCGCTGCACTGCTCTCCGAGTACCACGCGGTGGTGCTCGACGTGTCCGCGCTGATCCCCCACCACAGCTCCACGGTCCACGTGTTCGCCGAGGCCCTGACCCGCGCAGGCGGCTGGCCCGGGGTCTGTCTCGCGCTCGTCGCGCCGGACCCGTCCCTGGCGTCGCTGCTGACCGCCTCGCGCGTCGACCAGGAGGTGCCGGTCTACGACGCCGTCGTCGACGCGGTCTCACACCTCTCGGACCGGCCCCCGGTGCTGCGCGACGGCTGGCGGTTCGACGTCGACCCGCACGCCCCGGGCCGGGCCCGCGCCCGGGTGCGCGACGTGTGCCGCCGCTGGGGTCTCGACGGCCACGTGCGGGAGGCCGCGGAGATCGTCATCACCGAGCTGCTCACCAACGCCGTGGAGCACGCCACCAGTCCGTCGGTGGTGGAGGTCGAGCGGCACGGTGACGCGTTCCGGCTGGCCGTGCGCGACTACGACGCGGGCACGACGGGGCACGACGTACCGGCCGCGACGGCGTGGCAGGCACCGCCGACGTCGTCGCCGCGCGGCCGTGGCCTCGCGATGGTGGCCGCCGTCTCGCGCTCGTGGGGCGTCCTGCACCACCCCGACGGCAAGACGGTGTGGGCGGAGATGCCGACCCAGCCGGCCTGACGGTCAGCTCCGCTTGGTGACCAGCTCCAGCACGGCCTCCTCGATCCGGTCGCGCATCGTGAGGTCGGAGGGATCGGCGCCGAGGATGGCGTCGCGAACCGTGCGACCGGCCTCGAAGTGCTCGACGAGCACCGGGTCGACGTAGGAGCGCTTGGACACCGCGGGGGTATTGCCGAGCTGGCCCGCCACGGTCTTCATGGTGTGCGTGACGGCGGCCTTGAGCTGGCGCTGCGCACTCGGTGGGGCGCCGTCGTCGCCGACCTGGGTGGCGAGCGCGACGGCGGCCACCACCCCGGCGTTCCAGGTGCGCAGGTCCTTGGCGGTGAACTCCTCGCCGAGCAGTTCGCGGACGGCGTCGTTGACGTCGTCCGCGGTGACGTCGTGCCACGTGGTGCCGCCGCGGCTGCCCCGCCGCCAGGCCAGCAGGTCGTCGCCCCCGCCTCGCCGGCGTTTGAGTGAGTTGACCAGCCGGTGGGTCTGCTCGTCGTGGATGGTCATGGTGCGCGGGACGCCGGCCTTCGCGGTGTAGCGGAACTCGACGGCGCCGTCGCGGCGGGCGGTCGCGTGGTCGCGGCGCAGCGTGGCGAGGCCGAAGGAGGCCTCGCTGTGGCGGTCGCCCTCGGCGTACTCCTCGCCGCCGACGCGGAACGCACCGAGGTCGAGCAGCCACACGGCGCCCGCCATGACCCGGTCCCGGCCGAGGCCGTCGGCGGACAGCTGCTCGGTGAGCCGGCGGCGCGCCTCGGGCATGAGCGCGCCGAGCCGGGCGACCCGGGCGAACTTCTCCGCGTCGCGCTGGGTGACCCACTCGGCGTGGTAGCGGTACTGCCGTCGACCCGCGGCGTCGGTGCCCACGGCCTGGATGTGGCCGTCGGCCTGCGGGCAGATCCACACGTCCCGCCAGGCCGGCGGGACGACGAGCGCCTCGATGCGGTCGAGGACCTCCGGATCCTGCACGGCCTGGCCCGTGGTGAGGTCGTGGTAGCTGAACCCCCGCCCGCGACGACGGCGCCCGATCCCGGGCCCGTGGGGGTCCACCTTCTGCAGCGTCACCGGCGGGGCGTACCCCGACGCGGGTCGCGCACAACCGTGGCGTCGGCCTGCGAAGGCGCCGTTTCGACCGGGTCGGCCGTGCCCATCCCGGCGCCGTGACGCACGAGCTCCGTCCCGACGCGTCGGGCGCTCCCGTGGAGTGCCCCTGCGGCCCGGTGCCCGCCGACCTCGCCGACGCGATCGGCCCGGCCACCGGGGAGATCGGCCGGGCGGGCCGCGACGGGGGCCCGGCGCGCGCGGTGCTGCTGCACCGCCCGCAGGACCTCGCGCGCCCCAGCCGGGAGCGGCAGCAGAGCAAGGTCGAGCTGGTCCGCCGCTACGCCGAGGGCCGCGGCTGCCGCCGGCGCACGCTGCTCGAGGTGCTGGGCGAGGCCCGGGTCGAGCCGTGCGGGAACTGCGACCACTGTGACTCCGGCGACGTCGGCGATCCCGGGGAGCGCTCCGGCACGTCCCACGGAGAGCCGGCACCGGGCGAGACGGTGGCCCACGACGAGTGGGGCCGCGGAATAGTCCAGACGGTGGAGGACGACACCGTCATCGTCCTGTTCGATGGGGCCGGGTATCGCACGTTGTCGATGCCGGTGGTCCGCGAACGCGGGTTGTTGACACCCGTGTGACGGGCTCGGCGTTTCGCTGTCACACAGCGTGTGCACCCTGTCGTAGTGCAGTTGTATTCGTGTAATCCGAAACGGAAGGTGACCGTGCTCCTCGATCCCACCTCCTCCCGGCTCGACACCGCCGTCCCCACCACGCCCGTGCGCGCCGCCTTCGGCGACGACGCCGCTCCCGACCTCCCCGACGACCTCGCCGGCCTCGTCTCGCGCGCCCGCCGCGACCGGGGCTCCGCGCTCGCCCTCGTGCACCTGCTCCTCGAGCGCGGCTGGACCGCCTCCGCCGTGAGCACCGCGCTCGCCGACGAGATCGGCCTGACCCGCTCCCAGATCGAGGCCCTCGCGACCGTGCGCCGGCCGCGGACCTCGGCGTCCGACGTCGCCGACCGGCTCGTCGCCGCGCGCCGCCCGCTCGCCCGCGTCCCGCACCCGCGCCGCGGCTGAGCGCCCCGCCCCGTCCTGAGCGACCGGCACTCTCGTTCGCGGAGAAGCAGCGAGGGTGCCGTTCGCTCCGCCGGACGAGGGCGGAACGGGGCGGGACCGGCGGGTCGGCGGAGGAGGCGAACGGGCACCTGGGATCCTGATCCGCCCGCATCGCACGACCCCCGAGGAGCGCCGGTGCCCCCCGTCCAGGACGACCTCGCCAAGCTCGCGGCGGCCTACGGGGTCGCGACCAGCTACCGCGATGCGGCGGAGCGGACGGTCGACGTCGACGCCGCCGTCGTCGTCGACGTCCTGGCCGCTCTCGACGTCGACGCCTCCTCCCCCGAGGCCGTGGCCGCCGCGCTGGCGGCCCGCTCCCGCCATGACCTGCCGCCGACGATCGTCGCGCCCACCGACCTGGAGCTCCCCGGCCCCGGCGAGCTGACCCTCGAGGACGGCGACGTCCGGTCGGTGTCCGCGCTCGACGCGACGACCACCGCCGACCTGCCGGTCGGATACCACCGGCTGCACTGCGGCGGGGCCGAGGCCACGGTGCTCGTCGCGCCGGCGCGGGCCCCCGAGGTCCCCCGCACGTGGGGCTGGATGGTCCAGGTGTACTCGCTGCACTCCGACGAGTCGTGGGGCTGCGGCGACCTGGTGGACCTGCGCGACCTGCTCACCGCCGTGTCCGGCCAGGGCGCGGGCGCCGTGCTGTGCAACCCACTGCACGCGCTGCGCCTCGACCCCACTGTGGAGGCCTCGCCGTACTCGCCGTCGTCGCGCCGCTTCCTGCACCCGGTCTCGCTGCGCGTGCAGGCCACGCCCGCCTACCGTGCGGCGCCCGCCCACGTCCGCCACGCCGTGGACCGGCTCGCGCCGGGTCACGGCACCGACGACGTCCTGGGTGAGCGGAAGGACGACGGGCTCATCGACTACGACGAGGTCTGGAGCGCCAAGCGTTCCGCCCTCGCGCTGCTGCGCCCGTTCGCCGGATCGGTCGGGGCGCTGCCGAGCATGCCCGACCAGGAGGCGCCCCTGGTGCCGGGCGCGTTCCTCGCACCGCCCGCCGACGACGCCGAGGCCGGGCACGCCACCACCGACGAGGCGCTGGCCACCGAGCACCAGGCCGCGCTCGCCGTGATGGACCCCGGGCTGCGCGACGTGGCGACCTGGTTCGCGCTCGCCGAGCGGCACGGTCCGGAGTGGCGGAGCTGGCCCGAGGGGCTGCGCTCCCCCGACGGCGACGGCATCCCCGACGCGCGCGCCGAGCTCGCCGACCGGATCGTCTTCCACGCCTGGTGCCAGTACCTGCTCGACGTGCAGCTCGCCGAGGCCCACGCCGCCACCTTCGGCATGCCCGTGGGGCTGATCGCGGACCTCGCGGTGGGGTGCGCCCCGGACGGCGCGGACGCGTGGGCCCTGCAGTCCTTCCTGGCGCCCGGGGTGCACGTCGGGGCGCCGCCGGACGACTTCAACCAGCGCGGCCAGGACTGGTCGCTGCCGCCGTGGCGGCCGGACCGCCTCGCCGAGGCCGGGTACGGCCCGCTGCGCGACATGCTCTCCGCGGTGCTGCGCCACGCCGACGGGGTGCGGATCGACCACGTCGCCGGGCTGTGGCGGCTGTGGTGGATCCCGCCGGGCCGCCCCGCCACCGAGGGCACCTACGTGTCCTACGACGCCGAGGCGATGCTCGCGGTGCTGGCGATCGAGGCCACCCGGGCCGGGGCGATCGTCGTCGGGGAGGACCTCGGCACCGTCGAGCCCGAGGTCACCGAGGGCCTCGAGGCGCGCGGGATGCTCGGGTGCGCGGTGCTGTGGTTCCAGCGCGACGACGACGGCGACCTCCTCCCGCCGCAGCAGTGGCCGGACACCAGTCTCGGCACGATCTCGACGCACGACCTGCCCACGGCCGTCGGGTTCCTGCGTGACGAGCACGTGCGGGCGCGCGAGGAGGCGGGGCTGCTCACCGACCCCGACGGGGCCCGCGAGCAGGCCGCCCGCGACCGGGCGGAGCTGCTGGCGCTGCTGGTGGCCCAGGGCCTGCTCGCCGAGGGGGACACCGACGAGGACCGGATCGTCGCCGCCATGCACGCGCTGTTGGCGCGAGCATCGTCGCGGATCGTGCTGGCCGCGTTCACCGACGTGCTCGACGAGCCCCGCCAGCCGAACCTGCCCGGTACCACCGACGCCTACCCGAACTGGCGGATCCCGCTGCCGAGCTCGACCGAGGAGATGCTGCGCGATCCGCGGGTGCAGGCGACGGTGCGGACGTTGCGGGCGCGGTGAGCCCGGGCCCGCCCCCCACGGCAGCAACGGCACGTTCCTGGCATCTGACGCCAGGACGGCGCCGCTCTCCCACGGGGCGGCCCGGCTCACAACGACCGGAGATCCACCGCCGAGGCACCCCGGTCGGGCAGCGTCGTCTCCGACTCCTGGTGGTAGGCCCCGCTGGGCAGGATGCCGGCGCCGCCACGACGGGCCATGACCCGCTGCTGGACCAGCACGTCCTCCCCGTGGGCGTTCTCGGGGACCTCGCGCCAGAAGTCGAATCCACCGGCCTCCACCAGCGCCTCCCGGTCGAAGAGCACGCAGCCCGCCGCCCACGCGATCCGGTAGGCCCGCCACGTCGACGCCGCCGGGAACGGGCCGCCCCGCGCGTCGAGCCCGAGCGACTCGGCGAGGTGGACGCCGTTGGCGGCGTTGCCGAGCCGCCAGCGCTCCCAGGCCGCGGACCCCTTCTCGATGCGCTCGGGGCGCACCCCGTCGCTCCACTCCGCGTAGTGCGCGCGCTCGGCCGGCCGGTGGTCGTCGACGTGCGAGAGGCCCTGCATCGCGGCCGCGACCAGCCCGCAGCGCAGCGTCCGCAGCGCGGTGTGCAGCCGCGCGAGCACGCCCGGCTCCAGCCAGACGTCGTCGTCGAGGAAGAGCACCGCGTCGGCCTGCGCACAGGACAGCAGGAACGCCCGCTGCTCGGCGATCCCCCGCCGCGGCAGGTGCCGGAGCAGCTCGACCGGCACGCCGCGCTGGCGCAGGACGCGGACCATCGCGGCGGCCGAGGGGGTGTCGAACGAGGCCGGACCGGACCCGTCGTCGGGACCCGACTGGTCGGAGACGACCACCCGGAACGACGGCCCACCGACCTGGGCGGCGAGCCCCGCCAGCGTGGTGGCCAGCTCGACCGACCGGTTGCGGGTGGGGATCAGGACGTCGACGTCGTGGGTCATGCCTGCACCCGGCCGCCCCGGATCCGCTCCAGCGTAGCGGTGGTGGAGCGGTCGGCCAGGTAGTCGAGGATGACCACCCGCCCGCCGTACCCGGCAACGGTCGGGGTCTCCGGCAGCATCTCAGGGGTGTAGTCGCCGCCCTTGGCGTAGACGTCGGGACGCAGCGCCTCCAGCAGCTCGACCGGGGTGTCGTCGGCGAACCCGACGACGTGGTCGACGCACGAGAGCGCCCCGATCACCGCCGCGCGGTCGGCCAGGGAGTTGACGGGCCGGTCGGGACCCTTGAGCCGCCGGACGCCCTCGTCGGCGTTGAGGGCCACGACGAGCACGTCGCCGAGCCGTTTGGCCTGGTTGAGGTAGGCGACGTGGCCGCGGTGCACGACGTCGAAGCAGCCGTTGGTGAACACGATCCGCTTCCCGGCGGCGCGGTCCGCGGCGACGAGCCGGTCGAGCTCCGCGGCGGTCGCGAGCGTGCCGCCGGAGGCCCCGACGCGGGCGGTGAGGTCGGCGGTGGAGCACACCGCGGTCCCGGCCCGGTCGACGACGACGTCGGCGGCGGCCTGGGCCAGCTCGACGGCGGTCGGCGCAGGGGTGCCCGCGGCGAGGGCGAGGGAGAGGGCCGCGGTGAACGAGTCACCGGCGCCGCAGGCCCGGCTCTCGGGGACCGGACGCGCCCACGTGCGGTGCGCCGGGAGCTCGTCGGGCAGCAGCAGCGCGCCGTCACGGTCCAGGGTGACGACGACGGTGCCCGCGCCGGAGCGGGCCCGCAGCTC
>NZ_DASXJD010000105.1:0-24153 GCF_036497585.1 Actinomycetospora sp. | reverse complement strand
GTCCCCACCGACTTCGAGTCGGACCGGTCCTGGTGGGACGGCCTGCTCGCCGCGGGTCTCGACGCCGGGCGGCCCACCGTCGTGTCCTCGACCGGCGTGAGCATGTACCTCACCCGGGAGGCGAACACCGCGACCCTCGCGGCGCTGGCCCGCCTCGGACCGGGTTCGACCGTGGCCATGACCTTCCAGCCGCCCTCGGAGCTGCTGAGCGCGCAGGAGCGGAGCTTCCGCGACCTCTCCGCCGCCGGCGCGGCCGCGGCGGGCACGCCGTTCCGCAGCTTCTTCGCTCCCGACGACGTCGTCGCGCTCGCCCGTGCGGTCGGGTTCCGTGAGGCCCGCGTCCTGGGCGCTGCCGAGGTGAACGCCCGGTACTTCGACGGCCGCCCGGACGGACTGCGGGTGACGAGCGCCGAGGAGTTCCTGCTGGCCGCGACGTGAAACCCGCCGGGACCGAACAGGGGAGAGGGCTCCCCCTCGCGGGAGGTTCCGCTCCCGTCCGGGGGCCCGACCATGGGTGCCACACCGCGCCGACCAGGGACGCGGCGGACCCCGCCCCGAGCGGTGGTCCGCCTCCCCGCAGGCGCGCCCCCTGGATCGAGGAGTGCTGACGATGGCTTTCTTCACCGACTCCACCGAGGTGGACCGCTACATCGGCGGGGTCTTCCGTGCCGCGGACGACCACGCCGAGTCCGGCCCCAAGCTGCGCGCCTCGGGCATCTTCCTCAAGGTCTTCTACACCGACCCGGCCACCGAGATGAACGTCGTCATGCGCGAGCCCGCCATCGACGTGAGCCTCGGCGAGACGGAGGAGAAGCCCGACATCACGCTGATGATGAAGGCCGACACCGGCGACAAGTTCTGGCGCGGCGAGTACAACCTCGCGGTCGGTCTCGCCAAGGGCGAGGTCAAGGCCAAGGGCCCGGTGAACAAGATCCTGAAGCTCGTCCCCCTCACCAAGCCGCTCTTCCCGATCTACCGGGAGCTGGTGGCCGAGAAGGACGCCTCGGTCGCGGGCTGAGCGACACGGCGCGAGAGGGAGGACAGGAGAGCATGGCGACGATGCGCGCCGTCCTGTTGCGCAAGGCCCACGACGTACGGGTCGACGACGTCGAGCGGCCCACGATCACCGATCCGGCCGACGTGCTGCTCAAGGTCGAGAAGACCGCGATCTGCGGCACCGACCTGCACCCCTACGAGGGGCGGCTCGAGCTCGAGGAGGACGTCGTCCTCGGGCACGAGTTCCTCGGCACGGTCGTCGAGGTCGGCTCCGCGGTGACGCAGTTCGAGGCGGGCGACCGCGGGGTCGCCTCCTGCGTGGTGAGCTGCGGGAGCTGCTACAACTGCCGGCGCTCCCGGCCCGGCCAGTGCCTCGGCACCCGGATCTTCGGGCTCGGCATCGTGTTCGGCTCGCTCTCGGGCGGCCAGGCCGAGTACGTCGTCGTGCCGAACGCCGACCTGGTGATGCGCAAGATCGACGACGAGGGCAAGGGCAACGACGAGGACAAGCTCTTCGTCGGCGACATCATGGCCACCGGCTACGAGGCCGTCCGCAAGGTGATGCGTCCCGGCGACACCGTCGCGGTCGTCGGCGCCGGCCCGGTCGGGCTCTGCGCCGCGATGGCCGCGAACGTGCTCGGGGCCGGGCAGGTCGCGGTGGTCGACAAGGTCGCCGCGCGGCTGACCGAGGCCGAGAAGATCGGCGCGATCGGGGTCAACGCCGCCGAGACCGACCCCACGGAGGCGATCCAGGACCTCACCGAGTGGCGCGGCGCGGACGTCGTCATCGACGCCGTCGGGCACCCGTCGGCCCTGCTCTCGGCCTGCTCACTGGTGGCCTCCGGCGGCGCGCTGTCGATCCCGGGCGTCTACACCGAGGACTCGATCGAGCTGCCGTTCGGCGAGCTCTACCTCAAGGGCGTGACGATCCACCAGGGCGTCGCGAACATCATCAACTACATGGACGAGACGCTCGCCCTCATCGCGGCGGGCAAGCTCGACCCGAGCCGGTTCATCTCCCACCGGATGCCGATGTCCGAGGCCGCCGAGGCCTACCGGATGTTCGAGGCCCGCGAGGCCACCAAGATCGTCCTGGACCCGACGGCATGACGACGACGGGGGTGCGGCACTTCCCGCTGCGCGAGCTCGGCCCGGACGCGCTCGACGCGTTCACCGAGGTCAAGGGCGTCCACATCGACCTCTCGGGCAGCCGGGACGCCCGCCCGTACGACGTCCTGCTCAGCCACGCCGACCACTGAGCACCCCGCCCCGCTCCTCCGCCGCTCCCCGGCGGAGGAGCGGGCCCCCATCCCCGCACCCGCCAGCCGTAGGAGGTACCGGTGGCCACCGAGGCCCTGTCGAGTGACGCCCCCGCCGAGTGGGACGCCTTCTTCGACGACGATGACGACGCCGAGGACGGGATCGAGTTCATCCCCGCCTCCGGGGAGGGCAAGCCGCCCCACTCGGAGATCGACATCTCGTCCAAGGAGTTCTGGGCGCAGACGTCCGAGGAGCGCGACAAGCGGTTCAAGCAGCTCCGCGAGACCGATCCGGTGTCGTGGCAGCGCCCGGTCGAGGACGCGGTCACCCCCGACCCGGACGACCCGGGCTACTGGGCCCTGGTCAAGCACGCCGACATCGTGCGGGTGAGCCGGGACAACGACACCTTCATCTCCGGTCAGGGCGTGCTGTTCGACCTGCTCCCCGAGATCTTCCTGCAGATGACGCAGTCCTTCCTCGCGATGGACAACCCGAAGCACGACAAGCTGCGCAAGCTCGTCGCCTCCGCGTTCACCCCGAAGCAGGTCCGGCGCCTCGAGCAGCAGATCGCTACGGCCGCGAAGGAGATCGTCGACTCGTTCGCCTCGGACCCCTCCGGCGAGATCGATTTCGTCGAGCGCTGCGGCGAGCGGCTGCCCGAGCGGATCTTCTGCGACATGTTCGGCATCCCCGAGGACATGCGCACCCGGACCGTGAAGGCCGCGGGCGACATCGTCGCGTGGGCCGACCCGGAGTACCTGGCCGGCCGCCCGGCGGACGAGGTGCAGGTGGAGGCCGCGGCCGCGCTGCACGAGATCGCCGAGGAGCTGATCAACGCCCGCAAGGAGAACCCCACCGAGGACCTGTTCTCCTCGCTGATGAACGCCGAGATCGACGGTGAGAAGCTCGACGACTTCGACATCGGGGCATTCTTCGTGCTGATGTCGGTCGCCGGCACGGACACGACGAAGCACACCTCGGCGTTCACGGTCCGCGCCATGACCCACCACCCCGAGCAGCGGGAGTGGCTGATGGCCGATTACGACGGGCGCATCGACACCGCCGTCGAGGAGTTCGTCCGCTACGCCTCGCCGGTGATGACCTTCCGGCGCACCGCGGTCACGGAGACCGAGCTCGGCGGCAAGACGATCCTGCCCGGCGACAAGGTCGTCTTCTTCTACCCGTCGGGCAACCGGGACGCCGACGTCTTCACCGACCCCGAGCGGTTCGACCTCTCGCGCTCGCCGAACCCGCACGTCGGCTTCGGCGGCGGCGGCGTCCACTACTGCCTCGGGAACATGCTCGCCAAGTCGGCGCTGCGGGAGCTCTTCCGCCAGCTGCTCACCCGGCTCCCGGACTTCGAGGCCGGCGAGCCGGAGCTGCTCGGCACCAACTTCATGCGCGGCGTGAAGCGGATGCCGTTCCGCTTCACCCCCGAGACGTAGGCCTGACGAGGAGGGCCCTCCGCTCGGTTCGACCGAGCGGAGGGGCCCGCTCGCTCAGGCGCTCGCGCCGCCGTGCCGGTCCTGCATCTGCCACCACAGCGAGACCGCCTCGGCGCGGTTGGCGGCGCCGAGCTTGCGCAGGATGTGCTTGACGTGCGACTTGACCGTGCCCTCCGAGATGACGAGCCGGCGGGCGGTGCGGGCGTTGGTGTCCCCCGCCGCCATGTGCCGCAGGACCTCGAGCTCCCGCCGGGTGAGCTCGGCCTTCCCGACCGGGACGGGCCCGCCGGCCCGGTGGCCGAAGCCCGCGTCGTGCGACAGGCGGCTCGGGGCCGCCGCCGGGTCCGGCGCCGCCACCCGGGAGCTGCCGAAGGCCGAGGCGATCGGGCCGCCGTGCAGACCCGGCTGACCCAGCCGCGCGGCGATCTCGTCGAGACCGCTGCGCACCGCCCCGACCTGGTCGAGGACCAGCGTCCGCGCGAGCACCTGGCCGAGACCCTCGGCGAAGGTCGCGAGCACCTGACGGTCGGTCTCGTCGAGCTGGCGCTGCTGGTAGTAGCAGTCGCAGTGCAGGAAGCCGACGACCTCGCCGCCGGTGACGATCGGGCTCGCCGCGTAGCTGCGCGACAGCGACGCGTCCGCGATCGGCTTGTGGATGCTCTCGCGCTGCTGGACGTTCTCCACCACCAGCGACACCCGGCGACGCAGGATCTCGCTCTCGGGCAGGGCGGCCGTGACCGTCAGCGGGTTCGCCAGCCCGGCCGCCAGGATCTCGCCGGCCCAGCCCGGGTCGCGCATCACGACCACCTGCTCGGGCACCCAGGTCGAGTCCTCGACGCGGGA
The DNA here is from genome assembly GCF_036497585.1 of Actinomycetospora sp. GTDB lineage: Bacteria > Actinomycetota > Actinomycetes > Mycobacteriales > Pseudonocardiaceae > Actinomycetospora. The sequence goes on along the minus strand of NZ_DASXJD010000105.1, from coordinate 19,609 downwards.
GATGATCGCGCGGTCGAAGCCGAGGCCGCAAACCACGTCGGGGACCTTCGCCACGAGGGCGGCCGTCGAGTGGATCTCCGAGAGCGAGGACAGTGCCTCGCGCACCCGGCCGAACAACTGGTTGCGGGTGGCGATGTCGCGGCGCAGCAGCGCGTCGTCGATCGCCTTGACCCGCCGCAACAGGTCCACCGCGTTGGCGGTGATGGTGGGACTCGCCGACATCGTCGACAGGACGTCGTCCCACGCCAGGTCCAGGGCACGGCGCGCGCTGCCGTGGTCGTGCACCGCCTCGGCGCCGACGACGGGGACCGAGCCGGTCACCCGGGAGACTTCGGCGACCAGGTCGACGACGTCCTCGCGGTCGGCGGGCAGCAGGGAGCCGACCCGATCGGGGTCGGGCGTGCCGCCACGTCCGTTGGCCGCCACCGTCATCGCGTCCTCCTCGCCGAGGGCCTTCCCGCGGGTGTAACGCCGAACACACGATACCGATACCCTGAACGCGCGGGGCCATGCCCTCGAACGTGGAGTCACTGATGGATGGCCGCGAGATGATGCAGGTCCGTGACCTGCGAGGAGAGGACCTGGAGCGGCTCGCCGCCTCGTGGCCGAGCGTCCGGATCCGCTTCCTCGTCGAGATCGGCGAGGTCCTCGCCGCGAGCGGGGACGCCGACGTCCTCGTGATCAGCACGGGAGACGCGGTGTGTGCCGCGGCGGCGGCCGGGTACCACGCGCCGTTCGGGGACGCCCGGGTGGTCACCGCCCGTGGGCTCGCGGACCACGCGGCGCTACGCCGGCTGCTCGCTGACGTGGAGGCCCGCTCGGTCCGCCACCGCTGTCTGACCCTGGTCTCGACGGTGGACGTGCTCGACGAGGCGGCCCGCCGGGCCTTCGAGCTGCTGGGCTGGGTGGTGACGGGGGCGGGGGTCACGGTCTGGTCCGAGCGGACCACGCCCGGGGAGCCGGAGTGCTCGGTCGACACCTGGACGGTCCGCAAGGACATCGTCCTGCCCGGGCAACGCGGCCCCGGGCCGTCTCCGCCGCGAGGGGGATGAGCGGGGGGTCAGGCCCGCAGCGCGGCGGCGGTGCGTGCCGCGACGTGCTCCCCGCTGCGGATCGCGCCCTCCACCCACGGCGCGGCCATGTGGTCCCCCGCGAGGTCGATCCCGTGCACGGGCAGGTGGCGGCGCACCTCCGCCAGGCGCGTCACCGACCCCGGCCGGAACGTCGGTGTGTAGGGCCGGTGACGCATGACGACGCGGTCGGTCACCTCGCCGACGACCTCCGGGTGGAGCTTCTCGACGTCGGCCTGCAGCCGGTCGGCGAGCTCGGTGTCGTCGAGGTCCTCGGCGCGTGCCCGGCGGAGCGGGTGTCGAAGCGGCGCATCGACACCAGGTCGCCGAGGTCGGCCGGCCGGGCGAGCAGCATCGGGGCCGCGGTGCGCAGCAGCGAGGCCTTGTCGCGCAGGCCGAGCAGGCGGCTGCGCAGCGGGCCGGTGGCAGACCCGAGGTCGACATGGCGCCACACCTCGTCACGCAGCACGCCGGCGTGGAATCCCTCCCGGGCGGTGGTGAGCCCGGCGATGCCGGCGCCGACGACGGCGACGTCGGTGGTGGCGGCCATGCGCGGACGGTAGGACGTGGCGGGGCCGGGCACGTCCTTCCGCGGGGGCGTCCCCGCCCCCCGATCGGGAGTCCCGCCGCGGGCGCGATCAGGCGGCGCGGCGGCCCAGCCAGCGCCCGAGCAGGCCGGCCGGGCGGTCCTCGTCGGTGTCGCCCACGGCGACGCGGCAGTCCGGGCAGCGCGCCGCGGGCGGGCTGGCGAGCGAGGAGGCCCAGACCGTCTTGGCGCACGCGGAGAGGTGCGCGCCGGACGCCGGGTCGTGGTCGACGACGACGTGGTCCCGCCCGTCGAGCGCGCAGGTCAGCCACAGCGCCCGCACGGTCCGGCCGCGGCCGTCGTGTGCCGAGAGCGAGACGGTGGTCATCACGCGCCCTCGAGCAGGTCGTCGAAGCCGCCGGCCTTGACCTCGGCGAGCAGGCTGCCGAGCTCGCTCCGGGTCAGCAGCAGCACGGGCTCGTCCGGGAAGCGGGAGTTGCGGACCGCCACCCGACCGCCGTCCGCGGAACCCAGGGCCGCGAGCTCGACGCAGTTGCCCAACTTCCCGCTGTGGCGGCTCTTGCGCCACTGCGCGCCGACCAGGCGCGACGCCGAGGTGTGCATGAGCCGGAGCCCCCCGTCTTCTCGCACGTGCTTCATGCTGTGCGAGCGACCGTAACACCGGCTCGCCGCATCTGCATGTGCAGAAGATGACCGCATGTGTTGCCCCCGTCACGGCCCGGCGCGTCGGGGTCGGCGGCTCAGGTCGCGCGGAGCTTGCCGAGCAGGCTCCGGGTCTCCTCGGGGCTGTACGCGTCGATCGTGAGCTCGTCCATGACGCGGGCGTACTCCTCGACCTCGTGGCGGCGGTCGAGGTAGAGCGCGCCGGTGAGGCCCTCGATGTAGGTGATGTCCGGGACGTCGGGCTCGGCGAAGCGCAGCAGTGTGAACGTCGCCTCGCCGCCGTAGCCCGACAGCGCGTTCGGGACGACCTGGAGCGTCACGTTGGAGCGCCGGGACATCTCGATGAGGTGGTCGAGCTGGCGCGCCAGGACGTCGTGCCCGCCGATCGGCCGGTGGAGCACAGACTCGTCGAGGACCGCCCACAGGTGCGGCGCGTCCGGCCGGGCGAGGAGCCGCTGCCGGGCCACCCGCACGCGCACGCGCTCCTCGGTCACCGCGTCGGCGCTCTCCGGGTGTCCGCGGGTGACGATCGCCCGGGCGTAGTCCTCGGTCTGGAGCAGGCCCGGCACGAAGAGCAGCTCGTAGGTCTGGATGCGCACGGCCGCGGACTCGAGGCCGACGTACTCCGAGAACCACTCCGGGACGGCCTCGCCGGAGCGCTGCCACCAGCCCGCCTCGTTGCTTCGCTTCGCGATCCCGAGCAGGTGATCGCGGCGCCCCTCGTCGTGCTCGCCGTAGAGCGTGAGGAGGTCCTCGATGTCGCGGAGCTTGAAGCCGACCTTGCCGGACTCCATGCGGCTGATCTTCGACTCGCTGCCGCGGATGTGGTACCCGGCGGCCGAGCGGGTGACGTCGGCCTGCTCGCGCAGCCGCTTGAGCTGTGCCCCGACGATGATGCGCCGGGCGGTGGGGCCCACGTCGTCGGCGCCGGTCGCCTCGTGCGGGTCGGCAGCCTGCGGATCGGGAGCCTGCTCGGTGGCCACGGATGTCCTCCGGTCGCCCTCGGGGTGGGCCGTCTCGAGGCCGTGGTCACGGCCCGGACCGGGGAGACTACAGGTCGTCGGTGGATTTCCGTACGCTTCGAACCCGATCGCCACGGTGCGCCGACCACGTCATACGGTTCTTTCCCGGGGAGCCGTCGCGCCGGACGAGGGCGCCACGCACGGTGACGAGCAGTGGGGAAACGCATGGCAGGCATGGCCCGATCGGCGCAGCCGACCGCCTCCGGCCCGGTCCGGGTCGATCGGGACGAGGCCAGCATCGCGCGGGTTCACAACGCCACCCTCGGCGGCAAGGACAACTACGCGGTCGACCGCGAGGTCTTCGAGCGGATGCGCGCGGTGGTCCCCGAGGTCCAGCAGCTCGCGCTCGACCACCGTGCCTTCCTCATCCGCCTCACCCGCTTCATCGCGACGCCGACATGGTCACCAGCCCGATGGGGACGGGCCTGTTCCGCACCCGCGCGCAGATCGAGGCGATGATCCCGCCGTCGCTGGAGCTCGTGGACCCCGGCCTGGTGCTGCTCTCCGACTGGTGGCCCGACGGCCCGCGCCTGCGCCCGCTCGTCCCGGCGCAGCGCTGCGCGCTGGGCGCCGTCGCCGTCGCCGTCAAACGCTGACGCCCGGGACTACCCCAGCGCCGCCCGCCGTCGGGCGAGCAGGTCCCGCTCGCCGGGGTTCGCCGTGCCCGCCAGGGCGGCGTCCAGGGCCGCCCGCGCGTCCTCCGCGCGGTCGAGGCGGGTGAGCAGATCGGCCCGGATCGCGTCGCGCAGGTGGTGGCGGGGCAGGTCGAGGCCCTCGACGACGGCGAGGGCGGCCGCCGGGCCCTCGACCTCGGCGAGGGCCACCGCCCGGTTCAGCGCGACGACCGGGCCCGGGTCCAGCACGGCCAGCTGGTCGTAGAGCGCGAGGATCTGCCGCCAGTCCGTCGCGGCCGCCGTCGCGGCGTCGGTGTGGACGGCGTTGATCGCCGCCTGGATCTGGTACGGGCCCGGCGCTCCCCGTCGCAGGCACCGCCGCACCAGCGCGTGGCCCTCGGCGATCATCGCGGCGTCCCAGCGGGTGCGGTCCTGCTCGGCCAGCGGCACCAGGGAACCGTCGGCGATCCGCGCCGGGCGCCGGGCGTCGGTGAGCAGGAGCAGCGCGAGGAGCCCCACCGCCTCGGGCTGGTCGGGCATGAGCTCGACGACCAGGCGCGCCAGCCGGATCGCCTCCGCCGCGAGGTCCGGGCGGTCCGGGGTGCCCGACGTCGCGGTGTGGCCCTCGGTGAACACCAGGTAGAGCACCGCGAGGACGGAGCGCAGCCGGTCGGGAAGGTCGGCCTCGCGCGGCACGCGGTACGGCACCTTCGCGTCGCGGATCTTCGCCTTCGCCCGCACCAGCCGCTGGGCCGTCGTCGCCTCGGAGATCAGGAACGCCCGCGCGATCGCGGGGGTGTCCAGGCCGCCGAGCAGGCGCAGCGTCAGCGCGACCCGCGCGGGGGCGGCGAGCGCCGGGTGGCAGCAGGTGAACAGCATCCGGAGCCGGTCGTCCTCCACCGGGCCCACCTCCTCGTCGGCGACCTCCTCCTCGACGACGACGGCGTGGCCGGCGTCCGCGCCGCCGGCGGCCTCGGCCAGCCGGGCCGCCGCGACCTGGCTGCCCTGCCGCGTCGCCTCGCGCCGCAGCCGGTCGACGGCGCGGCGGCGGGCGGTGGTGACGATCCAGCCGCCCGGGTTGGGCGGCAGCCCGCCGGCGAGGGCGGGCCAGCGCTCGACGGCGACCCGGAAGGCCTCCGCCACCGCCTCCTCGGCCAGGTCGATGTCGCCGAGGAGGCGGGTCAGGGTGGCGACGCAGCGCCCGTACTCCCGGGCGAACACGTCGGCGATCGGCTCGCTCACGGGTCAGTCCTGGAAGGGCCGGACCTCGATCGGCAGCGGGTGGATCGCCCGCGCGAGCCGGCCGGCCCAGTGCAGCGCGGCGTCGAGGTCCTCGGCGTCGAGGATCGTCAGCCCGCCGACCTGCTCCTTGCCCTCGGCGTAGGGGCCGTCGGTGAGCAGCACCTCGTCGCCGCGGGTGCGGACCACGGTCGCGCTGCTCGCCGAGTGCAGGCCGCCCGAGAAGACCCACACCCCGGCGTCGACCATGTCCTGCCGCACCGCCTCGACGTCGCGCATGATCGCCGCGAGCCGCTCCGGGCCGGGACGACGGGCCTCCGGGGCGGTGGGGTCGTCGGGCTGCTGGATGGCGAGCAGGTAGCGGGTCATGGCGTCCTCCTCCGGTGGGCCCGCTGGGTGCGTGCCGTCGCCCCCTCCACGCGCGACGAGGGCGGGATCGACAGCTTCCCGCTGTGACCTGGACCACGTCGACCGGGCCGCGGTGACCCCCACGGTACGAGCAGGCGCTCCGGGCGAACGGGACGTAGCGTCGGGATCCGTGGTCGGGGACGAGGCGCGGCCGAGCTCGGCCACGGACGTCGGCGGGGCGGGCAGCTGGCGGGATCTCCTCGCGGCCGGTCGTCGCGGCACCGTGGCGGTCCTCTGCGGCGGGGTGCTGCTCTTCGCCGTCGACACCTACGTCACGGCGAGCCTGCTGCCCTCCGCGGTCGGGGAGATCGGCGGCGAGCGGTTCTACGCCTGGGTCACCACGGTCTACCTGCTGACCGCGGTCGTCGCCTCCGCGCTCGTCGGTCACCTCCTCGCCCTGTGGCCGGCCCGTCGGGCGTACGCGCTCGCGCTGGTCGCCTTCGGCATCGGGACCTCCGTCGACGCCCTCGCCCCCGACATGGCGGTCCTGCTCGTCGGGCGTGCCCTGCAGGGCGTTGGCGGCGGCCTGCTCGCGGGCCTGGCCTACGCGCTGATCCGCACCGCGCTGCCACGCCGGCTCTGGACCCGGGCGAGCGCCTCGATCTCGGCGATGTGGGGTGTGGGGCTGCTGGTGGGGCCCGCGCTGGGCGGGGTGTTCGCCGAGATCGGGAGGTGGCGCCTGGCGTTCGTGGCGCTGGTCGGGGTGACGCTCGCGGTCGCGGCGGGGGTGCCCGCCGGTCTGCGGCGCTCCTCGCGGGCACCCGCGGTCACCCCGGGGCCGTTCCCGCTCGCGTCGGTGCTGGTCGTGACCGGGGCGGCCGCCGTCCTCTCGGTGTCCGGGCTGGCCGTGTCCGGGTCGGGGGTGACCGGGCGCGGGATCGCCGTGGCGACCGGGGGCCTCGTCGTCGCGCTCGGCCTGCTCGCGGGCCTGGTGGTCGTCGAGCGACGGGCCGGGCTCGCGGGCGCGCGGGTGCTGCCCGCGGCGACCTTCCGGCCGGGAGGCCGGCTCGCCGCCCTGTACCTGACCGTCACCGTCATGATGAGCGTGGCGGCCGTGGAGGCGTTCGTCCCGCTGTTCGGTCAGCGGCTCGGCGGGCTCGCGCCGGTGACCGCCGGGTTCCTCGGCGTGTGCCTCGCCAGCGGGTGGGTCGTGGCCGAGATGGTCAGCGCGAGCGTCGGCCGGGCCCGGTGGTGCGCGACCGCCGGGCCGTCGGCGCTCGTCGTCGGGTTCGCCGTCCTCACCGTCAGCCAGCGCGCGGCGGCGTCCCCGGCGCTGGTCCTGGCGTGGGTCGCCGCGCTCGTCGTGGCCGGCGCGGGCATCGGCGCGGCGTGGCCGCACCTGTCCACCGCGGCGATGGCGCCCGACGGCGATCTCGCGGAGCCCGCGGACGACGGCGAGGGCGACCGGGCCTCGGCCGCGATCACCATGGTGCAGATGCTCGCGTTCGCGCTGGGCGCGTCCTACTCCGGCGTCGCGGTCGCCCTGGGGGGTGACCCCGTGACCTCGGCGCGCCTGCTCTACGGCGGGCTCGGCGTGGTCGCGGTCCTCGGGGCGGTCACCGCCGTCCGCGCCCGCGGTGCCGTCCCGCCGCGGTAGCCGCTACCGCCGCGCCCGCGCGAGCCAGGTGTCCATCCCCTCCCGCCCCGGGTCCATCAGCGGCGGGACGGGCCGATCGAGCGCCTGCGCCTGCTCGCGGACGGTCGAGACCTCCTCGACGGTCCACCCGCGGTCCCCGAGCCAGCGGGCGGGGGCCTCGGGCGGGCCCTCGTCGACGAGGTCGGCGAACTCCAGCGCCGCCGGGTCGCTCCCGACGTGGGCCGACATCGCGGCCGCCGGGTCGCGGTCGGTGTACTCGACCGCCACCGCGCTGCCCGGCGCCGACAGCGCGCCGATCCGGTCGAGGAGCAGGTCGGTGGCCTCGGCGGGCAGGTAGATGAGCAGGCCCTCGACCAGCCACGTCGTCGGCACCGCCGGGTCGAACCCGGCGGCGGACAGCTCCGCGGGCCAGTCCTCGCGCAGGTCGATGCCGACCGAGCGGTGCGCGACGGTCGGGGTCAGGTCCGCCGCGACGGCGTCCCGGAACGCGAGCACCTCGGGCACGTCGATCTCGAAGATCACCGTGCCCGCGGGCCGCTCGAGCCGGTAGGCGCGGCCGTCGAGACCCGCCGCGAGGATCACCACCTGCGCCGTGGCGTAGTCGGCGACGACGCGGTCGAAGAATCGGGTGCGCACCGGGAGGAAGTCGCCCATCGCCGCGGTGAACCCGCCGGCGTCCCCGCGCTCGCGGCCCGGGACCTTCGCGGCGACGTCGTCGCCGACCCGGTCGACGAGGGCCAGCGCGAGCGGGTCGTGGAAGAGCGCGTCCGGGCGGCGGGTCTCGGCGGCGCGCTGGGCCGAGACGACGAGCGCGGTCCAGCCGACGCCCTCGGGAACGGTGAGCGACACGCCCCCGGTGTCCCCGGGGTCGTGAGCACCCGAAACGGGTGCCCTCCCGACACGGCCGTGCCCGGGTCCCACCGCCGCCGCCGGCAGCCGTCACCATCTCCGGCGTGCCGATCGCCCCGAGCCCGTCGCGCGTGGTCCTGGTCGCGGTCCTGGTGGTGCTCCTGGGCAGCTGCGCCGGTCCCGGGAACGCGCCGGCGGCCGCCCCGTCGCTGGCCCCGCCCGCGTCGCCCGCCGCGTCGGCCGCGGCCTCGACGGTGCCGCCGGTCGCCCCCTCGACGCCGGCCCGGCCCGGGACCTTCCCGATCCCCGCCGGCGCCACGATCGTCGTCGACCCCGGGCACAACGGCCGCAACGGGCCCGGCTCCGGCATCGACCGGCCGGTGCCCGACGGCCGCGGGGGAACGAAGCCGTGCAACACCACCGGCGCGAGCAGCGCCGAAGGCTACCCGGAGCACGCGTTCACCTGGGCGGTCTCGCAGGACCTGGCGCAGCGGCTGCGGGCGCGGGGCTACCGGGTGGTGCTCGCCCGCGACTCCGACGACGGCGTGGGCCCCTGCGTCGACGTCCGGGGTGAGGCCGGCGCGCGGGCGCACGCCGCGGCCGTCATCTCGGTCCACGCGGACGGCGGCCCGACGAGCGGCCACGGCTTCCACGTCCTCTACTCGTCGCCTCCGCTGAACCCGGCGCAGCGCGGGCCCGCGCGGGCGCTGGCCGACGCCGCGGTCACCGCGATGCGCGGCGCCGGGTTCACCCCCGCGACCTACATCGGCCGCGGCGGGCTCGACGCGCGCGGCGACATCGCGGGGCTCAACCTCGCGTCCGTGCCCAGCGTGCTCGTGGAGTGCGCCAACCTGCGCAACCCCGCCGACGCCGCGCTCGCCCGCTCCCCGCAGGGCCAGCAGCGCCTCGCCGAGGCCCTGGCGGCCGCGGTCGGGTGACACCCGGTCAGCGGGCCCCGACGGGTGCCCCGACCAGGTCGAGGACCGCCCGCAGGCCGCGCTCGCCGGACCGGTGCTCGGCGGGCAGCACGAACGCGCGGCACCCCACCGTCACCGCGCCGCTGTCGCGGACGGGGTTGTCCCCGACCATGAGCGTGGCGCGCGGGTCGACACCCAGGGAGCGGCACGCCGCGGCGAACACGGCCGGGTCCGGCTTCTCGGCCCCGAGCTCGCAGGACAGCGTCCAGGACCCCACGAGGTGCTCGAGCCCCGCGTGCTGGGCGTGCACCCGGATGTCCCACCCGATGTCCGAGACCACCCCGACCGGCACGTCCCGCGCCGCGAGCGCCTCGAGCACCTCCGCGGCGTCGGGGTAGGGCACCCAGGCGTCGGGGGCGCGCAGGACGTCCACGGCGACGTCCTCGGCGCCCGCCAGCCCCGGGACGTGGGAGAACCAGGCCCGCATCGCGTCGCGGTGGGCCGCGTCGGAGAGGTCCCGGCCCTGCTGCGCAGCCACCACGTCGGGGCGCTCCGCGGCCGCGGCGACGTCGGCGAGGACGACGTCGAGGCCCGGGTCGACGTCGAGGTCGCGTCCGCTCGCCGCCGCCACCCGGGCGAGCCAGGTGCGGGCGTCGACCATGTGGAACAGCGTGTTCGAGAAGTCGAGGAGCACCGCCGCCACCGGCGGGACGCGGGCGCGGCGCTCGTCGTCGGTCGGCTCATAGGCGGTGGCGAGGTCGAACAGGGCACGCACGCCGGTCAGTGTGCCGAACCGGTCGCGGGTTCGGCCGTCACGGCCGCCGGGGGGCCGGGACGGCGGGGGCGACCGCGCGGGAGTCGACGACGAGGGCGGTCGCGTTGTCGTGGCTGCCCGCCGCCCGGGCGGTGTCGACGAGGGTGCGCGCGAGGGCGGCAGCCGGGACGTGCGCGACGAGGCCCGCGAGACGGACGGGGTCGAGGCCGCGGTGCACGCCGTCGCTGGCGAGCACGAGGGACACGGGCGCGGGCACGGCCGTGAGGCCCACCTCGGTGGCGCCGCGCACGGTGCGCACGCTGGTGGTGAGGACGTGCTCGAGGCCTGGGGCGACGGCGACGCCCGCCGCCCGCATCTCGGCCGCGACGGTGTGCTCGTGGGTCAGCGGGTGGAGCGCCCGGCCGTCCCAGGACCAGGCCCGGCAGTCGCCCACCCACGCGAGGCTCCAGGGCGCGTGCACGGAGCCGGGCGCCGGACCGAGCGCGACGCTGAGGGCGGCGTCCCCCGCGATCACCGGGCCGGCCGCGAGCAGCACGTCGCGGGCGGCGAGCACGGCGAGGTCGGCGCGGCCGTCGAGCGCGGCGACCCGGACCGCGTGGTCGGCCGCGGCGCGCGCGGCGAGGGCGGCGGCGGCCGAGTCACCGACGCCGTCGGCGACCGCGACGGCGAGCCGCCCGCGGCCGTGGAAGCCGGCGCAGGCGTCCGCCTGGTGGCGCCGGGGGCCGATCGTCGAGGCGGACCACCACGGCCCGGGCGCCCCCCGCGCGTCCTCGCGCCGATCCGCGGCCACCGCCACGCCCATCGCCCGACCTCCTCCTCGCCGCGTCCCGGTCCCCACCGTGCGCGGGGAGGCTGTGAGGCCGCTGAGTCGGCGGTGTGGTGTCGCCCACCGGCGGGCGCGGGTCAGCCGTTCATGCTGCGGCGGATCTGCTCGAGCCGTGCCTTCGCGGCCGCATCACGGTCGGCCTCCTGCTGGGCCAGCGTGCGGCCCTCCGGGGTCTCGGCGTCGAGCTCGCCCCGGCCCTGCGCCGTCGCGACCCGGCCCTCGATGCGGTCACGCACGAAGTCGAAGGTGGGGACGCCGGCGTCGGTGTAGCCGGTGTCGTTCCCGGTGACCGGCTCGGCCGGCACCGACTCGACGATCTCCGCGTCGACGACCTCCGGGGGCGGGGCCGGATCGGGCTCACTGCTCGTCATGGCGCCAGTCTCCCCGCGCGCCGAGCTTCCCGACAGACCCGGGAATTGAGTCCCTTCGACTCACGTTGCTGCAGTCAGTCGCCCGCAAGGCCGGGCCACCTTCATCGAGGAGGAACCACCATGAGCGCAGCACTGACCTTCTGGGGCCCACGGTCCCCGTTCGCCCCGTTCGGCACCGACCCGACGGCCCTGCTCCGTCGGTTCGCGGCCCCGTCCCGCGCCGCCGAGTCGGCCTGGTACGTCCCGGCCGCCGACGTCGTCCGTGACGGCGAGGACGCGATCGTCCGTCTCGAGGTCCCCGGTGTCGACGTCGCCTCCGACGTCACCGTCGAGGTCGTCGGGCACCGGCTCGTGATCCGCGGCGAGCGTCGCGACGAGCACACCGGCCAGGGCTTCCGCGAGACCCGCCGCGGCTCGTTCCGCCGCAGCTTCTCGCTGCCGGCGCACATCGGTCCGGAGGCCGTGTCGGCCTCCTACGACGCCGGCGTGCTGAGCGTCCGCGTCGCGGGCGTGCACACCGAGCCCGAGTCCCGGCGGATCGCCATCTCCGGGGTCACGTCCGACGAGACCGCCCCGGCCGAGGGCTCCGCGGGCTCCGAGGGCACCGCGCCCGAGGGCCCGGAGGGCTCCGAGGCCTGATCGCCCGGGGGCCTGCGGGTCCCCCACCCGACGCCCGCGGGAGCGGGTGGCCGCACGCGGCCGCCCCGGTCCCGCGGGCGTCGTCGTGTCCGGGGCCGTCGCTAGGCTCTCCGGTGCTCGTCCGCACGATCGTCGGAGACCGGGATGACCTCGCAGGGCCCGCCCCCCGGCCGTCCGGGCCCCGTCCCGCCACGGCCGTCGCCCCCGGCACCCTCGGGGCCGATGCCCCGGCGGTCGACGTCCCAGCCGTCGACGTCCCAGCCGTCGACGTCCCAGTGGTCGACGTCCCGGCGGCCGATGCCCGAGCGCCCGCCCGTCCGCTCGGCCCTCCCGCAGCCGGACCCGCGCCACGCCCCGACGCCGCGCGGCCGGCGTCTCTCGCGGCTGGCCGTCGTCGCCCTCGTGCTCGCGGTCCTCGTCGCACCGGTCGGCCTGGTCCTCGGCCTCGTCGCCCGCCGACGGATCACCCGCTCCGTGGTGGCGCCCGACGGCCGGGCCGCGCTCACCGGACGGCCCGCGGCGACCGCCGCCGTCGTCGTCGGCGTGCTGGTGACCCTCGCCGAGGCGGCCGCGGCCGTCGCGCTGTTCGTCGTGGTGCCCCCGGGCTGGCTGTCGTCGCAGGACCTGTCGGCCGCCGCGGTGCAGGGCACCATCGAGCGGACCGTCCCGCTGCCCGCGGGCTCCGTGCACTGCCCCGGGACGCTGCCCGCGCGGCTCGGCGCGACCCTCGCCTGCACCGCGACGCAGGACGGTGCCGCGGTGCCCTACCGGGCGACGGTCGACTCCGTCGCGGGGCGGGACGTGCACTTCGGCATCACGCGGGGGTAGTGCGCCTCACCAGCGCCAGACGCGCTCCTCGCCGGCCCCCTGCCGGACGATACCGGGCTCGTCGCCGGAGAGGTCGACGACCGTGGTCGGCTCCTTGACCTGGTCGCCCGAGTCCAGGACCGCGTCGACGGCGTTCCCGACCCGCTCGGCCACGTCCCAGCCCTCGGTCGGGGGCTCGGTCTCCCCCGGGAAGAGCAGCGTGCTGGACAGCAGCGGCTCGCCGAGCTCGTCGAGCAGGTCCCGGACCACCGCGTTGTCCGGGATCCGCACGCCGACGGTGCGCTTGCGCGGGTGCGCGAGGCGGCGCGGCACCTCCCGCGACGCGGGCAGGATGAAGGTGAACGGGCCGGGGGTCGCGGCCTTCACCGCGCGGAAGACCGGGTTCGAGACGTCGACGAACTGGCCGAGCTGCGCGAAGTCCCGGCAGACCAGCGTGAAGTGGTGCTTGTCGTCGAGGCGGCGCAGCGTGCGGATGCGCTCCACCGCCTCCCGCGCGTCGATGCGGCAGCCGAGGGCGAAGCCGGAGTCGGTCGGGTAGACGACCAGGCCGCCCTCCCGCAGGAGCCCCACCACCTGCCCGATGGTGCGGCGCTGGGGGTTCTGCGGGTGCACGTCGTAGTAGCGGGCCACTCGTCGAGGGTAGGCACCGCGAAGCTCGACGTGTGGGTGCGCCCGATCGGGGGGAACCGTGACCGAACCGAGACCCGCGACGCGGGCCCGACGACCGTCGGCCCGAGGAGCAGGAGGATCACCATGGGCGCGCACTCCGTCCCCGGCCACCACCCCGGCCACACCCTCACCGCCGCTGCCGGCGTGGCGGCCGCCCTCGTGACGACGGCGACCACGGGAGTCCTCACCGGGGGGACCGCACTCGCCACGGACGGCTCGAACGGCCCGGGCCACGGGCACTCCCACCGGCACCAGGACGACTCCGACTACCAGGTCGACGGGTCCGACGACACGATCGCCTCGCAGCCGCTGTGCGACGTGCTGGGCGACGTCCCGCTCGGGGTCGGGGTGTCGTGCCCGGGCGGCTCGCCCGGTGGCGACTCCTCGTCGGGCCAGGACCAGCAGTCCGCGTCCTCGTCGGACCAGCACGTCCAGGGCGCGAGCGTTCAACGGGCGAGCGCCTCGCCGGCCCCCGCGGCCCCCGCTCCGGCACCGAAGCCGGGGTCGGCCGTCCCGGCCAAGCCGCAGGTCCTCAAGATCGGGGGCTGACGCCAAGTGAGCGGATTTGGTCGCTGAGGCGACCGAATACGTTCCCATGCGGGTACCCGCTCCGTCGTGAGCGTCGTCGACAACGCGGTCTACCGGTCCGGGCGCCGCGAGGCGGAGCCGGACTCCCTCGACGGGGCCCTCGAACTGTTGCGCGACGACGAGTCGCGCGACGGTCGGGCCCGCTCGGGTTCCGACTTCGCCTGGATCGGGCTGCTGCGTCCCGACGACACCGAGATGGCCCGGCTGGCCCGTGACTTCCACCTGCCCGACCTCGCCGTCGAGGACGCGGTCACCGCCCACCAGCGTCCCAAGATCGAGCGGTACGACGACGTCGAGTTCGTCGTCCTGCGGCCCGTCTGGTACGTCGACGAGGACGAGGACGTCCAGGTCGGCGAGGTGCACCTGTTCCTCGGCTCCGACTTCGTGGTCGCCGTCCGCCACGCCGAGCGCCCCGACCTCGCCGGCGTCCGCCGCCGTCTCGAGAACGACCCCGACCTGTTGAAGCTCGGCCCCCGGGCGGTCCTCTACGGCATCCTCGACCGCATCGTCGACGACTACGCGCCCGTCATCTCCGAGCTGCGCCAGGACATCGACCAGATCGAGACCGAGGTGTTCGGCGGCGACCCCGACGTCTCCCGGCGCATCTACCGGCTCTCCCGCGAGGTCATCGAGTTCCAGCGCGCGGTCGACCCGCTGCGGGGGATGCTGCGCTTCCTGCTCGCGGAGACCTCCGAGGACGGCGACCCGGCGGTGGTCGACCTGCACCGCAACCTGCGCGACGTCGCCGACCACGTGGAGCAGGCCGTGGAGGCCGCCGACGGCTACCGGCAGCTCCTCGAGCGCCTGCTCTCGGTCAACGCATCCCTGGTCGGTCAGCGGCAGAACGAGGAGATGCGCCGGCTCTCCGAGACCAGCCTGGCCCAGGGCGAGGAGGTCAAGCGCATCTCGTCCTGGGCCGCGATCCTGTTCACCCCGTCGCTCATCGGCGCGATCTACGGGATGAACTTCGACGACATGCCCGAGCTGCACTGGACGCTGGGCTATCCCTTCGCGCTGGCGCTGATGGTGGTGGCCTCGCTGGTGCTCTACCTGGTCTTCAAGCGCCGGGGGTGGTTGTAGGTGACCCCCGACGAGGCCCGCGCCCGGTTCCGCGCCGGGCTCGCCGTGCCCACCGCGGGCTGGTGTCCCGGCTACACCCAGGCCAACCTCGTCGTGGTCCCGGCCAGGTGAGCACTGATCCGTCTCATAAGGCGGAGCAGTGCTCACGTGCCGTCAGGCACCGGGCGCGCTCGGGACCGGGGGCTCCGCGGGCAGGGCGTCGAGCCCGGCGCGGATGCCCTCGGCGAGCAGCCGGATCTCGTCGTCGCCGACGGTCAGCGGCGGGGACACCGCCACGCCCTTGCCCAGGCCCCGCACGAGGACGCCGGCCTCCCGGGCCCCGCGCAGCAGGGCGTTCGGCGCGTCGGGCACAGAGGAGAGGACCTCCGGGGTCAGCTCCACCGCCGCGAGCAGGCCGAGCCCGGCACGGACCTGCGCGACGTGCGGGTGGTCGCGCAACGGGGCAAGCGCGGCCTCGAGCGCGCCCTCGAGCTGCTGCCCGCGCGGGATGAGGTCCTCGCGCTCGTAGACGTCCAGCGTCGCCAGACCGGCCGCGCAACAGGTCGGGTGCCCGGCGTAGGTCGGGCCGTGGCGCAGGGTGCGCTCGCCCGGCGTCGTCCACCAGGGCGCCGCGACCTCCGGCGAGACCAGCACGCCGCCGAGCGGCAGGTAGCCCGACGTCACGCCCTTAGCGAAGGTCACCAGGTCCGGCTCGACGCCGAAGCGCTCGATCCCGAACCACGTGCCCAGCCGCCCGAACCCGCAGATGACCGCATCGATGACGAGCAGGACGCCGTGGCGGCGGCAGAGCTCGGCGACGCCCTCGACGTAGCCCGGCGGCGGGATGTGCACCCCGCCCGCCCCGGTCACCGGCTCCATGACGAACGCCGCGATGCGCTCCGGGCCCACGTCGGCGAACACCTTCTCCACGCCCTCGAGGTCCTGCGGCGCCACCGTATTCTCGCCGGCGAGCACGCCCCAGCCCTCGCGGTTGGCGGGGATGCCGACGATCGAGGTCCCGTAGCCGTGGGTGCCGTGATAGCCGGTCTCGCGGGAGACCACGTGCACCCGCTGGTGCTCGCCGCGGGCCTGCCAGTACCCGCGGGCCAGCTTGACGGCCGTGTCGATCGCGTCGGCGCCGCCGGAGCCGAAGAAGACCTTGGTCTGGCCGGGGCTCATCGGCGCGAGGGCCGAGAGCCGGTCGGCGAGCTCGAGCGCCGGGCGGTTCGCGATGTCGGCGAAGCACGAGTAGGCCTCCAGCCGGCCCATCTGCTTCATCGCCGCCTCGACGATCTCGGAGCGGCCGTGCCCGACGTTCGCGTACCAGAGGCTCGCGCACCCGTCGAGGTAGCGCCGGCCCGCCTCGTCGTACACCCAGACGCCCTCGGCGCGGTCGACGACGAACTCGTGCTCGCGCACGGCCGCCATGTCGGAGAAGGGGTGCCAGAGGGTTGTCATGGGAGCCGATTGTGGTCGCTCGCGGGCGACGCGGCACCCACCTAGCGTCCCGGGGTGTGGAGGTCCGGCCGTGCCCTGTGGAGGAGGCGGTCACGCTCGCCTTCGAACCGGAGGCCTTCCCCGAGCGCTTCGGGCTGCACCTCGCGCCGGGGTGGGCGGTGCCGGGTGTCCTGGAGCCGACGGTCGAGGCCCTCGAGGGCGGGATCGACCCCGCCTGGCTGGTGCACCTGATCATCGAGGGCGGGGCGGTCGTCGGCATGGGCGGGTTCACCGGCCCGCCGTGCGACGGCGAGGTGGAGATCGGATATCAGGTCGCCCCCGGCCACCGCGGCCGCGGGCTCGCGACGAGGGCGGTCCGCGGCTGGGTGGGCCGGGCCCGCGCCGCCGGGGTCCGGCGGGTGGTCGCCCGCACCGATCGCGGGGCGCGGGCGTCGGCCGCGGTGCTGGCGCGCGCCGGCTTCACCCGCGACCCCGCCCGCGACGATCCCGGGGGCGCTGACACGGCCGGGTGGTGGCGGCTCGAGCTGGGGTGACGAGGTCGACGTGTCGATCCAGGGCCGGTCGGCCATACCCGGAGGCGACGTGCATCGCCTCGCCCCGGCGTACCCCGGGGCCGGTCGATGGAGGACAGTGGAGGGGTGGGCGTGACGGTGGAGGGTGTGGTGCGCAGGACCCTGCGCGTCGCGTCCGGGCGGCCCGCCCGGGTCGTCGCCGGCGGCGTCGTCGTGGCGCTGCTCGTCGTCGGCTGCGTCTGGATCCTGCCGACAATTCGGGCCGCCGGGGCCGCGCTCGCGGCCGCCGACCCGCTCTGGGTCGCCGTCGCGATCGCCTCCGAGGCGGCGTCGATCCTGGCCTTCGCGCTGCTGCACCACCGCCTGCTGCGCGCGGCGATGGTCCGCGTGCGCTTCCGCGCGGTCGTGCTCGTCACCCTCGCCGCGAACGCGCTGCACCTCACGGTGCCCGGCGGGGCCGCCCTCTCGACCGCCTACACCTTCCGCAAGCGCCGGGGCTGGGGCGCCAGCGCCTCGGTGACGACGTGGACCATGGTCACCGGCGGGGTGGCCGCGAGCCTCGCGCTCGCCGGCATCGCCATGGGCTCCGCGCTCGTGGTCAACGGGCGCGCCACCACGCTCGGCCCGCAGGTGCTCCAGCTCGCCGGCGTCGTCGCGCTCGGGACCCTCATCGTGGTGGTCAGCCGTCGTCCCGGCGTCATCACCGCGGCCGGGATCGCCGGGTTGCGGCTGCTCAACCGCGTCCGCCGCCGGCCGCGCGACACCGGCGTGCCGGAGCTGACCACCCAGATCGAGGGCCTCGCGCTCATCGAGCTGCCCGGTCGGGGACGGGTCGTCGTCGGGTTCTCGGCGCTGTTCAACTGGCTGTTCGACATCGCCTGCCTCGCGGCGTGCTCCGTCGCGGTCGGGGCGAACGGCATGACGCTCTCGCTCGTGCTCGTCGCCTACGCGGCGGCGACCGCGGCCTCCAGCGCCGCCTTCCTGCCCGGCGGCCTCGGGCTCGTCGACGGCGCCCTGCTCGCCGCGCTCGTCGCCGGTGGGGTGCCCTCGAAGCCCGCCCTGGCCGCCGTCCTGCTCTACCGGCTGGTCAGCTTCGTCGGGGTCGCCGCGGTCGGGTGGCTCGCCTGGCTGTGGGTCCACGCTCACGGCGACGGCGACGAGGCCCCGCTCGACGACGCCGGCATCGGGGATCCCGCGGACGGCGAGATCCGGACGATGCCCTTCCCCTCGGCCCGCTCCGGGCCGTCGTCACCTGGACGAGTGGTCTGAACGCCGCAATAGCGGTGTGAGCCGTTCGGAGTATCAGGAAGTCCATACGGACGCGCCGTTGTCGGGAGTGGACAGCGTGGGAGCCACCGGTTCCCACCACGGACACGACTGACGGGGGCGTGTGTGAACAGCGGACTGGCGGATCCGGAGTTCGTGCGTCTCGGCGAGGCCCTGCAGGCCCGCGACGGGGCGCAGGGCCGGGTGCGGCGCACCGCGGCGACGATGGCGTGCGCGGTGCCCGCGCTGCGCGATCGGCTGCCGGTGCTCGCGGAGCTCCCGCAGCTAACGGTGAGCTGCTCGCCCACCGCGCTGGGCGACCGCATGGAGGCCCGGTACGGCGGGCGCCGGCAGGGGGTCCCGTGCCGGCTCGCGGTCTCGGTCCTGACGCTCCCGGCCCCGGGCGAGGACTACCTGGCCGGGCCCGCGCGGCAGGCCGTGCGCGTCAACGCCGCCCTGGCGGCCGAGGCGGGCGTGACGTGCCGGCGCATGGGCCGGGTCGAGGCCGAGGTGCGGATCGGCGGCGTGCTGCGCGGCCGCGGCGAGGAGGACCTCGTCGGGGCGGTGCGCGCCGACCTCCAGTCCGGGCTGGTGCAGGCCTGGCTCGCCCGCGACGCCGCGGACGTCACCGAGGTCGTCGCGCTCACCTCCGTCGACGGGCCCTTCGCGCGGCTCGATCTGGTGCTCGCGGCCCCGGGCCGGGAGCACGGCCCCTCCCGCTTCCTGCTCGCCGCGCACCTCGTGTCCGAGTTCGCGGCGCGCGGGGTGCGCCACCTCGCCGTCGACACGGCGCTGTTCCTCGACCCGGCGGCGCGTGACTTCCAGCGCCTCCTGGGCTTCGAGCCGATGATGCTGGACCTCGTGCGCGGCCCGCAGTCCGACGACGACTGCCCGGCGCCGCGCATCTCGCCCGCCTCCGGCCCGGTGCCCACCATCACCGCCGAGCAGCGCCGCTCCGGCTCCGAGTCGCGGGCCGCCGAGCCGGTGGTCGCGCCCGTCGGGTGAGCCCGGGGCCGGCGGCGACCACGGTTCGCCCGCAAGCGAGCGCTCCCCCCGCGCGGCGGGCAGACTCCCAGCCGACACACCACGTCGTGGGAGAGGGGCAGCCGATGCGGATCGCGGTCGTCGCGACCTGCCTCGGGGACGCGCTGTTCCCGCGGGCCCCGATCGCCACCGTCGAGCTGCTGGAGCGGCTGGGGCACGAGGTCGTCTTCCCGGCCGACCAGACGTGCTGCGGGCAGATGCACGTCAACACCGGCTACCTCGACGCCGCGCTGCCGGTGGTGCGCCACCACGTGGAGGTGTTCGGGCGCGCGCTCGACGAGGGGGTCGACGCGGTCGTCGCGCCCTCGGGGTCGTGCGTGGGCTGCGTGCGCCACCAGCACGCGATGGTCGCCCGCCGTGCCGGCGACGAGGGCCTGGCCCGGGCGGCCGAGCAGGGCGCGGAGCGCACCTACGAGCTCTCGGAGCTGCTCGTCGACCTGCTCGGGGTGACCGACGTCGGCGCCTACTACCCCCACCGGGTCACCTACCACCCGACGTGCCACTCGTTGCGGATGCTGCGGGTCGGCGACAAGCCGCTGCGGCTGCTGCGGGCGGTCCGGGGGCTCGAGCTCGTGGAGCTGCCCGACGCCGAGGTGTGCTGCGGGTTCGGCGGCACCTTCGCGGTGAAGAACGCCGAGACGTCCACGG
>NZ_DASXJD010000104.1:0-2257 GCF_036497585.1 Actinomycetospora sp. | reverse complement strand
GTCGGGTCGTTGTCCACGACCAGCACGGTGATGTCGGCGTGGTCACCGGCGAGCAGGGCGCGCACGCAGCGTTCGAGGCTCTGCGGGCGGCCGCGCGTGGCCACCACGACGGTGACCGGCTCGGTGGACCACGGTGGTGGGGGCGGGTCGGGCAGCGCACCCAGCTGCGCCTCGAGGGCGGAGCCGATGTCGGCGGCGGACGCATGGCCGGCGACCAGCGGCAGCTCGAGGATGCCGACAGGGGCCCCGCCTGCGGTGACCAACAGGCGTGCCGCGGTGAAGTGCCGGTCGACGGCGAGGTCGGCGACGGGGGCACGGCGGTCCAGCTCACCGACCCATGTCGGTGAAGGGGGAGCGATCCAGGGGGACAACCGGGGCCTTCCAGGGTCGGACTACTACAGGATGTAGGACACACGTTAGGGCGGATTTTGGACGCTACGGCGTCCAAGTGTCCGGTTCGCGGTGATCGGTCCTGGTTCGTCGGTCAAACGCCTGTGGCCACCCTGAGTGGCCGCGGGGGGAGACGTAGGCTGCATCCCGTGGCATCGGCGGCGATCGTCCCCTTCCTGCACGGCGACCGGGATGTTCTCAGAGTCCTGCTCGACCGCCGGGCCGCCGGCACGGACCCGGGGGCCCGTGACGACGATCACCGTGTGGCGCTCGTCATCGGGGGCGGCGGGATGCGCGGGGCGTACGTCGCCGGGATGCTGCGAGCGCTGGACCGGGCCGGCCTCGTCCCCGCGTTCGACGAGGTCTACGGCGCGTCGTCCGGGGCCTTCAGCGCCGCGGCGTTCCTTACCGGCGACGCGGCCGCGTGCGCCGCCAGCTACCCCGAGGACCTCTCGACGGACGTCTTCATCAACATGCGCAGGCTCGGTACGCGGCGTCCCGTCGTGGCTCTCGACCACCTCGTTCACGAGGTGCTCGACGGGCGGAAGCCCATGGCCTGGCACGCGCTGGGGCACACCCCGGCACCGCTGCGGGTCGTGGCCACCGATGCGAGGGACCTCACGGCCCACACCCTCGAGGGGATGGAGACGGTCGCCGACTGGCGGCAGGCGCTGCGGGCCAGCGCGTCGATCCCGCTGCTGTGCGGGCCGCCGGTCGCGTTCGGGGGCCGCCGCTGGGTGGACGGGTCGGTCGGCGAGCCGCTGGCCATGGCGCGGGCACTGCGCGGTGGCGCCACCCACGTGCTCGTGGTGCTCTGCCGGGGCACCGACGACCTGCACCCCGACGCCGACGCGGGCCTGTCGCTCTGGGCCCGCACGCTCGACCGGCTGGTGCCGGGACTCGGCACGGTCGCGCAGGGCTCCCGCCGTTACGGCGCCGACCTGCGGCTGGTCACCGATGCCGCGCATCCGGACCGCGGGCCCGGCCATCTGGCGGCGATCGGACCGGCCCGGTCGGTCGGGATGGGCTCGCTCTGCGTCGATCCCGAGCGGGTGGGCGAGGCGGTGCGGATCGGCGACGAGTCGGCCGTCGCCGCGCTCGAGTCGGTCGTCGCCGAGCGGCGCGACCTCGACCCGGCCTGATCACCGCCCGCCGGATAACGTCGCACCCATGTCCGCAGGGGAGCGGCCGCGCGCTGCCGTCGTCGTCACCGGCAGCGAGCTGCTGACGGGATCAGTCTCCGATCGCAACGGGCCGTGGGTGGCCCGGGAGCTCGGCGAGCTCGGGTTCGAGGTCGCGCATCTGCTGCTGGTCGGTGACCGCCCCGACGACCTAGCCGATGCACTGCGGTTCGCCGTGGACGCCGGGTGCGTGCTCGTCGTCACCAGCGGTGGCCTCGGTCCGACGGCCGACGATCTCACCGCCGAGGTGGTGGCCTCCTTCGCCGGGGTCGAGCTCGTCCTCGACGAGGGCATGCGCGAGCACATCCGCGGGATCCTCGCCGGCTGGGCGGCCCGCACCGAGTTTTCCGCACCCGCGATCGAGGAGGCCAACCGCAAGCAGGCGATGGTGCCCCGCGGCGCCGTGGCGCTGGCCCCGGTCGGGACCGCTCCCGGCCTCGTCGTGCCCCGGCCGGGCGGCCCGCTCGTGGTGGTGCTCCCCGGGCCGCCGCGCGAGCTGCAGGGGATGTGGCCCGCGGTGCTCGAGGCGGAACCGGTCCGGGAGCTGCTTGCCGGCGTGCCCGCTTCGGCATCGCGGTCGTTGCGCTTCTTCGGGCTGCCCGAGTCGGAGATCGCTGAGACGCTGCGTGAGCTCGGCGCGGAGCTGGACCTGTCCGGTGTCGAGGTGACGACCTGCCTGCGCCGTT
>NZ_DASXJD010000103.1:0-44900 GCF_036497585.1 Actinomycetospora sp. | reverse complement strand
TCGAGGGCCGAGAAGGTGATCCACCCCGTGAGGAGCGCCGGGTCGGCGGACTTCACGGCGTCGATGGTCGGCAGGTTGAAGGCAGACACGACGATCTGGTCGCTCCCCCGGCCCGGGCGGCGGCGCTCGGCGAGCAGGGCGGCGCCCAGGGCGACGGCGTGCTTGGGGTGGGTGTCCACCGCGGTCGGGCGGCCCAGCTCGGCGGAGAGCATCTGCGAGACCAGCGGGATCCGGGACGAGCCGCCCACGAGCAGCACGTTGCTGAGATCCTCGGGTGCGGCGTCCGCACCGGTCAGCGCCCGGCGCAACGCGGAGACCGTCGCCTCGATCGAGGGCCGGATCATCTCCTCGAACTCGGCCCGTGTCAGGCGCACGTCCGTGTGCTTGCCGGGCAGCATGACCGGCACCGAGGTCTCGGTGTCGGCCGAGAGCGCCTCCTTCGCGAGCACGCAGTCGTGGCGCGCGCGCACCAGGCTCGCGGCGGTCCGGGGGTCGTCGAGGTCGAGTTCGGACAGCGCGCCGTCGACGCTGCGGTCGACGTGGGCGAACACCGCCTCGTCGAAGTCGATGCCGCCGAGCCCCTCGATGCCCTCCGGCGGGCCGAGGAACTCGAACCCGTGGTCGAGCTGGCGCAGCACCGTGGCGTCGAAGGTCCCGCCGCCGAGGTCGTAGACGGCCACGACCGAGCCCTTCGGGACCCGCGCGGTCGACGCGTAGTGCGCCGCGGCCGCCTCCGGCTCGGTCACCATCGAGATCGTGGTCAGGTCCGCCAGCCGCGGCACCGACTCGAACAGCTCCCGCTTGTAGGGCCCCCAGTTGGCGGGGTGGGTCAACACGATGCCGCCCGGCCGGGCCCCCTCGCGCTCGGCGGCGCTGTCCACCACCGAGCGCAGCAGCCGCGAGAGGATCTGGGCGACCGAGTGCGGCTCGCCCCCGAGGATGAGCGGCGTGGTGTCGCCGAGGCGACGCTTCACCTCGCGCGCCACCCGCGTGGGCTGGGCGGCCGCGCGACGGTGTGCGGCGTCGCCCACCAGAGCGCTGCCGTCCTCGCGGATCATGACCACCGACGGGATCGCCGGGGAGCGGTCGCCGAGGGTCACCATCTCGAGGTGGTCGCCCCGCGAGACCGCGGCGGCGGTGAACGTGGTGCCCAGGTCGACGCCGAGGCCGTAGGTCATCGTGTTTCTCCAGCTACCCGTGGTGCGCGAGGGAGTGGTCGGGGGCGTCGTGGGACGAGCCGCCGTGGTCCTCGGCGGCGTCGTGGTGGCTCTGGGCCTCGTGGCCCTCACCGGACTCGTGCGTCGGGGTGTCGGGCGCGGCCGACGCGTGGTCGGTGCCGGCCGCCGCGTGGTGCCCCGTCGCGGCGTGGTCGACGGGGTCGCTCTGCTCGTGGTCGGTCTGGGAGGCGTGGCTGCCGTTGCCGTCGGGTGACCGACCCGAGGCCGAGCCCGGCGGCGCATGCCCGAAGGGCGTCTGCGTGCCGGGGCTCCCCGCCGCCCCGAACGGCGCGTCCGGCCCGGGGGGCGTGGTGGGCGGGGGTCCCGGAGGCGTGGCCGAGCCGAGGCCGGGTGCTCCCCCTGTCGCCGGGCCCGGCTCGACCCCGCTCGCCGGGCCGCGCACCAGGGGCCCGTCGTCGAGACCGGCCGGTGGCGGCGCGTGCAGGGCGTCGACGGGACCGGCTCCGGCCGGCCCCGTCCCGCCCGACGTCGGCTCGAACGGCGAGGTCCCCGAGGTGCCCGAGGTCCCCGCCGTGCCCGACAGCGTGGTCGCGTGCGCGACGAGCGTGGGGTCGAGCGGCGAGCCGTCGTGGTGCGACGTGGCGGCCGCCGCGGTCCCGGACGTGGCCAGTCCCGCCGTCGCCACCCCCGTCCCCACCGCGCCCGCCGCAGCCGCCCCCGTCGCCGCCGTCCCGGTCGCGGCGGCCGGTGCCCCCTGGTCGGTGGTGACGGTGCGCTGGTCGAGGTCGTGGGTCTGCCGGGACCCGGCGCCCCCGACCTGAACCTGGCTGCCCGGGCCGCCCCCGCGGTCGTCGGCGTGCTGCTCCTGCTGCGAGCCCCGGCCGGCCACCTGGGTCTGCGACGTGCCCTGCCCGCCGCGCCCGTCGTCGTTCTGGGTCTGGTGCGACCCCCGGCCGCCGGTCTGGGTCTGGCTGCTGGGGCCGCCCCCGCGGCCGTCCTCGTTCTGGGTCTGGGTGGAGCCCTTCCCACCGGTCTGGGTCTGGCTGCTGGGGCCGCCCCCGCGGCCGTCGTCGTTCTGGGTCTGGGTCGAGCCCTTCCCGCCGGTCTGGGTCTGCGTGCTCCCCTCGCCACCGCGCCCGTCGTGGTTCTGGGTCTGGGTCGAGCCCTTCCCGCCGGTCTGGGTCTGGGTGGTGTGCCCGCCGTCGCGGGTGTCGGCGTTCTGGGTCTGGTCGACGCCGTCCCCGCCGTCCTGGCCCTGGGTGACGTCGCCCGCGCCGCGGCCGTCGGCGTCCTCGGTCTGGGTGCCGCGACCCTCGGTGTGCTCGGTCTGGGTGACCGTGCCGTGGCCGCCGCCGCGGTCGTCGACGCCCTCGTACTGGTCGGTGGTCAGGTGACCGTCGGAGTGGCCGTGCTGCCCGTGGCCGTCGTCGGTCGTCGACTCCTGCTGGGTGACGTTCGCGTCGAAGTGCCCGTCGGTGTCGGGCACGACGTCGACGGTGGTGTGGGCGTCGACGGAGACCGAGTAGCTGCCGTCGGGCTTGTGGTGGACGATGACGTCCTCGTGCTGGTGCACCACCAGGTCGGCGTGCTCGGCGGGGCTGACCGTGTAGACGTCGTGGCCGTCGTAGCTGTACTCGTGGCCGCCGTACTGCACGACGACGACGAGGTGGCTCTCGACGACGAAGTTGCCGCTGGCGTCCTCCCGGACGGCCACCGTCTCGTACTGCTGGACGGTGATCCCGCCGTCGTCGTGCCCACCCTGCTGGCCGCCGTCCGGCCGACCCGCGCCGTCGCGGTGGCTCGGGCCCGACCCCGGTGCGGCCCCGGGGGCGGACCCGCCACCGGCGCCGTGCCACGTGCTCGCCGTCGACGCGACCACCGAGCCGTCGGGGCCATGCCCGACGGACGTGCTGACGCTCTGGGGGGAGATGCCGGCGCCGCTGACCTGCTGGTCGACGGTGACGTGGCCGCCCCCGCCGCCCCCGTCGCCCCCGGCGCCCGACCCGCCCGTCCCGCCGCCGCCCTGGTCGCCCGCTCCGGGGCCCGGTCCCGCGCCGCCGCCGGGCGGGGGCCCCAGGGGCGTCTCGAGAGCGGTGGGCTCGGCCTGGGCGGTGCCCTCCGAGAGACCGTAGGCGAGGCCCGCCGCGTACGCGGCCGCGCCGGCGGCGCCCGCGAACCGCAGCGGGACCACGCGGGCCTGCGCGCGTGTCGGCGGCTCCCCGCCACCCTCGGTCGCCGCCTCGACCGCACGGACCCCCTCGACCGCGCGGATCGCGCGATCGACGACTGAGTTCCCCTCCCGTTCGCTCACGGCTACACCCTGCGAACCGTGGGTCGCGGTGTCATGAGTAGCGGCCTACTCCCCCTCGCCCCGGCGCCGCGGCGGAGTACTCAGCGCGGCCGGAGCTCAGGATGCCCTCGCAGGTCCGGACGAGGACCCGCGCCGCCTGCGCGCGTTCGCGGGTGACCGCCGGGCTCTCCGCCCGCCGCTGCCACCGCTGGTGCTGCTCGGCCGCTGCCCGCCGCACCGCCTCCTGGCCGGCCCGCGGGTCCAGACCGAGCCGTGTCGCCGCGTCCATCCCGTCGCCCCCCAGCAGGCGCTCGGCGTCGTGCAGCTCGGACTCGGGGAGCAGCACGCGCCGGCTCCGCAGGTCGTCGATGAGCGCGATCTCCGCGAACTCGTGGGCGCTCGCCTGGACCCGCTCGAGCTGGTGCGCCAGTCCCTGGGCGCCGGGGACCGGGTGACGCCGCAGCACCCCCTCGAGCGCCGCGAGGGCCGACCGCGCCTTGAGCACCTCGGCCCGGGCGCCGAACTGGGTGTGGAGCAGGTGCTGCAGCTCGCGCACGCCGCTGGCGGTGGTGAGCTCGCGCGCGAGGTCGGTCGCGCCGGTGACCTCGCCGTCGCGCACGAGACGGATTGCGGTGCGCACTCCGAACAGCCCGTAGCGCCGCAGGAGCGCCGTGCGGTCGGCCGTCGACACCGGCCCGTCCGTCTCCAGCGTCTCGAAGCGGTCCGCGGTCAGCAGCAGGCGCTCGGTGTCCGACGACCCGGCGAGGGCGGCGAACGCGCGGTACTCCGCCTCGCGCAGGGACGCCGCGGACGAGGCCAGCAGGCCGGCGACCGGGACCACGGTCTGGCAGAGCGCCCGTACCCGCGGGTCCAGCCGGTACCGGTCGGCGATCCGGGCCGCCGTGGTGAGCGCGTCCGGGCGGGCGTGCCCGATCTCGTCGCTGCGCGAGAGCACCGCGATGGTGTTGACGGTGCGCCGGTCCACCGCGCTGTCGCGGAAGGCCTCGAGGAAACGGGCGTCGTCCCCGTGGGCGTGGCGCATGAGGTAGACGACGGCGTCGGCGGCGGTCACCTCCCCGTCGCCCGGGGCGAGGACCCGCTCGCTGCGCTCGGAGACCTCGGTGTTGACCGAGCCGATCCCGGGGGTGTCGATGAGCATCGTGCGCCGCAGCGTGGGCGAGGGCCAGGTCACCACCAGGCGCTCGACCCGCTCGGGCGGCAGGTCTCCGAGGTCGATCTCGAGGGAGCCGTGGGGCTGCCGGAAGGGCAGCTGGCGGGGTGGTCCGGCGATCGGGTGCACGTCGACGCGGTAGGCGACGCCGTCGACGTACCAGGTGACCAGCCGCGTGCACTCCCCCGCATCGGTCGCGGCCAGCTCCTGGCCCACGAGGGCGTTGAGCAGGGTGGACTTGCCGGCCTTCACGCGTCCGGCGATGGCGACGCGCAGCGGCTCCCCCATCCGCGCGGCCGTGGCCTGCAGGGCGGGCTCGGCGGGGCCACCCGAGTACACGCGCATCGCCGCCCCGAGCAGGCCGCGGACGGCCGGCACCACGCCGGCGGCGTCCGGGGTCACGGACGACCCGCCGCGGCCACCGCCGGCCGGTCGGTCGCGTGCGTGAGGACCTCACGGGCCCGCTCGCGCACCATCGCGAACGATTCCAGGTCCGACTTCAGACGAGCCAGCTCGTCGGCCTCGGCCTCGTCGTTGGTCACCGCCTTCTGGGCGGCGGTGAGCGCCTCCTTGGTGGAACGCTGCAGCTCCTCGACCCGGCGGGTGTAGCCATCGCGCATCTCGCGCTGGATGCGTCGCAGCGCGTCCCGGGAGTCCTTCCCGACCTGCAGGTTGAACTCGTCGACGAACCGGCGCACGGCGGTCTTCGCCGCCGAGCGGCGTTTCTCGAGCTGGCGCTTGCGCTCCTCGCCCAGACCCGACTTCCCCATCAGCAGCCCCAGCCCGACCCCGACGGGGCCGGGGAGCGCGATCGCCGCCATGTGGGTCAGCAGCGTGAACATCATGAAGCCGCCGTAGGCCTTCTGGAACGCCGCCATGCCCCCGGCGAGTTTCTTCGGCGCCGCGCTGAACGACGAGTCGATGTCGATCTCCTCGATCACCTCGACGGGCGCGGCGATCCCGGCCGGGGCGACCGCCTGCGCCGCGGCGAGGTCGAACTGCTCGGCGACCTGTTCGGCGAGCTGCCGGGCGCGGCGCGCGAACTGGCCGTAGTTCTCGAGGGCCTCGCCGGCCAGGCGCTGGCGCATCCACTGCTCGAACGCGGGCCAGTCCTTGGCCGGGTCGCCCTCGTCGATGCTCTTCTCCGCGTCGTGCAGCACCTCCCGCGAGCGGGCTCGCAGGTCGAAGTCGATGTCCGAGCTGATGTCGGCGAAGCCGTCGAAGAGGATCTGCTGCCAGCGAGAGGACCGTTCGCGAAGGTTGTCGGCGCGCTGCTGCGTCCGGGTCAGGTCGGCGACGAGCGCGGCGGACCGCTCGGGGGTGGTCAACGATGCCGCGCGAGACCGCAGCGCCGGTTCGAGCTGGCCAACCACGGAGATCACGTGGTTGCCGACCGAGCGGAGCGCGACCCGCTCGGCGTCGCGCACCACGTCCTGCAGGCGCTGGACCAGCGGCGGGAACCCCGACTCGACGTTGAGCTCCTGGTCACCGGCGTTCGCCGCGAGGCCGCGGAGCTCGGAGGAGACCGCCAGCACCTCGATGTCCAGGCCGGCGCGGGCGAGGTGGCCCGCGTCGATGTCGCGGATGCGCTTCCACTCGGGGTACAGGTCGATCTTGGTGAGGACTACGACGATGGTCGGGCACAGCTCCCTGACCGTCCGCAGGAACCGGACCTCGGCGGCCGTGAGCTCCTGCGACGCGTCCGAGACGAACACGACGGCGTGTGCCTGGGGCAGGGAGCCGACGGTGACCGCGTTGTGCAGCGACCCCAGCCCCCCGACCCCGGGGGTGTCGACGAGGGTCAGCCCCGACGCCAGCAGCGGACGGTCCAGACCGACGGTCATGGACCGCAGTCGCCGCTGGTTGCCGGGGTTTCCGTTCTCCGTCACGTAGGCGGCGATCTCGCCGACCGGGACGTCCTCGGTCCACGGTGACGCGTTCACGCCGGCCGCGGACTCGTAGCTCGCCACGGCCCGCACCTGCTGGGAGTAGCCGACCTTGGTGGGGACGGCGGTGGCGATGTCGTCGTCCACCGGACACACCGGCGCGGTGATGAGGCCGTTGATCAGGGAGCTCTTGCCCTGCTTGAACTCCCCGACGACGTACACCGTCACCGACGTGTCGGACAACAGGTGCCGGGCACCGGACAGTCGCTCGACGAGGTCCTCCCGCTCGTAGGCGGTGGCTCCCTTGACCGCGAGGTCGAGGGTCTCTGCAGCGAACTGGAATCCGGTGCCCGACACCTGGTGTCCTTTCCGTCAGCCGTGCTTCACGGGTCGAGCGGACTCAGCCGTGGTGACCGTGGTCGGCCGCCGCGGCGTGGTCGTGCCCGCCACCGTCGTGGCCGCCGCCGTCACCGTGGGCCGCCTCGTGCTCGTGGAACACCGGCTCCTCGTGGTGGGCCTCGGCCTGCTGGGTCTGCTCGTGCCCGCCGTTGTGCTGGTCGGTGACCCGGCCGTCGAGGTTGGCGGTGGGAACCTGGTGCTCCCCGCCGCCGCCCTGGTGCTCCTGGTGCTGCGGACCCGGCCCCTGGAACGGACCGTTGCCGCCGCCCTGGTGCTGCGGCGCGGCGCGGAAGACGTCGCCGCCCTGGTTGACGTCACCGCCACCGCCGGCACCGCCGCCGTTGTGCTGGTCGGTGATCCGGCCGTCGACGTTCACGCCGCCGCGGCCACCACCGGCGAACACGTCGCCGCCCTGGTTGATGTCGCTGCCGCCACCCTGACCGCCGTTGTGCTGGTCGGTGATCCGGCCATCGACGTTCACGCCGCCGCGGCCACCACCGGCGAACACGTCGCCGCCCTGATTGATGTCGCTGCCACCACCCTGACCGCCGTTGTGCTGGTCGGTGATCCGGCCATCGACGTTCACGCCAGCGCGGCCACCCTCACCGGCGAACACATCGCCGCCCTGGTTGATGTCGCTGCCACCACCGGCACCGCCGTTGTGCTGGTCGGTGATCCGGCCGTCGACGTTCACGCCACCGCGGCCACCACCGGCAAAGACGTCGCCGACCTGGTTGATGTCGCCGAGGTCATTGAGCCCGCCGCCGTTGTGCTGGTCGACGATCCGGCCGTCGACGTTCAGGCCACCCTGGTGCGCCGCGGCCGCGAACACGTCACCGCCCTGGTTGATGTCGCCGCCGCGGCCGATGCCAGCGTTGTGCTGGTCGGTGATCCGGTTGTCGACGTTGACACGGCCGCGACCACCGTCTGCGAACACGTCGCCGGCCTGGTTGATGTCGCTGCCGCCGCCCTGGCCGCCGTTGTGCTGGTCGACGATCCGACCGTCCACGTTCAGCGGGCCGCCACCACCACCGGCGAACACATCGCCGGCCTGGTTGATGTCACTGCCGCCACCCTGACCGCCGTTGTGCTGGTCGACGATCCGACCGTCCACGTTCACGCCGCCGCGGCCACCCTCACCGGCGAACACATCGCCAGCCTGGTTGATGTCGCTCCCGCCCCCGGCACCACCGTTGTGCTGGTCGGTGATCCGGCCATCGACGTTCACGCCGCCGCGGCCACCCTCACCGGCGAACACGTCCCCGGCCTGGTTGATGTCACTGCCGCCGCCCTGGCCACCGTTGTGCTGGTCGACGATCCGACCATCCACGTTCAGGGGGTCGCGTCCGCCACCGGCGAACACATCGCCGCCCTGATTGATGTCACTGCCGCCACCCTCGCCACCGTTGTGCTGGTCGACGATCCGACCATCCACGTTCAGCGGGTCGCCACCGCCACCGGCGAACACATCGCCGCCCTGGTTGATGTCACTGCCGCCACCCTCGCCGCCGTTGTGCTGGTCGACGATCCGGCCGTCCACGTTCACGTTGCCCTGCTCGGTCATGTTCGCTCCGTCGTTCGGGATGAGGTTTGGGGCCGCCGCCCCGCTGATGTGCTGTCTCGCCACCGGGGGTCATGCGCCGTCGCGCGCCCGGGTCCTGATCGCTTCCGCCGGGCTCCGTGAGCTCGACTCCGTCCTCGTCGGGACGGTGCCGGTCCCCAGGTGGCGACCGCTCGGGTTCGCCATACCTCGTCCCCTCGCCGTCCTCCACCGGCGCGGATGCCGATGTCGTCCCGGGGAGAAGTGTTGGGCGGGCGCACCGCCGCGTCCTGAGTAGCGGACTACTCGGCTTCGTCCCCCACGACGCCGTGCACTACTCGGAGAGGTACGTCGTTCCCCCGATGACCACGGCCGCGAGGTCGCGGCGGCCGCTGACGCCCAACTTGCTGTAGACGACGTGCAACACGTTGTCGACGGTGCGCACCGAGACGACGAGCTGCTCGGCGATGGCGCGGCTGGTCATGCCGGACGCGGCGAGCGAGGCGATCTCGTGCTCGCGTCGCGTCAGCTCGGAGGAGGAATCGAGATCGGCGATCGCCGGGGTGCGGGCGCCCTCGCATTCCTGCGCCCACTGCCGCGCGCGGAGGGCGCTGGCGTTCCCGGCACCGCGCACACCACGTGAGCGGTGGAGATTGCTCGCCTGCGCCGCGGCCTCGGCGGCAAAGAGTCGGGCCCCGAGGGCGGCGAACTGCTCGGCCACGGCGTCCAGCCCCGCGGCGTCGCCCGCGCCGTGGGCGCGGGCGTGGTCGACGAACGCGGCGGCCAGCGCACCGTCGGCGCTCCCGCCGGCCGCCTCGAGGCGGTCGGCGACCGGCACCGTCGTCCCCATGCGCACCGCGGTGTGGAGGGCGACGAGGTGGGCCTGCAGCAGGCCGTCGCGCTCGGCGTGGTCGGCCGCGGCCAGGCAGGCCCGCTCGGCCTCGCGCAGCCGGGCGCCGGCGACCGCGGTCCAGACCGGCGCCAGCCCCGACCACGACGCGTAGGCGTCGCCGCCCTCGCTCAGGACGCGTTGCAGCTGCCGCGACGCGTTCGGCACGGACTCGAGGTCGCCCGTCGTGACGGCGGCCTGGATGGTCTCCGACCACAGCACGGGGAGCAGTGGGAGCCCGTCGGGCCGCACGCCGGCCGTCGCGTCCCGCAGCCAGCGCAGCGAGGTGTGCATGGCCCCCCGCAGCCCCGCCGTCACCCCCAGCCACCCGGCGTAGAGCGCCTTGGCCGTCGCGTGCTCGTCCGCCACCGCGTGCCGGTAGCCCTCCTGGGCCAGCCGTTCGGCCTCGTCGAGCCGCCCGCTGAAGACGTACGCCTCGCAGCACCCGGTGTCGAGCTGCAGGTGGGCCCACTCGGTGGTGAGCCCGAGGGGCGCCGGGGACGCCTGGATCACCGCTCGTGCCTGCGCGGCGGCCCGCACCGTCACGTCGTAGCGGCCCGTCCGTCGCAGGGCGGCCGTGGCCACCGCGAGCGCCTGGAGACGGGTGGGGTCGACGGATCCGTCGGCGCCGCGCAGGTTCTCGACCAGGTGCAGGGTCTGCTTGGCCCCGTCGAACGGGGGGAAGAGTGCGGCCTCGAGCGCCGCGAGCTCCGGCGTGCCGTGGGCGTCGCCGGGCTCCGGCGCGAGGTCGCGCAGCACGGTCGCGGCCCGCGAGGGACGACCGAGGCCCCAGTACAGGTTCGTCACCCGCGTGACGGCCAGCTGCGTGCGACGCTCCGGTTCGTCCTCGCGGAACCACAGGCCCGCGAACAGCTCCTCGGCCTCGGCCGAGCGGCCCAGGCCGATGAGCACCTGGCCGAGCACGACCGAGGCCGCGTAGCCGCCACCCTGCTCGACGGCGGCGCGCGCGAGCCGCTCCGCGGCGCTGTAGTCGACCTTCATCGTGCTCTCCGCGGCCACCCGCAGCATCTCCGCGTCCGTCGGCAGCCCGGCCGCGAGCCGCCACGTGACCGCGCGGAGCCGGTCGCCGGAGCGCCGCACGCCCGACGCCTCGAGGCTCTCGGCGAGCTGGCGGTAGATGGTCTTCTCCCGGCGCGGCGACGTCCGCTGCCGGAGGACCTCGCCGTAGAGCGGGTGTGCCAGCCGCAGCTCCACC
The DNA here is from genome assembly GCF_036497585.1 of Actinomycetospora sp. Taxonomy (GTDB): domain Bacteria; phylum Actinomycetota; class Actinomycetes; order Mycobacteriales; family Pseudonocardiaceae; genus Actinomycetospora. The sequence goes on along the minus strand of NZ_DASXJD010000103.1, from coordinate 34,331 downwards.
CGGCGGTCCTGGCGCTCGGAGACGACGAGTCCCTTCCGTTCCACGGCCGAGAGCGCGTCCGGTCCGACCACCCGCTCCGGGGTGTCGACGCCGAGGGGCTCGCCGAAGGCGAGCAGTTCGAGCACCGCCTGCTCGTCCGCCTCGAGCGACCCCATGCGGGCGTCGATGAGCTCGGTCAGCCGCGGCGAGGGCACCAGCGGCCCCTTCCAGCGCCAGACGTCGTCGTCGGCACCGAGCGCACCGCTGGCGAGGCCGCCCTCGACCAGCTCACGCAGGAAGAGCATGTTGCCGAGGCTGAGCTCCCAGAGGTGGTGCAGCGTCGCCCCGTCCACCTGGCCGCCGAGCACCTGGCGGACGAGCTCGTCGGACTGCGTCCGCGCCAGCCCGTGGATGTCGATGCGCTCGGCGAGCCCCTCCTTCCAGAGCGCGAAGACCGGGTCGGGGACCGTGACGCCGGTGCGGGCGGTCACCACGACGCTGGCGGCGCCGGTGACCGCGAGGTGGTGGATCAGTGCCGCCGAGGTCGCGTCGAGCAGGTGGGCGTCGTCGACCGCGAGGACGAGACGGCGTCCGCCGGCCCCCTCGGCGAGGTGACGGGCGATGTTGGGCAGGAGGTGGACCGTGTGTGAGCCGGGCCCCTCCCAGGTCGAGAGCAGCTGGCCCATCGCCCCGAGGGGGATGCCGGACGCGGACCGGGTCGCCATGACCCACCGGATCGCAGCGCCGGCGGCCTGGGCGTGGTCGGCGACGGCACGGGCGAGCCGGGTCTTCCCGACGCCGGGTGGCCCCACGAGAACGACGCCGGTCAGCGCGCCGTCGTCGAGCGCCTTCCGGACGGCCGCGAGCTCACGCTCGCGTCCGACGAAAGGCCACTGCCGACCCATCCCGTCCTCCAGACGCGGTCCGAACGACTGCGGAGCACACGGTGGCGCACACGCGGGGAGTTGGTCGACAGTAGTCGACTACGGAAAAGTGCTCCGCACGCAAGATTTCCGGGTCCGAGGGTCCCGCTTCGTCCCTTTCGTAACTTTTGCGTAGTTCTGGACGGGGGGTCCGAGTAGCGGCGGTGGTCGATCCGAGTAGCGGACTACTCGGGTCGTGGCGCCCGGACGCCCGAAGAATGGGCGACCAGCCTCCGGCGGCCTCGGGAGGGCCCAATGCTCCGCGCGCCCATCGTCACGCTGGCGACCGTCGTCGTCCTCGGCCTCGTGCTCATCGTCGTCGACATGGCCGTGCAACGTCCGGCCGCCGCGCCGGCCCCGGCCGCCCCCACGGTCGCGGCGCCTGCGCCGGCCCCAGCGGCGGCGGCCGCGCCGGCCCCCGCGGCGTTCCCCGCACGCGCGCACTACGTCGGCGAGGTGACCTCGGCGGGCGCCACCATCCCGATCGCGGTGACGGTGGACGGTGCGCACGCCAAGGCCTACGTCTGCGACGGGCAGGACGTGGAGGCCTGGCTGCAGGGCACCGCCGGTGCGGGCTCCCTCGACGCCTCCGGCCGCAAGGGCAACCACCTCACCGGCCACCTCGACGGCGACCGGCTCACCGGCACCGTCCACCTCGCCGGACGTCCGGACGCGCCCTTCACGGCCGATCCCACGAGCGGGGACCGGGCGGGGGTCTACCGGCAGAGCGTCGCGGGGCGGACCACCGGCTGGATCGTGCGTGGCGACGGCGGGCAGGTCGGGCTGAGCCACGACGGGAGCGGGGCCGTCGCCCCGGCGCCGCCGTTGCCGCCCGCGGGACCGCTCCCGTCCGGGGTCGCCCCCGTCGACGGCACGACCGACGTGCTCTCCGCGTCGTGAGCGCGCAGGACCGAGGAGCGAGGATGAGCAGCACGGAGCGCGGCCGCGCGGACACCCCGCCCGTCGACGACGAGCCCGACACCGGCCCGATCGGTCCGATCCCTCCCGCCGCGGCCGCGGTGCGCCGACCGGTCCCGGCACTCGCCGTGCCGGTCCTCGGCGGGGTCGGCCTCGCCGTCGTCCTCGGCGTCTACGGCCGTCTGCACGAACCGGGCACGATCGCCGTCAACGTCGCCGGGTTCTCCGGACCGGCCTACGTGAAGGCCTGGCTGACCACCCTGGCGGCCCTGCTCGCCGTCGTGCAGCTGGTGTCGGCGCTGAACATGTACGGGCGGATCGGGTCCGGGTCGCCCTCCTGGGTGTCCACCCTGCACCGCTGGTCGGGTCGGGTGGCGGTCCTGGTGACGGTGCCGGTGGTGGTCCACTGCCTCTACGCGTTCGGGTTCGGGTACGACAGCCCCCGCGTGCTCGTGCACTCACTGGCCGGGTGCCTCTTCTACGGCGCCTTCGCGACGAAGATGCTCAGCCTGCCCCGCCGCGACCTGCCGGGCTGGGCGCTGCCGGTGATCGGCGGGGTGGTGTTCTCGGCCCTGGTGGTGCTGTGGCTGACCGCCGCCCTGTGGCTGTTCACGACCAAGGGGGTGCACCTGTGACCGACACGTCCGGGCCCGCCAGGCGGACGGTGCTCCTCGCGGGGTGCGCCGGACTCGCCGTCGCCGGCACCGCGGCGTGCAGCGAGTACGCCTCCGGCGGCCCCGCGAGCACCGCGCCGCCCCCGTCCGGGCCGTCCGGCATCGCCGGTACCTCCGTCCCGGTCGGGGGCGGCGTGGTCCTGGAGGACCGGGGCGTCGTGGTCACCCAGCCCGTCGCCGGCACGTTCGCCGCCTTCGGGACGACGTGCCCGCACCAGGGCTGCTCGGTGAACGCGGTCGCCGACGGCACGATCAACTGCCCCTGTCACGGCAGCCGCTTCCACCTCGCCGACGGCAGCGTCGCCCAGGGACCGGCCACGCGGGGCCTGACACCGCGAACGGCGCAGGTCAGCGGGGGGCAGGTGACGGTGAGCTGACGGCCCCGGAGGACCGGGCCTGGCGTCGCATGACCGCGTAGGCGACGAGGCCGAGCACGACCACGACCACCACCGCGAGCGGCGCCGAGTACTGCAGCACCCAGCTGCTCGCGTCGGGGTCGTACACCGCCTGGCGCGGCCAGCCGATGTTGACCAGCAGGAACACCCCGAACACCACCGCGACGACGTTGACCGGCAGCCCCCACCGGCCCAGCGAGAAGAAGGCCGGGTCGGGCCGGTGCTCCGGCGTGCGGCGCAGCCGGTGCCAGAGCCGGGGCACCGTCACGAACAGGTACGCCAGGTACACGATCACCACCGAGATCGACGTCACCGAGGTGAACACCGACGTCTGCCCCAGGTTGATCAGCAGCACCGCGATGGACAGCACGCCGACGGCGACGCCGGACCACACCGGGGTCTTCGTGCGAGGCGAGACGTGAGCCAGGGCCCGGGAGAACGGCAGCCGCCCGTCGCGGGCCATCGAGAACATCACCCGGGTCGCCGACGCCGCGATCGCCAGCGCCGCGGAGAAGATCGACACCGCGACGATGCCGAGCACGATCCGGCCGAGCACGTCGCCGAGCTGCGAGGTGACCACCCACGCGATCCCGGTGCTCGACAGCTCCGGGGCCGCGAGGTCCGGCGCCGCCACCAGCGCGGCGAGGATGAGCAGCAGCCCACCGGCGCCCGAGATGAGCATGCACCGCACGATCGCCCGCGGCGCCGTCCGGCGCGGATCCCCGGTCTCCTCGGAGAGCTCCGCGGCCGAGTCGAACCCGTACATCACGTAGGCGGCCATGAGCATCGAGGCCAGGAACGGCCAGAGGTACGAGCCGTCGCCCTGCACGCCGTTCGTCTCGAGCACCACCTCCGGCCCGCGCTGGGCGTGGGTGAACAGCAGCACGACGACGAGCAGCACCCCCACGATCTCGATCGTCACGCCGATCCGGGTCACCACCGCCATGCGCGTCACCCCGAACGAGGCGATGACGATGCAGAGGGCGATGCAGATCGAGCCGAGGACGATGGCGTTGAGCGCGCCGGTCGGCGACGTCGGGTCCGGGTCGCCGCCGACGAGCTGGAACCCGCTCCACACCTCCGGCAGCACCGCCTGCAGCGCGATCGCGATGGCGGCGACCGAGACGATGTAGCCGATCTGCATCAGCCAGCCGGCCATCCAGCCCACCGGGTCGTTGGAGACCCGCCGGGACCACTGGTAGATCGCGCCGGCGATCGGATAGGTCGCGGCGAGCTCGGCGAACACGAGGCAGACGCAGAACTGGCCGACGAACACGATGGGCCAGGTCCAGATGTAGGCCGGGCCGCCGAAGCCGTAGCCGATGATGAACAGCTGGAAGACCGTCGTCAGGATCGAGACGAACGAGAACCCCGACGCGAACGAGGCGAAGGGGCCCAGTCCGCGGTGGAGCTGCTGGGCGTAACCCAGCCCGGTCAGATCGGTGCTGTCGCGTTCCTCGAGGGCCGTCATGCGTGTGCCTTCCTCGGGAGGTGCCCGGAGCGGACCAGGCAGCCGAGCGCGTCGACGATCACCCGGGTCGCCATGAGCGAGGTGATCTCGGCGTTGTCGTAGGGCGGGGAGCACTCGACGACCTCGATGCCGGCGAGGGGCTTGGCGTCGCAGAGCAGCTGGATGAACTTGAGGACCTCGCGGGGCAGGAACCCGCCGGGCTCGGGCCAGCCGGTGCCGGGCACGAAGGCCGCGTCGAGGCAGTCGATGTCGAAGCTGAGCCAGACGGCGTCAGCGCCGTCCCAGGCCACCTCGAGCGCCCGCTCGGCGGCCGCCTCGATGCCCATCTCGACGCAGTCGGTGACCGTCATGATCGTCGTGCCGCGGTCGCGCCCGACGGCGACGCCGGGTCGCGGCGCCTGCCAGCCGCCGATGCCGATCTGGACGAGGTTCTCGGCCGGGACGTTCGGCAGGTCCGTGGCGTGGAACCACGGCGTGGTGTGCATCCGCTCGTCGAGGTCGGTCTCCTGGGTGTCGACGTGGCGGTCGAAGTGGATGATTCCGAGCTTGCCGTCGAGGTTCTCGGCGACGCCGCGGCTGGTCGGGTAGCCGATGGAGTGGTCGCCGCCGAGGACCACCGGGAAGGCGCCACTGGCGTAGACGTGGCTGACCGCGTTGGTGATCTGGTCGAAGGTCTTCTCGATGTTCGCCGGGATGGTGAACACGTCCCCGAGGTCGCACATCGTGATCGACTCGCGCAGGTCGACGCCGAGCTCGAAGGAGTACGTGCCGTAGAGCAGGGAGATGTCGCGGATGCCCTTCGGGCCGAACCGGGTGCCCGGCCGGTAGGTGGTGCCGCCGTCGAACGGGGCGCCGAGGATCGCGACGTCGTACTCCCCGCACTGCCGGACGTCCTCGAGGAACGGCGACTTCATGAAGGTGGGGATGCCGGCGAAGTGCGGGAGCTCGCCGCGGGAGAACGTCGGGATGGTGCGGTCGACGATGGAGTCGGCGCCCGGCAGACCGAGCTCGAGGCCGCGGGCGATCTCGGCGTCGCGGGCCGTCGTCGGGAGGGTCCGCTCGATCTCGACGGCGCGGGCGGCCTCGGGGCCGTGGCGAGGGCTCTTGCGCGGCAGTCCGGCGTGGGGTGCGGGGTGATCGGGACGGAACTGCACTGGTGATCTCCCGGGGACGATCCGACTGGTCGTCTCCCGGGCTTTTGTCCCGCCGTGGAACGCGGGGGTTCCCCGCGCCTGCCCCTCTCGGTCGCGGGCCGTTCGGCTCCGCACGCGGAACCCTAGGGGCGCTCCACCTCGATGTGGGTCACCGAAGAGTGAACGTCCCGCTCATGACGACGGGTTTTCGGTGCGGTTCCGTCGTCGTTGCTCGGCGCGCCTCAGGTCCGCGTCACGACCGGGTTCCGCGGGCTGGCCGCGACCTCGCCCGGCGCGGTGTCCGGGACGAACAACCGCCAGTCGACCAGGCCCGTCGCGGCGCCGTCGCCGGGCTCGGCGAGGGACATGTACCGGTCCCACCACTGCCCGTTGTCACCGTCCAGGCAGGAGCGACGTCGTCGAGCTCGCCGGCCGCCGTGGCCGCGCCGAGGTGGCGGTTCACGCCGCCACCTCCCACGTGATCACGTCGACGACCTGGGAGAAGCGGTAGCCGTCGCCGTCGTGGCAGCCGGCCAGGTAGGCCCCGACGCCGCCCTCGGCCTCCATCCGCTCCAGGGGCACCGAGTCGTCGAAGACGCAGCGCTGCAGGAAACCCTCGACGGTGGCGCGGTCGGCGTTCCCGACGTCGTAGCGCAGCGTCGTCACGGCGGGTGCGACGCCGGCCGCCGCGAGGGCCGCGCGGACCTGCCCCGCGCTGGTGAAGGGCACGGAGCCCGGCGCGAACGTGGTGCGAAAGGCCTCGGCGAACCGCAGGTAGTGCGACGCGGACGTGGCGTGGACGATCGCGCCGAAGCCGCCCGGGCGCTGGGCCCCGACCATGCGGGCGATCCCGGCGCCGATCTCCTCGGGCGGGACGGCGTAGAGCGCGTGCGTCGCCCACGCCACGTCGAAGGCGCCGACACCCGTCGGCAGGTCCTGGATGCGGACCTCGTGCTCGGCGCGGACCGCGAACGGCGCGGCGAGCACCGACCGCGCCTCGGCGATCGAGAACGGCGAGGGGTCGAGCAGGTCGATCTCGACCCGGGTGCCCGCCACGGCCTCGGCGAGGCCCCGGCGCTGGAGCTCGGCGGGGAACTTCCCGCTGCCGCAGGCGACGTCGAGGACCCGCACGCGGCCCTCGGCAGCGTGGCCGCGCAGGTCGGCCGCCCAGTCGCGGGCGGCCACCATCTGCCGGTAGTCCTCGATCGCGAGGGCGTAGAAGGCCTCCATCCCCGCCCGGCCGTCCTCGGCCCAGTGGGCGAGGCTGCGTTGCTCGGTGGTGCCCGGTCGGGACATGGCGCGCGGACCTCCGTACCCGGCCGCTGGGGTCGGGTGTCACCGAGCGCACCGGGGTCCGGGGTGCGATCACGTCGGCCGGCGTCGGGGTGAGCCGGCTCGGACGGGACTCCTCCGGAGGCAACCACGCCTCGACGCCCCCGGCAGCGCGAGTGGGCGCCGGCCCGCGTCAGGTCGCGCCGGTCCGCCCCTCGGCGCGCGGCGCACGGTCGCCGCGCAGGCGCCGGATCACCGGCTCGACGATCCGGTCGGCCAACAGGATGAAGAACGCCCAGGGACCGACCTGCGGGGCGATCAGCACGACGACGAAGGCGACGAGGATCGTCGTCGTGGAGGCCAGCGACCCGATGACGAAGCTCTCGGGGACGCCCTCGTCAGCGTCGTCGATCACCGCGGTGCGGTGCATCAGCGTCGTCATCGCGGTCAGCGACGCGCTGCAGACGAGCAGCACGACGAGGTAGAACGACACCACGAAGCCGCGGGCGGCGGAGAACGAGGCCAACATCTCCGTCGGGAACGGCAGGATGGCGATCGTCAGCACCCACAGCAGGTTCAGCTGCACGAGGGTGCGGGTGAGCCGGTGGTCGTAGCCGAACAGCCGGTGGTGCACGGTCCAGAAGCGCGCGATCACCGCGAAGCTCAGCAGGAAGCTGCCGATCGCCGGGAGGTTCCCCCGGATCACGGCGCTCGCCGGTTCCCCGCTGTGGGCCGCCTCCGGGACGATGTCCACCAGCGGGAGCACCAGCAGCGTCAGGGCGATCGCCACGGCGGCGTCGGTGAACGCGACCATCCGCTCCGAGGGCGGCAGGTGCTCGTCCCGCCCGGCCCGGGTCACAGCAGCCCCTCGACGTGGCCGGTCTCGTTGACCGAGCGGACCCGGATCCGACCGCTGCGCGAGACGAGCACCCGGGACAGCCCGACGTGGTCGAGCGGGAAGTACAGCGGCCGGTCGAGCCCGAGGTGGCCGGTGAGGAAGGTGTTGATCACCCCGGCGTGGCAGACGACGAGGACCGACTCACGCCCGGCGTCGCGGTGGCGCTCCACGATCCGCCCGAACGCCGTCCGGACCCGGGAGGTGAACCCGTCGGCGTCGACGAAGGACGGGTAGTACCCGTCAGTGATGCGCTTCCAGTCCGGGTCGTCCGAGCCCAGCCGCTCGTGGACCGGCTGGTACGAGGAGCGCCCGGCGTCGAACTCGGCCAGCTCGGGGTCGACGACGGCGTCGAGCCCGAGGGCCCGGGCCGCGGGCGCGGCGGTCTCCTGGGCGCGGCGCATGCCGGACACCACGATCTCGACGATCTTCTCGCCGCCGCCGCCGCCGCCGCCACCACCGCCGGCGCCGGCCGCCCAGGCGCCGAGGGCGGCGGCCTGCTCGTGGCCCTGCGGGGAGAGCGCCGGGTCGGCCCCGCCGGCCTGGTCGCTGACCGCCAGGGGCTCACCGTGGCGGACGAGGAGGAGCTGCATCGTCGGGCGGGCTCAGCTCGCCGGGACGGAGTCGCCGTGCCCGGCCGCGGTGAGGCCCTCGCGCAGGCGGCGCGCGGCGTCGTCCATCCCACCCGGGTCGGGGTCGGTGGCGGCCCGCGAGAAGTCGAACGCCTCCAGCCCCCAGGCCGGGTGGACGTGGATGTGCAGGTGGGGCACCTCGAAGCCCGCGATCATGAGCGCGACCCGGGGCGGGGACCAGACGTCGCGGACGACGGTGCCGATCGTGCGGGCGACCGTCATCGCGTGCTCGAACAGGCCGGTTGGCGCGTCGATCCACTGGTCAATCTCCTCGCGGGGCACCACGAGGGTGTGACCAGGACCGAGCGGGTTGATCGACAGGAACCCCACCGCTTGGTCGTCGGACCAGACGAATCGCCCGGGGATCTCGCCGTTGATGATCTTCGTGAAGAGCGTCGCCACGGCGGGAAGCTTAACGAGCCGTCGCCGTCGGACGTGGCCGGTAGCGTTGCCGCCGTCGAGGCCCGCCCGCGGCCGATGACACGAAGGAGAGTCGATGCAGCCCTGGCCGGGGACGTCCTATCCCCTCGGTGCCACCTACGACGGCGCGGGGACCAACTTCGCACTGTTCAGTGAGGTCGCGTCCGCGGTCACCCTCTGTCTGTTCGACCCCGACGGCGAGGAGCACCGGATCCCGCTCCCCGAGCGCGACGGTTTCGTCTGGCACGGCTACCTGCCCGGGGTGGTCCCCGGCCAGCGGTACGGCTACCGCGTCGACGGTCCGCTCGCGCCCGAGCAGGGGCTGCGCAGCAATCCCCACAAGCTGCTCATCGACCCGTACGCGAAGGCGGTCGACGGTTCGCTGGGCACCACCTACGCGTGGGACGAGTCGCTGTTCGGCTACCACTTCGACGACGCCGACGAGGTCAACCACGACGACTCGGCGCAGCACGTGCCCAAGGCCGTCGTCGTCAACCCGTTCTTCGACTGGCACGACGACCGGCCGCCCCACACGCCGTACCACGAGACGGTGATCTACGAGGCCCACGTGAAGGGCCTCACCTACCTGCACCCCGAGATCCCCGAGGAGATGCGCGGCACCTACTCGGCCGTCGCGCACCCGGCGACGATCTCGCACCTCCAGCGCCTCGGGGTCACCGCGATCGAGCTGATGCCGGTCCACCAGTTCGTGCACGACGACGCCCTGGTCCAGCGGGAGCTGCGCAACTACTGGGGGTACAACACGATCGCCTTCTTCGCCCCGCACTTCGGGTACGCGAGCGTCGGCCCCACGGGCGCGCCGTCGCCGGGCGCCCAGGTGCAGGAGTTCAAGGCGATGGTGCGCGACCTGCACGCCGCCGGCATCGAGGTGATCCTCGACGTCGTCTACAACCACACCGCCGAGGGCAACCACCAGGGCCCGACGCTGTCCATGCGCGGCATCGACAATCAGGCCTACTACCGCCTGGTGGACGACCAGCCGCAGTACTACATGGACTACACCGGCACCGGGAACTCGCTCAACGTCCGCCAGCCGCACACGCTGCAGCTGATCATGGACTCGCTGCGGTACTGGGTCACCGAGATGCACGTCGACGGCTTCCGGTTCGACCTGGCGGCCACGCTCGCCCGGGAGTTCTACGACGTCGACCGGCTGTCCACGTTCTTCGACCTCGTCCAGCAGGACCCGGTGATCTCGCAGGTCAAGCTCATCGCCGAGCCGTGGGACGTCGGGCCGGGCGGCTACCAGGTGGGCAACTTCCCGCCCGGGTGGACCGAGTGGAACGGCAAGTACCGCGACACCGTGCGCGACTTCTGGCGCGGCACGCCCGGGACGCTCGGCGAGTTCGGGTCCCGCCTCACGGGATCGAGCGACCTGTACCAGGACGACGGGCGCCGGCCGTACGCGTCGATCAACTTCGTGACCGCGCACGACGGGTTCACCCTGGCCGACCTCGTCTCCTACAACGAGAAGCACAACGAGGCCAACGGCGAGGGCGGCCGCGACGGCGCCGACGACAACAACTCCTGGAACTGCGGCGTCGAGGGGCCCACCGACGACGAGGCAGTGCTGACCCTGCGGCAGCGCCAGCGGCGGAACTTCCTCGCGACGCTCTTCCTGTCCCAGGGCGTGCCGATGCTGCTCCACGGCGACGAGATGGGCCGCACGCAGTACGGGAACAACAACGGCTACTGCCAGGACTCCCGCATCTCCTGGCTGGAGTGGGCCCCGGACAAGGCCGACTCCGAGCTCATGGGCTACGCCGCCGAGGTGTCGGCGCTGCGCGCGGCCCACGCGGTGTTCCGCCGCCGGCGCTTCTTCAACGGCCGCACGATCCGCCCGATGGCGCCCAGCCAGGCCGGCACGGACGACGACTACCAGCGGGACATCGCCTGGTTCACGTCGTCCGGCGAGGAGATGGACGACGAGGACTGGGAGGGCGGCTCGGCCGCGGTCCTCACGGTGTTCCTCAACGGCGAGGGGATCGCGGAGTCCGACCAGCGCGGGCAGCGGGTGGTCGACGACTCCTTCCTGCTGATCTTCAACGCCCACCACGAGGACGTCGAGGTGACGCTGCCGGGCGCGGGCCTGCCCGACCGGTGGGGCACCGTGCTCGACACCGTCAGCGGCACCGTCGTCGTCGGGACCGCCCGGACGTCGGCGATCACGACCGTGGACGAGCTCCCCGACGACCTCGAGACCCTCGGCGGGGGCGACACGCTCACCGTCACGTCGCGCTCGATGCTCCTCCTGCAGCGCACGGACGCGGGCCGGTGAGCGCCGTCGTCCCGCCGTCCACCTACCGGCTGCAGCTCGCCCCCGACCAGGACCTGGCCGCCGCCACGGACCTGGTCGGCTACCTCTCCGACCTCGGGGCGGGCGCGCTCTACTGCTCGCCGCTGCTCCAGCCCGCGCCGGGCTCGACCCACGGCTACGACGTGGTCGACCCGACGCACGCCAACGACGAGCTCGGCGGCGAGCCGGCCCGGGTGGCGCTCGTCGCGGCGCTGCGGGAGACCGGGATGCGGGCGCTGCTGGACCTCGTGCCCAACCACATGGGCGTCGCGGTGCCGCCGGCGAACCCGTCGTGGTGGTCGCTGCTGCAGCTGGGCTCCGGGTCGCCGTACGCGTCGTGGTACGACGTGGACCTCGGCGTCCCCATCCTGGTCCCCGTCCTGGGCTCCCCCGACGACGTGTCGGCGCTGGAGCTCTCCGACGACCGGACCGAGCTGCGCTACTACGAGCACCGCTACCCGGTGGCACCCGGCACCGAGGACGGCACGCCCCAGGAGGTCCACGAGCGCCAGCACTACCGCCTGGTGCACTGGCGGCGGGGCAACGCCGAGCTGACCTACCGGCGGTTCTTCGACGTGTCCGACCTCGCCGCGGTGCGCGTGGAGGACCCGGACGTCTTCGAGGCGACCCACGCCGAGGTGCTGCGGTGGGTCGCGGCCGACCCCGACGTGGTCAGCGGGCTGCGCATCGACCACCCCGACGGGCTGACCGCCCCCGGGGCCTACCTGCAGCGGCTGCGGGCCCGGCTCTCCGAGACCGCGCTGGGCGAGAACGCGTGGCTGCTGGTCGAGAAGATCACCTCGCTGCGGGCGGACGGCACCACCGAGGCGCTGCCGGTGTCGTGGCCGGCGGACGGCACCACCGGGTACGACGCGCTGCGCGAGGTGTGCGGGGTGTTCGTCGATCCGCGGGGCGAGTCGCTGATCGACCAGGTGGCGGCCGAGCACACGGGGTCACGGGAACGGCTCTCGGTGGCCGAGCACGCCGCGAAGCGGCTGGTCACCGACGAGATCCTGGTCGCCGAGGTCCGCCGGATCGCCGCGCTGGTGCCCGGCTACGCCGACGCGCCCGAGACGATGGTCGAGGCCGTCGCCGAACTGCTGGGCGCGTTCCCGGTGTACCGCTCCTACCTGCCCGAGGGGCGGGCCGACCTGGAGCTCGCCGTCGACACCGCGTGCGGGTCGCGCCCCGACCTCGCCGACGCCGTCCGTCGGATCCGCACCGCCATGCTGGCCGATCCCGGTCGCGAGCTGACCCTGCGGTTCGAGCAGACCAGCGGGATGGTCACCGCCAAGGGCGTCGAGGACACCACGTTCTACCGGTGGAACCGGTTCGTGGCACTCAACGAGGTCGGCGGCGCGCCGGACCGGTTCGGCGTGACGCCCGCGGAGTTCCACGCGGCGAACGCCCACCGCGACGCGGCCTCCCCAGCCGCGATGACCACGCTCTCCACCCACGACACCAAGCGCTCGGAGGACGTCCGGGCCCGCCTCGCGGTGCTCTCGGAGCTCACCGCCGAGTGGGGCGCGTTCCTGCGCAAGCTCTCGGCGCGGCATCCGCTGCCGAAGGCCGGCCTGACGTCGCCCTCGCTCGAGCTGCTCGCCTGGCAGTCGTTGGTCGGCGCGTGGCCGATCTCGGCGGAGCGCTTCGGCGGATACCTGACGAAGGCCTCGAAGGAGGCCAAGCTCGTCACGGCGCACGTCGACGCGGTGCCCGAGGTGGACGAGGCGATCGCCGCGTGGCCCGAGGCCGTGCTCGCCTCCGAGGAGTCGGTGGCCGACATCGAAGCCTTCGTCCGGCTCGTCGACCGTTTCGGCCGCTCGAACGGGCTCGGGCAGAAGCTCCTGCAGCTCGCCGGGCCGGGCGTGCCGGACGTCTACCAGGGCACCGAGCTGTTCGAGTTCTCGCTCGTCGACCCGGACAACCGCCGCCCGGTCGACTTCGCCCGCCGTCGGGAGCTCCTGGCGCGGCTCGACGGCGGCTGGATGCCCGCCCCGATCTCCGCGACCGACGACCCCGGGTCCGACGACGTGGTCGCCACCAAGCTCATCGTGACGGCGGCCGCCCTGCGGCTGCGTCGCTTCCGTCCCGAGCTCTTCTGGGGCTACACCCCGGTCCCCGCCTCCGGCCCGTCCGCCGGGCACGCGCTGGCGTTCGCCCGGGGTGGTCCGGCCGGACGGGAGCGGCTGGTGGCCGTCGCCACCCGGCTCCCGGCGGGCCTCGAGGCCGACGGCGGGTGGCGCGACACCGTCCTCCCGCTGCCCGGCGGGGCCGACGACTGGACCGACATGGTCACCGGGACGCCCGTCCCGGGCTCGGCCCCGAAGGTCGCGGAGCTGCTCGCGCGCTACCCGGTCGCCCTGCTGGTCCGCCCGGCCTGAGCCGCCCCGAGCGCAGGCGCCCGCGACGAGGCCTCTCACCGGGCCGTCGACCGGTCAGCGGCGAGTCGAGCGCGGCGCGAGCGGGACGACCCCGCGCCGCGTGCGGCCCTCGACGGGCGGGAGCACCTCGGTCTCAGCGTCGACAGCCTCGTCCGCGGCCGGCGCGTCCTCGCCCGAGGGACGGTGCCGCCCACCCCGACTCCCGTCCGCGGCCGGAGCCGGCCCGGCCGGGCCTACCGGCGCAGGACCGGCCGGTGCCCGCCGACCCGGCCGCGGCCGCGGCGACGGACCCGATCGGGACGCCGTGCCCGCAACGGCCTCCCCACCCCCGCCCACCCCGGGCCTCGTCAGGAGCTCCGTCGCCGCCTCGGGATCGGCAGCAGCACCGGCACCCTCAGCACGATCCGCCGGGCCCTGCCCCGGGATCGGCAGCTCCCCGGTCACCTGTTTGATGGCCTCCTCGGTGACCTTCCCGCGCTCCGCGACGGGCACCCCCACCCGGCGACGGTCCCGACGCCGGTACACCAGCGCCACCGCGATGGCCACCATCGAGAGCAGGGGCACCGCGAGGGTCCACCAGGTGGTGCCGCGGAAGGACGCGTTGAGCACCGCGTGCACCACCGAGACCGGCCAGCACAGGTACGACGTCCAGTGCACCCAGAACCACACCCGCCGCGAGAGCCGCGACCGCAGCAGCGAGGTGACGACGATGGCGATGACCAGGTCGGTCGCGACGGTCCCGAACGCGGCCGCGACCGGGTTGAAGGGCGCGATCCCCGGCACGAAGACGTCGACGATCCGCAGGTGCACGTAGTCGGTGACGATCACCGTGACCACGTGCAGCGCGATGAAGACGACGCTGATCAGCGACAGGTTGCGGTGCAGGGCGACCAGCACGAACCGCGGCAGCCCGAGCTCGGCGTTCTTGACGACCGAGGTGTTGTGCAGGATCCCCAGGACGATGACGAGGCTGAGGAGCAGCAGCGCCATCGCCCCGAGGGCACGGGAGACGAACCAGAGCTGGAGCACGGCGTCAGCGGGAGTACTGGTACTCGACGGGGGTCACGCGGGGCACGTCGGGCGCGGTGGCGGTCGCGGAGATCCCGGCCTCCAGCCCGACGGTCAGCGCTGCCGCGACAGCGGTGATCCACGCGGTGGTCTCGACGATGAGCCGCTTGTTCGTCTCGTGCTGGGCCCGCTTCTGACGCGCCCGCGTCGACGGTGGGCGCGTCCCACGGCCGTCTGCCACCCCGTCACCTCCCCGGACTCGTCGTCCCAGGATGACGGATGAAGCCGGTGTGACCTCGCCAGGGGGCCGTGCCCGGCGCCGGTGATCCGAGGACGGACCACCGGCGTGAGCCGATCAGCCGAGCAGGGTGCGGTCGGCGGGCGAGAGCCGGTCCGAGGCCGTCTTCTGCTGGTGCCAGTAGGGGTAGAGCAGCGGCGGCGCGGAGACCTCGTCGAGCCGGGCGACCTCGTCGTCGGAGAGCGTCAGCTCCGCGGCGGCCAGGTTGTCGGTCAGCTGGTCCTCGTTGCGGGCGCCGACGACGAGCGAGGTCACCCCCGGCTTGGCGAGCAGCCAGGCCAGCGACACCTGCGCCGCCGAGACCCCGTGGGCCTCGCCGATCTCCACGGCCGCCTCGACGATGTCGTAGAGCTTCTCCCGGTCACGGACCGGCGGCTCGTCCCACTCGGTGAGGTGCCGCGAGGTCTCCGGGGCGTCCTTCCCGCGGCGGAACTTGCCCGAGAGCAGGCCACCGGCCAGCGGCGACCAGACGAGCACCCCGAGCCCCTGGTCGATCGTGGCCGGGATCAGCTCGTACTCGGCCTCCCGGGCCTGCAGCGTGTAGTGGATCTGCTGGGAGACGAAGCGCTGCATCCCGGTCTGCGCCGACACGCCGAGCGCCTTCATCAGGTG
The DNA here is from genome assembly GCF_036497585.1 of Actinomycetospora sp. Classification (GTDB taxonomy): domain Bacteria; phylum Actinomycetota; class Actinomycetes; order Mycobacteriales; family Pseudonocardiaceae; genus Actinomycetospora. Next base: position 19,003 of record NZ_DASXJD010000103.1, on the reverse strand, counting down.
CCAGGCCGAGTAGTTCGAGCAGCCGATGTAGCGGATCTTGCCCTTGCGCACGAGGGTGTCGAGGGCCTCGAGGGTCTCCTCGAGCGGGGTGACCCCGTCCCAGGCGTGCACCTGGTAGAGGTCGATGTGGTCGACCCCGAGGCGGCGCAGCGAGTCCTCGCACCCCCGCACGATGTGCTCGCGGGACAGGCCCGCGTCGTTGGGGCCGTCGCCCATGGGCATGCGCACCTTGGTGGCGAGCAGGACGTCGTCGCGGCGGCCCTTCACGGCCTCGCCGACGATCTGCTCGGACGTGCCCTGCGAGTAGACGTCGGCGGTGTCGATCAGGTTGACCCCGCGCTCGAGGCAGACGTCGATCAGCCGGCGGGCCTCGTCGATGTCGGTGTTGCCGACGTTGGCGAAGCCCCCCTCGCCGCCGAAGGTCATCGTGCCCATGGTCATCGTCGAGACCTGCAGTCCCGACCGTCCGAGCTGGCGGTACTCCATGCCCTCCGAGTGCCCGCTCGGGGGCCGACCCGAACGGGGCCTGCTCAGGACCCGCTCGCCGTCCGCGCCGGGGCGCTCAAGCCGGACAGGGCCAGCACCCGGGCGGCCGCGCCGCTCTCGGGCAGCACCAGCTCCGCGCCGTGCTCCGCGGCCTCGAGCAGCAGACCCACCCCGGCGCTGGCGAGGTAGCCCACCCCGGTCACGTCGAGCGTCCACCGCCCGTCGCGCTCGGCGGGCGCGAGGCGCCGCCGCGCCTCGTGCGCCCCGGCCAGGTCGAGGTCCCCCGAGATCCGCACCAGGTGGCCGCCGGCCACCGCCTGGGTGTCCACGTGCACCGGCCGCTCCGCCGAGTCCTGCGCGCCGACGACGGCGCCGTCCGCGGCCTCGTGGCGTCCGGGCGCGACGGTGAAGGTCACCGCGGTGCCCTCGGGCCCGCCCTCGACGACGACGTCGGTCGCGAGGGCGCGGATGAGGACCAGACCCCGGCCGCGGTGGCCGGGGTCGGCGGGGGCATCCCGCCAGGCGCCCTGGTCGCGCACCCACACCCCGACCCCGCCGTCCGCCCGGACCGTGAGCCGCACGTCGACCCCGGCGCCCTGGGGCGGGACGGCGCCGTAGGCGTGCTCGACGGCGTTGGTGGCGGCCTCGCCGAGGGCGAGCTGCAGGTCGTCGAGGACCTCGGCGCGCAGCCCCGCCTGGTCCGCCCATCCCGCGACGGCCCGGCGCAGCGGCCCGAGGCGGGCCGGGTCGGCGGCCAGGTGGACCTCGAGCGGCGGCGGCGCCAGCCGGAGGACGACGACCGCGACGTCGTCGAGGGCACCGGCGGGGACCAGGCCGCCGAGCAGCGCCGAGGCCATCGCCTCGGGCGTCCGGTCCTCGCACGCCACGGCGACCTCGACGAGCCGGTCGAGGCCCTCGTCGAGGGACTCCCCGCGGCGCTCCACGAGGCCGTCGGTATAGAGCACCACCGAGGTCCCCGGGGCGATCGTGGTGGTGCCCTCGGTGCGGGGCCGCTTGCGGGCGTGGGCGAGCCCGAGGAGCGGTCCGTGCCCGGCGGGGTCGGTGAGCAGGTGGGGGCGCCCGCCGTCGGCCGGGGCGAGCAGCGCGGGCAGGTGGCCCGCGCGCGACCAGCGGACGTCCCCGGTCACGGTGTCCACCAGCAGGCACACCGCGGTCGAGGCCCGGGCGCCGGGGACGCGGGCGACGAGGCCGTCGAGCAGGTCGAGCGCCGCGGCCGGTCCGTGCCCGGCGAGCAGGTACCCCGACAGCGCGGTCCGCAGCTGGCCCATGACGGCGGCCGCGGCGGTCCCCTGGCCGACGACGTCACCGACGACGACGGCGACGTGGGTGTCGTCGACCTCGACGACGTCGTACCAGTCGCCGCCGGCCGAGGTGCCGACCGCGCCGGGCTGGTAGCGCACCGCGATCGGCAGCCGCGGGACCTCCGGGAGCCCCTGGGGCAGCAGCGACCGCTGCAGCGTCTGCGCGATCTGGTGCTCGGCGCGGTAGAGCCGGGCGCGGTCCAGCGCCACCCCGCACGGCTCCGCGAGCGCCTGCAGCGTGGTGCGCTCGCCGTCGTCGAGCCGGCCGCGACCGGCGAACCCGACCTCCAGCGCCCCGACCACGCGACCCGCGGCGATCAGGGGCAGCGAGACCGCCTTGGTGAGTCCCCGCGCCCGCAGCAGCGCCACGAGCGACTGGTCCTGCTCGTCGGGGCCCTCGCCGGGCTCGGGCTCGTGGACCCACACCGCGCGCTCGTCCTGGACCGCGCGGGTCAGGATCGAGTCGATGTCGACGGCGACCACGTCCGCGGTGGACCGGGCGTCGCGCTCGGCGGGGCGGCGCACGAGCACCGAGAGCCGCCGGGTGGCCGCGTCGTACTCGTACACGCCGCAGCGCAGCTCGGGGCCCAGCAGCTGCTCGACGTGCGTCGCGGCGATGCGGGCCACCTCGAGCGGGGTCGCGGCGGCCGAGAACGCCGCCGTCGCGCGGTGCACGAGGACCAGGCGCTCCGCGGCGGTGCGCTCCTCGGTGCGCAGCAGGGCGTTCTCCAGCGCGGGCAGCACCCGGGCGACAACCTCGTCGGCGAGGGTGCGCTCGTCGGCCGACCACGGCTCGGAGGAGGGGTCCCGGTCGAGCTCGAGGACCGCGACCGTCCGACCTCGAACGACCAAGGGTCGCCGGAGCCGGTGGGTGCCGTCGAGCGGGCTCGCGCCGGCGGCCGGGTCGATCGCGCGGACGCGGTCGCCGAGCTTGGCCCGGTCCAGGACCCGCACGAGCTCGTCCAGGCGCTCGGGGACGGTGTCGGCGGCCTCCATCGCCTCGCCGATCTCGGCGAGCAGGGTGGCGCGGTCGGCGTCGCGCAGCCGGGCGTGCACGTCCACGCAGCTGCCGATCCAGCCGGTCGCAGGCTCGGCCCCGTCGAGGGTGCCCCCCGCGGGCACCGGCACGGCCTGCTCGACGACGCGGTGGTAGGTGCCGTCGGCGTGGCGCAGCCGGTAGTCGACCTCCCACCCCTGGCTCGTGACCCGCCCGCGCTCGGCGGTCTCGCGGTAGGCGGCGCGGTCGTCGGGGTGCAGGCCCTCGAGCCAGCCGTGGCCGAGCTCGGTGGCCGGGTCGAGCCCGGTGAAGCGTGACCAGCCGGCGTTGAGGAACAGCCGCGCCCCGTCGGCGCCCGCCACCCAGATCATCACCGGCGCGAGGTCGGCGACCGCGGAGAACCGCGCCTCCGCCTCACGGCGGGCCCGGCCGAGCTGGAGGTGGGCGGCGACCCGGGCCTGGAGCTCGGCGGCGGAGAACGGCTTGACCAGGTAGTCGTCGGCCTGGGCGGCGAGGCCCTCGACGGCGGCCTCCTCCCCCGCCCGGGCGGAGAGCAGCAGCACCGGGATGCGGGCGGTGCGCGGGTCGGCCCGCAGGGCGACCAGCAGGTCGAGCCCGCTGCGGCCGGGCATGACGACGTCGGTGACCACCATGTCCGGCGGGTCGGCGAGCGCGGACGCGAGGGCGGCGTCGCCGTCGGCCACCGGGGTCACGGTGCACCGCGGCGCGAGCAGCCGGGTCACGTAGGCGCGCATGTCGGCGTTGTCGTCCGCGACGAGCACCCGCCCGACGGTCTCGCCGTCCGCGGCCGGGGCGGGCGGCGCGGCCGCAGGGTCGACCACGTCGTCGGGGATCCAGCGCGACGCCTCGTCCATGAGCGCCCGGGCCCGCCCGCCGACCTCGCCGGAGCCCACGCCGTCGGGCTCGACGGCCGCCACGGGCAGGGTGACGGTGAACGTGGTGCCGACGCCGAGCTCGCTCGCCACGTCGATCTCGCCGCCGTGACGGGTCGCGATCTCGTGGACCAGGGCGAGCCCGATGCCGCTGCCCTCCGCTGAGCGCGCCCAGCCGCCCTCGACGCGGTGGAAGCGGTCGAAGAGCCGCGGCAGCTCGGCGGCCGGGATCCCGACGCCGGTGTCGGACACGGTGAGCACGGCCCGGTCCTCGTCGCGGCGCAGGCGCACCTCGACCCGACCCGTGCGGGTGTACTTGAGCGCGTTGGTGACGAGGTTGAGCACCACCCGTTCCCAGCCGTCCTGGCCCACCGCGACGGGCATGGTCCCGGGGACGACGTCGACGACGTACTCCAGGCCCGCCCGCTCCATGGCCGAGGCCACCATCCCGGCGATCTCCCCGGTCAGCTGCCCGACGTCGACCACCTCGCGGTGCCGGTCGCCCTCGCCCGCCTGCAGGCGGGAGACCTCCAGGAGGTCGTCGACGACCCGGGCAAGCCGGCGGGTGTTGCGGGCGACGACGGCGAGCTCGGAGCGCCAGCGCTCCGGGTCCACCACGGGGTCGGCGAGCAGGTCGTCGACCGGGCCGGCGACCAGCGTCAGCGGGGTGCGCAGCTCGTGGCTGGCGTCGGCGAAGAAGCGCCGCCGCGTGCGGTCGAGGTCGGCGAGCGCCTCGGCGCGTTCCCGGTCGGCCTCGGCGGCGCGGGCGTCGAGCACCCCGGAGGTGACCTGGCCGGCGACGAGCTCGACGAAGTCCCGGTAGCGCTCGTCGTAGGCCAGGTGGCGCGACAGCCCGACCACCAGCACCCCGATCGGCCCGCCGTCCTGGCCCGAGGTGGTCGCGGGGGTGAGCGGGACGACGGCGACGCGGTCGCAGTCCGGCGGGACGCCCGCCACGGCGTCGGCGAGGGGCAGCACGCCGTCCCGGGTGCCGACGCCGGCCGAGGGCCAGGAGCGCGTGGGGACCCCGAGCTCGACGACCGCGGGGGCGGCGGGCCCGTCCGCGTCGACCCCCACCGCGGCGACGAGGCGGGCCCGGCGGGACGCCACGGCCGGGTCGAGCAGGTACAGCAGGCCGAAGGGCAGGTCCCGGCGGGCGCCGCCGAGCACCTCGCGGGACGCGGCGGTGACCTCGTCGATCGACCGCGCCGAGGTCATGGCGCTCGCGAGGTCGCGCAGGAAGGCCATCCGGCGCTCGGCGAGCACCCGCTCGGTCGTCTCGGCCACGACGCACAGCAGGCCCTGCACGCCCCGGTCCCCGTCGTAGAGCGGGCTGTAGGAGAACGTGTGGTAGGTCTCCTCGGGCCACCCGTTGCGCTCGAGGTAGAGCAGCAGGTCCTCGTCCCAGGTGGCCTCGCCGTCCTCGAGGACGGTGCGGATCTGCGGGGTCAGGTCCTCCCGGATCTCGGCCCACACCTCGTCGAAGGGGCGGCCCAGCGCCCACGGGTGCTTGCGGCGCAGCGTCGCGGCGCGGTAGGCCTCGTTGTAGAACATCGTCAGATCGGGGCCCCACGCCATCCACATGGAGAAGCGCGAGGTGAGCAGGACGCGCACCACGTCTCGCAGCGCCGACGGCCAGCCGGAGGGCGGACCGAGCGGTGTCGCGGCCCAGTCGACCGCCGCCATGTCCCGGGCGACGCCCGCCTGGCCCGCGAACAGCGGGTCCATGCTCGCCGGGGTCGGCGCATCACCCGTCTGCGACATCGGCTTCCATTCGGCTGGTTCCACGCGCGGGTAGCGCGACCGAGACGGTACCCGGCGGTCACCCGGGGCCGCGCGTTCGCGGTGGCGGTCCGGCGCCGGGATGATCCGCGCCATGACGGTGCGGTTGGACTGGGGCGACGATTCCCGGGCGGACGGACTCGGGGTCGACGGACGGTTCGCGGTGTGGGCGCCCGGGATCGGCTCGGTGGCGGTGGTCGTGGACGGCACGCAGCACCCGATGAGCCGTGGTGAGGGGGGCTGGTGGCACGCGCGGGTCGACGGCGCCGGCCACGGCACCGCGTACGCCTACGCCCTCGACGGCGCCGACCCGCTGCCCGACCCCCGCTCGCGGTGGCAGCCCGACGGGGTGCACGCCGCCTCGCGGGTCTGGGACCCGGCGTCGTCGCGGATCCCCGACGAGGGCTGGACCGGGCGGGGCCTGCCCGGCGCGGTGATCTACGAGTTGCACGTCGGCACGTTCACCCCGGGTGGCACGTTCGACAGCGCGGTCGAGCGCCTCGACCACCTGGTCGACCTCGGGATCACCCACGTCGAGGTCCTGCCGGTCAACGCCTTCGACGGCACCCGCGGCTGGGGCTACGACGGCGTGCTGTGGTTCGCGGTCACCGAGAACTACGGCGGGCCCGACGGGTTCCGGCGGTTCGTCGCGGCCTGCCACGAGCGCGGGCTCGCCGTCGTGCTCGACGCCGTCTACAACCACCTCGGGCCGTCCGGGGCCTACCTCGACCGGTTCGGGCCCTACTTCGGCGGCTCCAACGACTGGGGGGCGGCGCTCAACCTCGACGGGCCCGGCTCGGACACCGTGCGCGCCTACATCCTCGAGAACCTCGCGATGTGGTTCACCGACTTCGCGGTGGACGCGCTGCGCCTCGACGCCGTCCACGCCCTGCGCGACGCCCGCGCCACCCACCTGCTCGAGGAGATGGCGACGACGGCCGACTCGCTCGCGGCGTTCCTCGGCCGTCCGTGCGTGCTGATCGCCGAGTCCGACCTCAACGACCCGCGGCTGGTCACGCCCCGCGAGGCCGGCGGCTACGGCCTCGACGCCCAGTGGTGCGACGACATCCACCACGCCCTGCACTCCACGCTCACCGGGGAGACCCAGGGCTACTACATCGACTTCGGCGAGCTGGAGACCCTCGCGCACGTGCTGGGCGAGGCCTACGTGCACGCCGGGACGTGGTCGACCTTCCGGGACCGCACCCACGGCCGGCCGGTCGACCTCGCGCGCACCCCGGGCTACCGGTTCCTGGCCTACCTGCAGGACCACGACCAGGTGGGCAACCGCGCCGCGGGCGACCGGCTCTCGGCGTCGGTCTCGCCGGAGCTGCTCGCCTGCGGCGCGGCGCTGGTGCTCTGCTCGCCGTTCACGCCGATGCTGTTCATGGGCGAGGAGTGGGGCGCGTCGACCCCGTGGGCGTTCTTCGTCGGGTTCGACGACCCGGGGCTCGCCGAGGCGGTGCGGACAGGGCGGCGGGCGGAGTTCGCGGCGCACGGCTGGGGTGCCGCGGATGTGCCCGACCCCACCGACGTCGCCACCTTCGAGCGCTCCCGGCTCGACTGGTCCGAGCCCGAGGAGGGGCAGCACGCGTGGCTGCTCGAGGTGTACCGCTCACTCATCGCGCTGCGGCGCACCGAGCCCGAGCTCGCCGACCCGCGGCTGGACCGGGTGCGCTGCGACGCCGATCCGGGTTCACGCACCCTCGTCCTGCACCGGGGTAACCTCCGCCTGGTGGTCAACCTCGCGCCCACCGAGCGCACCGTCGTCGTCGACGGCGCCCACTCCTGCCTGGCGGCCCCGCTCGGCGCGGGGGTGTCCGAGGGCGCGGTGACGTTGCCGCCCGAGTCCTTCGCGCTCGTCCGCGTCGGGTAGTGCGGGGTGCTCGACACGGTCCGGCGCCGGACGTCCCGCCTGCACGCCACCCGGCGTCGTCGGGTCGCCCTCGTCACGGGGTCGGGCGTCGCCGCGGCGATCGCGGCCGCCCTGCTCGTCGTCGGGACCCTGACCTCCTCCGCCGCGCCGGCGCCGTCGTCCTTCCCGCCGGCCGCCGGTCCCCCGCCGGTCGACCACCCGCTCGTCGTGCTGGGTGCCTCGATCTCCGCAGGCACCGGGAGCAGCCCGGAACAGGCCTGGCCCGCCATGGTCGGACACTGCCTGGGGCACCGGGTCCTGGTCGGGGCGGTGCCCGGGGCCGGGTACGTCGCCACCGGCCGGGGAGAGCAGGGCCCGGTCGCCCGGCTCGCGCGCGAGGCCGACCTGGCCCGGCTCGACCCGTCGTTCGTGGTGCTGCAGGCCGGCCACAACGACATCGGCACGTCGCCGCGGACGCTGCAGGCCGCCGTCACCTCCACCGTCACCGCGGTGAGCCGGGAGCTGCCCCGGACCCACCTCGTGCTCATCACGGTGTTCGCGCACGTCGGGGTGCCGAGCGCCGAGGCGCGCGCCACCGACGCGACGATCGTCGCGGCCGCCCGGCGCGCGGATCCCCGGGTCGTCGTCCTCGACCCGCTGGCCGAGGGCTGGTCGTTCCCCCGCGTCGCCGACGGCCTGCACCCCACCGCCGCCGGCCAGCGGCTCGTCGCCGACCATGTGCTCGACGGCCTGGTCCGGGTGGGCCTCGCCGGGCCGGGGACTTGTCCCCACGGGTCGTCGCCACCGCGCCTGACGCCGTCCTGACGGTCCACACAGCCGGCTCCCAGGCGTGGGGAGCACGCTGGGTGTCGTCATGGTGACCGCACAGCGCCCCGAACGTGACCGGGCAGCACCGGTCGCACCGTCCGCCCCACCGGTACCCGCAGCACCACCCGCGTCCGCCGGGCCCGGTCCCGCGCCCGCCTCCGACCGGCGTCACCTGCACGAGGTCGACCTCTTCCGGCTGCTGACGTTCGCCTGCGTCATCGGGGTCCACGTCCTGTCCGCGACGACGACGATCGACAACGTCGGCTCCAACGCGGGCCAGCTGCTGCTGCACTTCACCCGCGAGGCGTTCTTCACCCTCACCGGGTTCGTGCTCACGTTCCAGGCGCTGCGCCGGCCCCAGCGCCCCGCGCCGTTCTGGCGCAAGCGGATCCCGCTCGTCCTCACGCCCTACCTCACCTGGACCGCCCTGTACTCGCTGCTCGCGGTGTGGACCCGGCCGCCGGGGACCCCGGAGCCGACGGTGTCCCAGGAGCTGGCGACGATGGGCTGGAACGCCCTCGAGGGCACCGCCTGGTACCACCTGTACTTCCTGCTGGTGACCCTGCAGCTCTATCTCGTCTTCCCGGCGCTGCTGGCGGGGCTGCGCCGGCTCGGGCGGGTGCGCCACGGCGTCGTGCTCGGGGTGGCGCTGGTGGTGCAGGTCGTGGTCTGCGAGCTGCTGATCGACCCGCCCGCGAACGGCTTCGGGACGTTCCTCGTCGCGCACGGCTTCGTGCTGCTGCCGGCATACCTGCTCTATCCGGTGGTCGGGGCGGTCGCCGCGCTGCACCTCGACCAGGTCCAGGCGCTCGTGCTGCGGTTCCGGTGGGTGATCGCGGGGCTCGTCGTCGTGGTGGTCGCCGCCGCCGAGGTGCTCTACGTCCTCGCGGTGGACGGCGGGACGGTGCCGTCGATGGCCGCGGCGGTGTTCCAGCCGACGACGATCGTGTGGTTCCTCGTCGCGGTCCTCGGGCTGTACACGCTCAGCCTCGTCGTGACCGCCGGGTGGCGGCCGGGCGGTCCGGCGCGGCGGGTCCTGGCGTACGCGTCGGACCGGTCGTTCGGGATCTTCCTGGCGCACCCGGTGGTGCTCGCCGGCCTGCTCGCGATCGCCGGCGGGTGGGTCGGGGCGGTGGGGTCCGGCTCGACCCTGCTGGCGCTCTACCTGGGCACGGTGGTCGGGTCGGTGCTGGTGGCCGACGTGGCGCGAAGGCTGCCGTGGAGTGCGGCGCTGACGGGTCGTAGGTGCGCTCCGCGCAGGTGAGCACTTTCCGGGGTCATAGCCCCCGAAAGTGCTCACGGGCGCGGAGCGCACCTATTCCGGCGGGCCGTCGATCAGCTCGTCGAGGGTGACGAAGAGCGGCTCGCCCCGTTCGGCCGCCCGCGCGCTGGCCCGCCGGGCCGAGGCGGCGATCCGCGCGAGCTCCTCCGCCGCGACCACCCGGGACTGGACGACCTCGCCGTCGGAGTCCGTCAGTGTCACCGCGACCAGACCGGTCTCGGGCTCCTCGGAGAACGACAGCCCCATGCCCTCGACCCTAACGGCGGGCTCGGCTCGGCGGCGGCTCCCAGCCCGATCCGAGCGAAGGGCATCTTCGATCGATCTATTCGCACGGTGGTGCCCCTCGCTCGTCCGCGGTGGGCCGCAACCGTTCCGGCGAGGGGCGCCCACGGCCGATCTAACCGAACGAGGGTGCCCTTCGCTCGAACAGGCCCCGAACGGATGTCAGCGACGGATCACCGCTGACGCCGCCGCCACCCGCTCCAGTGCGTCGGCCAGCACCGGGCGCGCCATCGCCAGGTTCAGCCGCATCCCGCCGAGGCCGCCGCAGGCCGCGCCGTCGGTCATCACCACCCCGGCCTCTCGGGTGAAGTACGCCGAGGGCGGCTCCTCCAGCCCGAGCGCGGTCGCGTCGAGCCAGGCCAGGTAGGTGCCCTCGGGCACGGTGACCTCGATCCCCGGCAGGTCGGCCCCGGCCAGCAGCGCCCGGTTCCCGTCGAGGTAGGTCAGGACGTCGTCGAGCCACCCGCGACCGTGCGCGTAGGCGGCCGTCGAGGCGAGCACGCCCGGCGTCGCGGTCCCGTGCTCGGAGAGGTACCCGACCTCGGTCCACCGCGCGGCGTCGTCGGCGTTCGAGAGGATCAGCTGGCCGCACTTGAGCCCCGGCAGGTTCCAGGCCTTCGACGCCGAGGTCGCCGTCACCGTGTGGGCCGCCGCGGCCGCCGAGGACGCGGCGTAGGGCCGGTGCACCCGTCCGTCGAACGTCAGCGGCGCATGGATCTCGTCGGCGAACACGCGGGCGCCGTGTCGCTCCACGACCTCCGTGATCCCGGCCAGCTCCTCGGCGCGCAGCACGCGCCCGGTCGGGTTGTGCGGGTTGACCAGCACGAGGAGCCCGGCACCCGAGGTCGAGAAGGCGGCGTCGAGCGCGTCGAGGTCGAGCGACCAGTCCCCATCGGCGGGCTCGTCTGCCTTGTCGTGGGCCATCGGCACCCGGACCAGCTCGCGGTCGAGCATCCCCGGCACGCGCAGGAACGGCATGTAGGCCGGAGTCGGCAGCAGGACCGGGCTGCCGGGCGGGGTGAAGTGCCGGATGGTGGCCGTGAGCCCCGTGAGGACGTCGGGCAGCGGACGGATGCGGTCCGGGTCGGGCGCCCAGCCGAAGCGGTCGGCCCAGAACGCCGCGCACGCCGTCGCCATCTCGGCCACCCACGCGTCGGCCAGGTAGCCGAAGTGGTTGGCGTCGACGCTCGCCCGGACAGCCTCGGCCACCGCGGGCGCCGGCGGGAAGTCCATCTCGGCGACGAACGCCCCGATCAGCCCGCGACCGTGGGCGTCGACGCCGGGCGTGGACCACTTCCAGCTACCGCCGTCCCGCATCGCGTCGGCGGTCAGCGCGTCGTACGGGTGCGCCATGGCTCCATGATCACCCCACCCCGGTGTGGAGCGAGCGGCCCGTTCGCTCGCGTAGAAGCAGCGAGAGTGCCGCTCGCTCCGAACCGGGTGGGCTCAGCGGGCGTCCTCCCCCAGCTTGTGCACCCGGATGAGGTTCGTCTTGCCCGCGACTCCCGGGGGCGAGCCGGCGACGATGACCACCAGCTCCCCCGGCGCGAACCGCCCGATCTCGAGGATCGACTCGTCGACCCGCCGGATCATCGCGTCGGTCGTGTCCTCCCACGGCACCAGGAAGGTCTCCACCCCCCAGGACAGCGCCAGCTGCGAGCGGATCTCCGCGACCGGCGTGAACGCCAGCACCGGCAGCCGGGTGTGCAGCCGCGCGAGCCGGCGCACGGTGTCCCCGGTGCGGGTGAAGGCGACGAGGGCGCGGGCGTTGAGCCGCTCCCCGATGTCCCGCGCCGCGGTGGTGACGACCCCGCGTTGGGTGCGCGGCACGTGCTGGATCGCCGGGACCGACGCCGGGCCGGACTCGACCGCCTCGACGATGCGCGCCATCGTCTGCACCGTCTCGATCGGGTAGTCGCCGACCGAGGTCTCCCCGGAGAGCATCATCGCGTCGGCGCCGTCGAGCACCGCGTTCGCGACGTCGGAGGCCTCCGCCCGGGTCGGGCGGTAGTTGTGGATCATCGACTCGAGCATCTGCGTCGCGACGATCACCGGCTTGGCGTTCTCCCGCGCGATCTGCACCGCGCGCTTCTGCACCAGCGGGACGTCCTCGAGGGCCAGCTCGACGCCGAGGTCGCCGCGGGCCACCATGATCGCGTCGAACGCCAGCACGATCGCCTCCAGCGCGTCGACCGCCTCCGGCTTCTCGATCTTCGCGATCACGGGCAGCCGGGCGTCGTACTCGTCCATGATCTTGTGGACGAGCTCGGCGTCGGCCGGCGAGCGCACGAACGACAGCGCGATCATGTCGACGCGCAGCCCGAGCGCGAAGCGCAGATCCGCCTCGTCCTTCTCGCTCATCGCCGGCACCGAGACGACGGTGCCGGGCAGCGAGATCCCCTTGTGGTCGGAGACCCGCCCGCCCTCGACGACGCGGCACACCACGTCGCGCCCCTCGATGTCGATGACCTCCACCGAGACGTTGCCGTCGTCGATGAGCAGCGACTCGCCGGGCCGGACGTCGTCGGCGAGACCCCGGTAGGTCGTCGAGACGCGGTCGTGGGTGCCGACGACGTCGTCCGTCGTGATGCGGACGGTCTCGCCGGTCGCCCAGATCTGGGGGCCGTCGGCGAAAGTGCCGAGCCGGATCTTCGGGCCCTGCAAGTCGGCGAGGATCCCGACGGCGTGGCCCTCGGCGTCCGCGGCCTCCCGCACCCGCCGGTAGATCTCGGCGTGCTGGGAGTACTCCCCGTGGGAGAAGTTGAGCCGGGCGACGTCCATACCCGCACGGACGAGGGCGCGGATCCGCTCCGGGGAGGACGTCGACGGACCCAGCGTGCAGACGATCTTGGCGCGACGGCTCACACGGCTCATCGTACGACCGCCTGCACCGATCCAGGAGGCCCGGGACACAGTGCCGGGCCTTCCCCGGTTCCCCGACGGCGTGAGCGGGGACCATCCGGACGACCGAGCCCCGAACCGCCCGGCACGGCCCGACTACCGTGGCGCCCGTGGCGGCGTCGCACGGGGAGACCGACGTGGCCCGGTGGCGCCCGGACGAGGTGGACGACACGCACCGCACCGAGACCGACGACCGCGCTGCTCCCGACGGCGCCGCTCCCGACGCCACCGGACCGGCCGCCAGCGGACCGGACGCCGCCGCCGGCGCCGACACGGTCCCGGACGCCGGGGCCGACGACACCGATCCCGCGTCGCCCGCGCGATGGCGGGTCCCGCACGGGCTCGACGTCGCCGCCGGGCTCGCCTGGCGCGTCCTGCTCATCGCCGCGGCGGGCTTCGTCGTCATCTACCTCGCGGGGACCGTCTCGGTGGTCCTCATCCCCGTGGTGCTCGCCCTCATCGCCGCCTCGCTGCTCGCCCCCGAGGCGCACATGCTGAGCACCCGGCTCCGGTGGATGCCGCACGCGATCGCGACGGCGATCGTCGTCGTCGGGGGCCTCGCGGTCGTGGGCGGGGTCTTCACCGGTGTGGTGTTCGCGTTCATCTCCGGACTGCCCGACCTGACCAGTCAGCTGACGAACAGCCTCTCCGAGATCCAGGACTGGGTGCGCACCGGGCCGCTCGGGCTGAACAACCAGCAGTTCACCGCGATCGGCGACCAGCTGCTCACCAACGTGCGCGCGAGCCAGGCGACCATCGCGGCCAGCGCGCTCGGCGCGGTCAGCACCGTCGGCGAACTGTTCACCGAGGGCCTGCTCGCGCTCTTCACGCTGATCTTCCTGATCCACGACGGCGGCGCGATCTGGCGCTTCCTGCTCCGGGGCGTGCCCGGCCGGGTGCGCCCGCGCGCCGACGTCGCCGGGCGGCGCGCCTTCGCCTCGCTCGTGGGTTACACCCGCGCGATCGTCGTCGTCGCGTTCATCGACGCCGTGACGGCGGGGGTCGGGCTGTGGCTGATCGGGGTCCCGCTGGCCGTGCCGCTGGCGGCGCTGATCTTCTTCGGGGCGTTCGTCCCGACGGTGGGCGCGGTCGTCTCGGGCGCGGTGGCGGCGCTGGTCGCGCTCGTGAGCGGCGGGGTCACCGACATGCTGCTCGTCGTCGTGCTGCTGCTCGCGGTGCAGAACCTCGAGGGCTACGTCCTCCAGCCGCTGTTCCTCGGCAAGTCGATCAAGCTCCACCCGCTCGCGGTCGTGCTGCCGATCGCCTGCGGGCTCGTCATCGCCGGGATCCCCGGGGCGCTGCTCGCGGTCCCGCTGGTGACGGTGCTCGACGCCGGGCTCCGGTCGCTCACCCGGCCCGACGACGCGCACACCGACCCGTCGACGATCGACCCGCTCGACCCGCGCTCGGCGCGCCCGGAGTGGGCGGCTAGGAGAACTTCGGCGCCCGCTTCTCCCGCAGCGCCGCAGCGCCCTCGAGGACGTCGGGGCCCATGAAGCAGAGCATCTCGTAGGCGGCGGACTGGTCGAAGGTCGGTCCGGCCGAGCGCAGCCAGCTGTTGAGCGAGCGCTTCGTCAGCCGGATCGCCTGCTGGGCGCCGGTGGCGAGGACGTCGGCGACCCGCAGCGACTCGTCGAGGACCTGGTCGCGCGGCAGCGCCTTGGCGACCATCCCGAGCCGCTCCGCCTCGGCGCCGGTGACCATCTCCCCGGTCAGCAGGTAGTAGCGGGCCTTCGCCATTCCGGCGAGCAGCGGCCAGATGATCGCCGCGTGGTCGCCGGCGGACACCCCGAGCTTGACGTGCCCGTCGCCGAGCTTCGCGTCCTCGGCGCAGATCGCGATGTCGGCGAGCAGCGCGACCACCACCCCGGCGCCCACCGCGACCCCGTTGATCGCGGAGATGATCGGCTTCTCGCAGTTGATGATGTTGTAGACGAGGTCGCTCATCTCGCCGAGCATGTGCGAAACGCGCCCGTGGTCACCGGCCATGCGCTCGACCATCGCGAGGTCGCCGCCCGCGGAGAACGCCCTCCCCGCCCCGGTGACGACGGCGACGCGGGTCTCCGGGTCGCGTGACACCTCGTTCCACACCCGGGCCAGCTCGCCGTGGAGCTCCTCGTCGGCGGCGTTGTACTTCTCGGGGTTGTTGATCGTGATCAGCAGGACGCCGTGGTCACGGCGCTCGAAGAGGAGCTGCTGGTAGTCGGAGAAGGTCACGGTCGGCTCCTCGGGGTCGCACGGTGGGGGGCGGCGGGGCCGGTCAGCTCATCGACATGCCGCCGCTGACGCTGAGCGTCTGGCCGGTGATGAAGGAGGCCTCGTCGGAGGCCAGGAAGGACACGGCGTTGGCGATGTCGGCCGGTTGGGCGAGCCGACGCAGCGGGATGGCCCGGATCAGCCCGTCGCGCAGCTTGTCGTTGCCCTCGACCACCGCGGCGAACAGCGGCGTGTCGGTCGGCCCAGGGCACACGCAGTTGACCCGCACCTGGTGGCGGGCCACCTCGCGGGCGGCGGTCTTGGTGAACGAGACGATGCCGCCCTTGGCCGCCGAGTACACCGCCTCGCCGGACGAGCCGACCCGCGCGGCGTCGGAGGCCAGGTTGACCACCGCGCCCGCGCCCTGCTCGACCATGATCGGCAGCACCGCCCGCGAGGTGTTCAGCACCCCGAAGAGGTTGATCGCCACGATGCGGTCCCAGTCGGCGGGGTCGGACTCCACGAACGGCCCGACCTTGTCCCAGCCGGCGTTGTTGACCAGCACGTCGATCCGCCCGAAGCGGCTGCGGGTCTCGTCGACCAGCGCGGCGACCGAGTCGCGGTCCGCGACGTCGGCGGGCATCCCGATCGCCGTCCCGCCGAGCGCCTCGGCCGTGGCCCGGGCGGTCTCGGCGTCGACGTCGGAGACGACGACGGTGGCCCCCTCCGCGGTGAGCTTCTCGGCGATCGCCCGGCCGATGCCCCGCCCGGCGCCGGTGACGATCGCGATGCCCTCGTCCAGCCGTCCCATGGTGCGAGCGAAGCGGACCGCGACCCCGGAGTCAATAGCGGTGGTCAAAGTTTGACGCTAGGGTCAGACGTCGTGAACCGGGTCCAGCGCAAGCGCGACGAGCGCGTGCGGCGGATCGTCGCGGCCGCCGCCGAGGTGTTCGGGGAGCGCGGCTACGACGCGGCGAACCTCGAGGACGTGGCCGAGCGCCTCGACGTCACCAAGGGCTCGCTCTACTACTACTTCGCGGGCAAGGACGAGCTGGCGACGGCGGCCATCGAGACCCTGGGCACCGACTGGACGGAGCGTCTCGAGGGCCTCCCCGCCGACGGGTCGCCGGGCCGGCGCCTGCGCACCCTGGTCCGCGAGCACGTCGCGATCGCCGTCCGTGAGTACCCCGCCGCGCTGCGACTCTTCCTCGTGCCGGACTCCTGGCCCGACACGCTGCGGGCGCGGATCCACGACCTGCGCCGCCGTCACGACCAGGTGTTCCGCCAGGTCGTGCGCGAGGGGGTCGCGGCGGGCGAGTTCGCCATCGTCGACGAGGACGCGACGCTGCAGGCCATGCACGCCGCCATGAGCCAGGCCCCGCTGTGGTGCTCCCACCTCGACGGACCCGCCCAGGACCGCGCGATGGACGACCTCGCGGACACCCTGATGAAGCTGGTCAGCCCGCCGAGGTGACCCGGTACACGTCGTAGACGCCCTCGACGTTGCGCACCACGCGCAGCACGTGCCCGAGGTGCTTGGGGTCGCCCATCTCGAAGCTGAACCGGCTCACCGCCACCCGGTCGCGACTCGTCGTCACCGACGCCGAGAGGATGTTGACCTTCTCGTCGGCGAGCGCCTTGGTGATGTCGGAGAGCAGCCGGTGCCGGTCGAGGGCCTCCACCTGGATCGCCACGAGGAACACCGCGGTCGACGACGACGCCCAGCTCACGTCGACGAGGCGCTCCGGCTCGGCGCGCAGGTCGTCGGCGTTGGTGCAGTCGGTGCGGTGCACCGAGACCCCGCCGCCGCGGGTGACGAAGCCGAGGATCTCGTCGCCGGGCACCGGGGTGCAGCAGCGGGCGAGCTTGATCCAGAGGTCGGAGGTCGGGCCGGCGTCGCTGTCCGCCGTGTTGACGACGACCCCGACGTCGCCGGTCCCCCGGCGCCGCTGGGCGGTCGACGGCGTCGCGCGCTCGGCGAGCTCGTCCTCGTTCTGCTCCACGCCGCCGAGCAGGGCGACGAGCCGCTGCACGACGTGGCGGGCGGAGACGTGGTGCTCCCCCACCGCCGCGTAGAGCGCCGAGACGTCGGCGTAGCGCAGCTCGCGGGCCAGCGCCCCCATCGAGTCCGCCGAGACCAGCCGCTGCAGCGGCAGCCCGGTGCGGCGGGCCTCCCGCGTGATGGAGTCCTTGCCCGCCTCGATCGCGTCCTCGCGGCGCTCCTTGGCGAACCACTGCTTGATCTTCTGCTTGGCCCGCGGCGAGGCGACGAAGCCCAGCCAGTCCCGCGACGGGCCCGCGCCCTCGGCCTTCGACGTGAAGATCTCGACGACCTCGCCGTTCTCGAGCTGGCGCTCGAGCGCGACGAGCCGGCCGTTGACGCGGCTGCCGATGCACTTGTTGCCGACCTCGGTGTGCACGGCGTACGCGAAGTCGACCGGGGTGGAGCCGTGCGGCAGCGTGATCACGTCGCCCTTCGGCGTGAACACGAAGATCTCGCGGGTCGCGAGGTCGTAGCGCAGCGACTCGAGGAACTCCCCCGGGTCGGCCGCCTCGCGCTGCCAGTCGAGGAGCTGGCGCATCCAGGCCATCTCGTCGAGCTCGAGGCCCCCGCCGCCGTGCGAGCCCTTGGTCTCCTTGTAGCGCCAGTGCGCGGCGATGCCGTACTCGGCGGTGCGGTGCATCTCGTGGGTGCGGATCTGCACCTCGAGCGGCTGGCCGTCCGGCCCGATCACCGTGGTGTGCAGCGACTGGTAGACGCCGAACCGCGGCTGGGCGATGTAGTCCTTGAACCGCCCCGGCATCGGCTGCCACAGCGCGTGGACCATGCCCATCGCGGCGTAGCAGTCGCGGACGTCCTCGACGAGGATGCGGACTCCGACCAGGTCGTGGATGTCGTCGAAGTCCTTGCCCTTGACGATCATCTTCTGGTAGATCGAATAGTAGTGCTTCGGTCGGCCGAGCACCTCGGCCTTCACCCGGGCCGCCTCGAGCTGGCCCGAGACCTCGGCGATCACGGTGCGCAGGTAGGTGTCCCGTGACGGCGCCCGGTCGGCCACCAGCCGGACGATCTCGTCGTAGCGCTTGGGGTGCAGGATCGCGAACGCGAGGTCCTCGAGCTCCCACTTGACCGTCGACATCCCCAGCCGGTGCGCCAGCGGCGCCAGCACCTCGAGGGTCTCGCGGGCCTTCTTGGCCTGCTTCTCCGGCTTGAGGAAGCGCATGGTGCGCATGTTGTGGAGCCGGTCGGAGAGCTTGATGACGAGCACCCGCGGGTCGCGCGCCATCGCGACGACCATCTTGCGGATCGTCTCCGCCTCCGCCGCCGCGCCGAGCTGGACCTTGTCGAGCTTGGTGACGCCGTCGACGAGGTGGGCGACCTCGGCCCCGAAGTCCGCCGAGAGCGTCTCGAGCGAGTAGTCGGTGTCCTCGACGGTGTCGTGCAGCAGCGCCGCGACCAGCGTGGTGGTGTCCATGCCGAGCTCGGCGAGGATGGTCGCGACGGCGAGCGGGTGGGTGATGTACGGGTCGCCCGACTTGCGCATCTGGCCCTCGTGGAAGGCCTCCGCGGTGTCGTAGGCGCGCTGCAGCGCCGCGAGGTCGGCGCTCGGGTGCAGTTCGCGGTGGACGGTGGCGAGCGGCTCGAGGACCGGCTTGACCGGGCCGGTGCGCTGGGCGGTGATCCGCCGCGCGATCCGGGCCCGCACCCGGCGGGTGGCCGAGCGCGGCCGCGTCGTCGCGGCGCCGTTGCCGGTGCTGGTCGAGGCGCTCGGCTCCAGCCGCTGCGCCTCGCGCGGCTCGCTCGACCCGACCGTCGGTTCGGCGTCGAGACCGTCGGCGCCCGTGGTCACCCCGGCCCCGTCCGTGCCGGCGTCGCGCTCGACCGTGTCGGCCGCCGGCCCCACGTCCTGGCTCACTGGTGAGCACCTCCGCTGGTCGAGCCGCTACAGGGCTCTCCGGCCTCGGGAACGGGTCCCGGTCCGGAATCCTTCAAGGGTAGGTCACCGGAGCACCGCCGTCCGCTCCGCCGGCACGTGAGGGGGACGAGAGGTCACCCTCCGTCGCTGCGCGCGAGGCCGCGACGACGGGGCGGCACGGCCGTCGGTGAACGGTTGCTCACAGGACGACGGCGGCCGCCTGTCGCGCGGCCGTCGCCCGGTGGGCCGGGGCGAGGACGAC
>NZ_DASXJD010000102.1:0-12267 GCF_036497585.1 Actinomycetospora sp. | reverse complement strand
CCAGGCGATGAACCAGCAGGTGCAGGGCAACGGCGCCGACCCGGCAGCCGTCGCCGCGCAGTTCCTCAACGCCAACGGGGTCAACAAGTAGGACCCGGCGAGGTCACCGGCGGCCCGGGTCCCCGCGTGGGGCCCGGGCCGTCGTACGTCCGCGGCCTGTCGATCCGTGATCGAGTTCTCGGGAGCGACACGCCCAAGATTTGTTGCGACACGCTCACGAGGAGGAGATCTTCCGGCCGGGGCTGCCGGTCCGGCGTCACCGCTCCGGGGCGCGGTGGGAGCCGACGGTGCTGCGGGGCCGCGGCGGGGTCGGCTCGGCGCGGTGCGAGGTCCGCGCCGGAGGGCGTGCGGTCCCCGCGACGAGGTCCGCGACGGTCCGCCGGGCGAGCCGGCCGGTCGTCTCGACCGCGTTCTCGTCCGACCTGGCGGGCGTCGGCCCCGATGCCGGGTGGCGCGGCCCGGGCACCGTCCACTCCGACGACCGCGCAGGGGTCGGGCCGGCTCCCGACGACGAGGGTCCCGACGACGAGGGTCCCGACGACGAGGGTCCCGACGACGAGGGTCCCGACGACGAGGGGGTCGGTCCGGGAGGCCGTGGGGTCGAGGTGGTGTCGGACCGCGGCGAGGGCAGCCCGTGCTTGGCGGTGCCCGGTCCGGCGCCGACCCGGGTCTCGTCCCGCCCGGTCGAGGCCGGTCCGTGGGCCGGGCTCGACGAGGCGCGGTCGTTGCCGGAGGGGCTGCCTGTCCCGGTCGCCGTCGCCTTCCCGGGGGCCGGAGTCGGAGCCGGCCGACCCGCGGCCGGACCCGTTGGAGTCGTGGCGGGACCCGCAACGCGCGTGTGGTCGACCGGCGAACGCCCGGGCGGGAGAGTGGCGCGGCCACCGGTGCGGTCGACCAGACGCCCCGGCGTGGGCGCGGCAGGTCCGGGAGCACTGATGCGGGCGGTCGGCCGAGGGGCAGGCGCGGGCGGACCGGCCGCGCTCGCACGGTCGACCGGCGGCGATCCGGGCCCTCGTCCGGGCGGCGGCCCACCCACAGCGGTGCGGGACGCCGGGGCGGGTCGGGAGCGGATGGGGGTCGGCCCCGTCGTGGTGGACGACCGGGCCAGGAGCCGCAGCGGCGCGGTGACCGGGTCGGGCGCGCGCACGGCGGCCGGGTCGAGCGCCGGGACGCGGGCCGGGGCGCGTCGCGGAGGTGCCGGCCGCGGCGGCTCGACGGCACCGGGGGCCGGCCGGAACGGCGTGGCGCGCCGCGGGGCCGGCGCCGCGACGTCGTCGGGACGCCCCGTCGTCTCGGCGGGCGGCGCGCCGCCGTGCTGCGCCGCCCACAACCGCGCGTAGGTCCCGCCGGCCGCGAGGAGGTCGTGGTGACGGCCCCGCGCCACGATCCGCCCGTCCTCCAGCACGACGACGAGGTCGGCGTCCCGGGCCGGCGTGAGGTCGTGGCTGATGACGATCGTGGTGCGTCCGCCGGCGAGGCGGCGCAGCGGTTCCAGCACCGCGCGGGCGGTGGGGGCGTCGAGCCCGGTCGTCGGCTCGTCGAGCACCAGGACCGGGGAGACGCGCAGCAGGGCCCGCGCGATCGCCAGGCGCTGGCGCTGCCCGCCGGAGAGGGCCGCGCCGTCCTCGCCCACCCCGGTGTCGAAGCCCTGGGGCAGCTCGCGGATGAAGTCGAGCGCGCCGGCCTCGCGGGCGGCCTGCTCGATCTCGGCGCGGGTGGCGTCCGGCCGCGCGTAGGAGATGTTCTCCGCGACCGTCATGTCGAACAGCATCGGTTCCTGCGGGAGCAGGGTGACCGCCTCGCGCACCGCCTTGATCGTGCGGTCCCGGACGTCGACGCCGTCGAGGATCACGGCACCGTCCTGAGCGTCCAGGAAGCGCAGCAGCATCTTCGTCATCGTGGACTTGCCGGCCCCGCTGGGCCCCGTGACCAGCACGAACTGGCCCGGCCGCACGTCGAGGGAGATGCCGTCGAGCCCGGCGTCATCGGTGCCGGGGTAGACGTACCTCGCCCCGCACAGCTCGAGGTGGCCCTCGCGGACGACGGAGCCGTCGGCGTCGGGGGAGTCCTGGACCTCGGGCTCGGCGTCGAGGATCTCGATCAGCCGCTCGCACGACGCCGAGGCCGAGGTGACGGTCAGGTGCAGCGCGCCGAGCTGGGACAGCGGCGGGTAGAGGTAGCCGAGGTAGGCGGCGAACCCGAACAGCCCGCCGACGGTGAGCTCGCCGGCGGCGATGAAGGCCGCGCCGGCGATGAGCACGGCGAGCAGGGCCCCGCTCTGGATGAGCGTCGTGATCGGCGAGTAGATCATCTGCAGCCGGCTCTCGCGGGCCCGTGCACGCCACCAGATCTCACCGTGGTGGTCGAGCCGTGCGCTCTCGGTCGCCTCGGTCCCGTAGGCCTGGACCAGGGGCAGGTTGGAGAGCGCCTGCTCGACGGCGGTGCCGACCTCGCCGGCCGCGCGGCGTTCCGTCCGCGCCGCGGTCTTGGTGAAGCGGCCGGTGATGCGGCTGGTCAGCCACATGAGCGGGGCGAGCGCGACGACGATGACCGCGAGCTGCCACTGGACGAGCACGGCCGCGGCCGCGTAGGCGACGGCGGTGCCGACGGCGATGACGGTGCTGACGATCCCCGACGAGGCGAGCGCCTCCACGCCGTCGACGTCGGCGGTGAGCCGGGACATGAGGTCGCCGGTGGCGTGCTCGCCGAGGAAGCGGGGACCGAGACGCTGCAGGTGCGCGAACACCTCGTGGCGCAGGCGGAAGACGAAGCGCTCCGCGGCGCCGACGAGCAGGAAGCCGCCGAGCACCGAGAGCAGGCCGCCGATGGCGGTGAGCACGAGCCACTCGATCGCGGACGGCCAGACCGCGGACATCGAGTGGGCCACGGTCGCGCCGTCGACGATGCGGGCGAACATGGTCACGACGTAGGTGTCGCAGGCCGTGGAGGCGGCCATCGCGAGGAAAGCGAAGAGGAGCTTCGAGCGGTCCGAGCGGGTGTACGGCCAGAAGCGCCGGAAGATCGCGCGGAGGGTCATCGCCGGGGCGTCCGGGCCGCCGGCCGGAGCCGGCGTCCCGGAGGCACCCTCGTCGTGCGGGGAGGTGGATGCGCCGCCGTCGTGGTCGGTCCGGTCCCGGGCGGGAGCCGCGGCGCCCCCGACGCCACTGCTCGTCTCGGGGACGTCGTCCCCGTCCACCGCCGGCAGCCCGACCAGTGTCGTATGCGCGCCCACCGTCTCCCCTCGAACGTCCCCGGGCGTCGCGCCCGGGGGCACCGGCCCGGCGCCGCCCGCTCCCATGCGGGGCGGACGGCGGCCGCGCCGTTGCTTCCGGAGCCGGCCCGGTCAGCGCCGGGCCGCTCGGATGGTCTCCAGGGTTGTCGTACCGCCCCGGGAACCCGTTACCGCAGCGAGATCAGTCGTCGCAGGACTTCGTCTTGCAGGGCTGCGGCTCGCAGCTCTCGTGCTTCGGCGGGCAGCACTGGTGGCACTTGCAGGCCCGGTGGTGGTGGTGCCTGTGGTGCGGGGGCGTGCAGCTCTCGAGGAGGCGGAAGTGGCCCATCGATGTGTCCTCTCGGGGAAGGAAACAACCCTCGCCGGACGGCGAGGCGGAGGTCACGTTGGGGTCACAACTTAAGAATGACCTGTGCGTGAGCTGTCACCCGGTCGAGTGAAACGCACATATCTGTGAATCCGGTCAAGCTTCTCTCAAGTCGGCGAGCCCGAGTTCAAAGGTCTCCTATGGGATTCCCTTCTCATCTTCGGCTCAGGGAGCTGAGTTGACACGTTGCGTCGCGGACTCGTCCGTACGGGGACGACCAGTGCGCGACCCGGGGACGACGACGTGCGCTCACGGTCACAACGACGCGGAGGGCGGTGACGGTACGTCGATTTCCGCCGTCACTCGCAGGGGGCGCCGGCCGGGGCGGGAACCGCTCTCGGGGGCGCGGCGCGGCGGCTGCGCGCGAGCGTGAGGACGACGGAGCCGGCGCCGAGCGCGACGACGACGGCGCCGTAGACCTCGGCGGCCGTCCCCAGCCCGACGAGGCCGCTGCCGACCCCCGCCGCGACCGCGGGGAGCGAGAACGCGGAGTAGGAGATGACGTACGCCAGCGCGAAGAGCTCGCCGCGCTCGGTCGGCCCGGCGATCTCGGCGAACACGCCGAAGCAGGCGAGCGCGGCCGCCCCGAACCCGACCCCGGCGACGACCGTCCCGAGGGCGGTCAGCAGCAGGGACGCGAGCGTGAACCCGACGAGGGTCACGGCGGTCCCGGCGGCGAGCAGGGCCGCGGCCGGGGCGAGCAGGGAGCGCACGGGGCGGTCGCGCAGCAGGAACGACGTGAGGGCGCCGGTGCCGCAGAGCAGCGTGACCACGAGTCCGCCGATCAGCCGTGACGACTCCCCGAGCAGCGAGGCCGCGATGGAGGGCCCGAGCGAGAGGTAGAGCCCGCCGAGCGCCCAGCTGGTGACGAGCACCGGGGTCACCGCGAGCACCTCGCCGCGCAGCCGGGGAGCCGCCCCGACGCGGGGGATCAGGGAGGCCCACACTCCGGCGCGGCGCGCCGAGGTCTCGGGCAGCACCGCGACGACGACCGCCGACACGGCGAGCAGCCCCAGCAGGACGATCCAGACCAGGCGGGTGGGCGCGGGGGCGAGCTGGATCAGGGCGCCCGCACCGACCGCGCCGGCCGCCAGCCCGGCGAGCGTCCCGGTCCCCGTCACCATCCCCGCGCGGTGCGGCGCCTCGGGCGGGGCGAGGTCGACCATCGTCGCGCCGAGGGTCGTGATGGCGGCGCCGGTGGCGATCCCCTGCAGCACGCGGGCGACCAGCAGGGCGCCCACTCCGCCGGCGCCGAGGAAGACGGCGAACGACACGGCCTCGAGCACCAGGGCACCGACCAGCACGGGCTTGCGTCCCACGTGGTCGGACAGCGCCCCGACGACGAGCAGCGAGGCCAGCAGGCCCGCGACGTAGACCGCGAAGACGACCGTCAGCGTCGCGGCCGAGAAGCCGAAGAGCTGCTGGTAGAGCGGGTAGAGCGGGCTCGGCACGCTCGAGGCGGCCGGGAAGAGGACGACGATGCCGCCCACGGCCGCGAACAGCCGGGCACGGGTTCTGGGGTGTATGCGGCTCCCTCGTCGGACGTGATCGCAACGATCGCTGCTAGTACCTCGGCGACGCTAGCACGGTTAAGGCAGCGATCGCTGCGTTCATTCCGAGCACGTGGAACACTCGGCCCCGTGGGAGCCAACGACGTGGGGACGGGGTCGCGTCCCGGAGGCCGGTCGGCGCGGGTGCGCGCCGCCGTGCACCGTGCCGTGCAGGACCTGGTGGCGGAAGGCGTGCTCACCGAGGACCTGACGATCCCCGTGGTCGCCGCCCGCGCGGGCGTGCACGCGACGACGGTCTACCGGCGGTGGGGCTCACTGGCGGAGCTGCTCGCCGCCGTCGCCGAGCACCGGTTCACCGGCGACGTCATCGTGCCCGACACCGGAGGCCTGGCGGGGGACCTGGAGCGCTGGGCGAGCGACGTCGCCCGGGACCTCACCGACCCCGACACCCTCGCGCTCATGCGGGCCTCGATCGGGGCGGGGGAGGCCGCCTCGTGCGCCTGCACCGGGGACCGTCGGGCCCAGATCACCGCGATGCTCGACCACGAGCGCCGGCGCGGCGGGGACGTCCCCGAGGTGGACACCGTCGTCGACGGGGTGCTGGCGCCGCTCTACTACCGGGCACTGTTCGAGCCCGCCCCCGCACAGCACGACGGAGGGCCCGCCCCGGACGCCCGGGTACGGGCCCTCGTCGGGAACCTGCTGGGGTCTCAGGTGTCGGTCAGCCCGTAGCGGGCGAGGATCTTCGCACGCTTGCGCGGGAGGACGTTGGCCTGCGTGAGGTCACCGTCGTAGTGCGCGACGACCTTCGGGTCCATGATCCGGCGCCACAGCGGCGGGATGACGGCGACGACGATCATCGTGCCGTAGCCCGACGGGAGCTGCGGCGACTCCTCGAAGTGGCGGAGCGCCTGGTACCGGCGGACAGGGTTCGCGTGGTGGTCGGAGTGGCGCTGCAGCTGGTAGAGCAGCAGGTTCGACACGGTGTGGTCGGCGTTCCAGCTGTGCCGCGGGTCGACGCGCTCGTAGCGCCCGTCCTCCCGCTTGCCCCGCTTGAGCCCGTAGTGCTCCAGGTAGTTCACGAGCTCCAGCAGCGTGAACCCCACGACGGCCTGCACGAGCAGCCAGGGCAGCACGCCGACGCCGAAGACGAGGCACAGCGCGGTGAACAGCGCGATCGTCATCGCCCAGGAGATGAGGATGTCGTTGCGCAGGCTCCACGGGTTCTGCTCGTGCCGGGCGAACCGCTTGACCTCGAGGTGCCACGACGACCGCAGGCTGCCCCAGACGGTGCGCGGCAGGAACGACGTCCAGAAGTTCTCACCGAATCGCGAGCTCGCCGGGTCCTCGGGGGTCGCGACGCGGACGTGGTGGCCCCGGTTGTGCTCGACGTAGAAGTGGCCGTAGCCCGAGCTCGCGAGCGCGATCTTGGACAGCCAGCGCTCGTTCTCCTCGCGCTTGTGCCCGAGCTCGTGTGCGGTGTTGATCGCGATGCCGGACACCACGCCCATCGTCAGGGCGAGCCCGACGTCGCTGACGAGGTCGAGCTGCTGCGTGGCCCAGACCCAGCAGCTGAAGGCGAGGCTGACGTACTGCACCGGCAGGAAGAGGTAGGTGATCCAGCGGTAGTAGCGGTCGGCCTCGAGCCGGGCGCGCTCGGACTCCGGCGGGTTGTCGCTCGTGCGCCCGATGAGCATGTCCAGGGCGGGCAGGACGACGAACAGGATGATCGGGCCGAGCCACCAGAAGAGCTCGACGCCGGTGCCGTGCACGAGGCCGTAGGCGGCGATCGGCAGGGCCGGCATGACGGTGCCCAACGGCCAGAGGTAGCGGCGCTTGTCCCGCCACGGCTCCTGCTTCTCGAGCACCTCGTCCCGTGACTGCTCGACGGTCATGGTCGGCCTCCTCGCATCCCCGCTCACGTGCTCCGGGAATGACTGTGACACCGTGTCGCAGCAGAAACAAGATGCAGTCTTTGTCTCAGTACGGAGCAGTGCTCTCCGAGGAGGCGAGGTCTCAGACGGTGGCCGCGGCCGCGATGAGGCAGGTGGTGAGCCGGGCGATCCGGTCCGCGGCCTCGGCGTGGCCGAGACCGGGGGAGACGAGGTGGCTGATCGTCAGGCGGACGATGGCGTCGACGGCGTCGGCGACCGCCCGCGGGTCGAGGTCGGGGCGCCGCCGGCGCATCCAGTCGCCGACCAGCGCGTTGCCGCCCGCGATGATCCCGTCGCCGCGGGTGGTGAGGAACGGCAGCAGGCTGGTGTCGCCGCTGCGGCTACCGGTCAGGATCGCGCGCAGGAGGGGGTTGTCCGCGGCCTCGTCGAGGGTGAAGCGCACGGCGCCGCGCACGCCTTCCGAGGCGTCGTCGTGCTGCTCGAGCTCGCCGGCGATGCCCGTGAAGAAGCGCTCGGCCTCTCGGGCCACGAGAGCCTCGCCGACCCCGTCCTTGGTGCCGAACTCGCGGTAGAGGGTGGGACGGGAGACCCCGGAGGCGGTGGCGACCTCACCGATCCGGACGCGGTCCCACCCGCGGTCCACGGTGAGTGCCGCGGCGGTGTCGAGCACCCGCTCGCGGACCTGGCGTCGGAATTCGACGCGGAGCGATTCGCCGGCCATCCGTCGAGTGTCACTCATTGCGACGTCGAAGGTGGCCGGAGCACGAGCCTCACGTCCGTTAGGGGGTTCCAGGTGGGCCCGTTACCGTACTGTGACCTTCTTGATGACGCGGTGCGTTCGGCGCGACGGGCAGGTCCGCTTGACCCAACGAGGCTGGGCCGACTCCCGGAAACGACTCCGCGGCGTGAGCAGTTGTGCCCGCAACGCGATCGGCGAGCACGCGGTGTGGTGGTCGGGCCGCGCGGCCGCGACCGCCGGTGCAACCGTCCGGGCCCCGTGAGCATGCTCCGTCCGGGGGAAAGGGGCGGGTCGGGGCTCTCAGCGCGCCGAGGGCAGCCGCACCGGGAGGTGCTTGATCCCGTTGACGAAGATCGACGAGAGCCGGTCCGGCTCGCCGACCACCTCGAGGTCGGCCATCTCGGTCACCAGGCGCCGGAACATCACCCCGGCCTCGCGGCGCGCGAGGTGGGCGCCGAGGCAGAAGTGCGGGCCGTGGGCGCCGAACCCGTGGTGGCGGTTGGGGGCGCGGCGCAGGTCGAGCCGGTCCGGGTCGGTGAAGACGGCCTCGTCCCGGTTCGCGGACCCGTAGACGAGCAGCAACTTCTCCCCGGCTGACACCGCGACGTCGCCGACAGTGGTGTCCTCGACCGCCGTGCGGCGCATCCAGTTGATCGGGGAGGCCCAGCGGACGATCTCGTCGATCGCGGTGGGGGTGACGCCGTCGAGGTCCTCGGTCCAGACCTGCTTCGCGGCCGGGTCGAGGTGCAGCCCCCACACGCCGTGGGTGATCGCGTTGCGGGTGGTCTCGTTGCCGGCCACGCAGAGCAGGATGAAGAACGACGCGATCTCCTGGTGCGTGAGCCGCTCGCCGTCGACCTCGCCGTGGACCAGCGCGGAGAGCACGTCGTCCCGCGGGTCGGCCTCGGCGTCGGCGGCGAGCTCGGCCATCAGCCCGGACAGGCCCCCGCCGGCGGCGAGGTAGTCCTGCAGCGGGTTCTCCGAGACGTACTCCGGGTCGTCCCCGGCGAGGATCATGTTCGACCAGGTGAAGACGTCCGCGCGCCGCGACTCCGGGATGCCCATCATGTCGCAGATCAGCAGCAGCGGGAGCGGCGCCGCGATCTCGGTGACCAGGTCGAACTCGCCGTCCTGGGCGCCCGCCGTCGCGCGGGCGCGGGCCAGGACCTCGTCGGCGATGCGCTCGACGTCGTCGACCAGCGAGGCCACCCGCTTCGGGGTGAAGGCGCCCGCCGCGATCCGCCGGATCTTGGTGTGGCGCGGGGCGTCCATACTGATCAGCGAGCCGAAGAACTCGTGCGCCTCGGCGGGCAGGTCGAGGATCGAGACGGCCCCGCGGCCGGAGCAGAACCGGCCCGGGTCGCGGCTGACCTCCTCGACGTCGGCGTGCCGCGTCACCACCCGGAAGCCCGGCCCGGGCTCGAACCCGGGGAACTCGGGCTCGTCGTAGCGCGGCAGGTCGTCCGTGGCGCGCAGCGCGGCGAAGGCGACGTAGCGCTCGCTCCAGGGCGCGTTCCAGAACCCGCGTTCGCCGAGGTCGAGCGGGGCGGTGCTGGTCAAGGGTCCTCCTGGATCTCGGGGCCGGGCAGGAGCGCGACGAGGCCGGTGACGAGCAGGTCGCGGACGCCGGCGTGGTCGAGCGAGCCGCGGACGAGCCATTCGCGCGAGGCGGCGCGGACGAGGCCGAAGTAGGCGCGCACGCGGGCGCGCAGGACGACGTCGGCGGCGGGGTCCGAGGCCGGGTCGTGCTCGGGGACCAGTGCGGTGATCACGCGGTCGGCCGCGGTCTCGTCGGCCTCCTCCACGACGCGGTCGACCTCCGGGTCCCCGCCGGCGCCGCCCACGCCGACCGAGAGCCAGAGCCCGGCCCGCGCGGCGACGGTGTCGAGGAACCAGTCGACGGCGGCGCCCGCCCGCTCGGTGCGAGTGCGTCCCGGCAGGCCGGCGGCCGCCTCCTCGGGGATCGTCAGCAGGATGCGGAGCGCGGTGAGGTAGAGGTCGCGCTTGGTGCCGAAGTAGTGGTTGAGCAGGCCGCGCGCGACGCCGGCCTCGCGGGCGAGCTCGCTGGTGGAGACGTCGGCGTAGGGCCGCTCGGCGTAGAGGCGCAGCGCCGCCTCGAGGATCTCCGCTCGGCGGGCGTCGGGCTCGAGGCGGCGGCCGGGGGAGGGAGACGGGGCGGAAGCGGTCTCGGCGCTCGTCATCCCGACACCACGTGCAGCGGCAGCCGCAGCGCTCCCGGCGCGTCCGGCGGCACCGCGGGCCGGCGCGGCGCCACCGGCGCGACACGGCGGTACGGCTCGCCGAGCGCGGGGCGGGGGTCCTCGTCGCCGGCGTTCGGCCAGGTCGACATCGCGCGCTCGGCCAGCGCGGTGATCGTCAGCGAGGGGTTCACCCCGAGGTTCGAGGGGACCGTCGACCCGTCCACGGCGTGGATGCCCGGATGGCCGTGCAGGCGGTGGTAGGGGTCGACGACGCCGTCGGCCGGGGTGGTGCCGAGGACCGCGGCGCTGGTGAGCCCGGGCAGGAACCGGCGCGGGCGCAGGGTCAGCGAGTTGTTCAGCGCCTGCATCACGAGCAGCACGATCGACTGCTCCGACCAGTGCTTCGGCCGGTGGATGAGGGTGAGCTCGCGGCGGCGCCGGAGGACCGCGGACAGGACGCGGCGCAGGCCCGGGCCGTGCCGGCCGATCGTCGGGTCGTCGGCGTCGGGGGTGCCGTCGACGAGCAGGCCTGGTCGTAGTGCGGGGCGAGCTCGTCGTGCCAGTCGGTGACGTCGGGCCAGCTGCCGTCGGCGAACACCCGGGCCGGCGGTTGGTAGAGCGTGTTCGCGTAGACCAGCGACCCGCCGCTGACCCCGGCCCCGGAGAGCACGAGGACGTGGCGCAGCGGGTCGATGCGGAAGATGCCGTGGCAGCCCAGTCGCGGTGCCCAGAGGAAGTCCCGCAGGTGCCACGAGGAGCGGGCGAACTCGTGGTCAGCGAACCTGCGGCCCGCTTCGAGCACCGCGACCCGGTAGCCCTTCTCGGCGGCGCGCAGGGCGGCCACCCCGCCGCCGAACCCGGACCCGATCACCACGACGTCGTGATCAGGGCGACCGTCCACCATGACGAGGACGGTGCGCCTCTTGTTGGCAGCCTGTCAAGAGCGGGGACAGCGGCCCCGGGAGCGAACGGCGCTCTCGCTGCTTCTATGCGCCGAACGGGCCGCTCGCTCGGTCGGGAAGGGGTCCGGCGACCGCGCTCGTACCCTGGAGGGCATGGAGATCCGGGTGGCCGCGCTGCACGTGGCGCCCGAGCGGAAGGCGCCGATGGTGGCCGTGGACCATGTCGAGGCGCGGGCCGGCCAGGGGATCGTCGGAGATCGCTACTTCGGCACCCGTCACCGGCACGTCTCCGTCCAGTCGCTCGAGGAGCTCGACGAGGCCGCCGTCGCGTGGGGCGCGCCGATCCCGGCCGGGCGGGCCCGGCGCACGGTCACGCTCGACCACGGCCGGGTCCCGACGACGCCGGGCGCGCGCCTGCTGATCGGCGACGTCGAGCTGGAGGTCGTGCGCAAGGCCGCCCCGTGCCGCGTCATGGAGACCGCCGTCGGGCCCGGCGCGGCCCGGGCGATGCACGACCGCGGTGGCGCGATCTGCCGGGTGCTGACCTCGGGGACGATCTCCGTGCGCGACCCCGTGGAGCTCGATGCGGCGGCCGGGGCACTCGCGGCCCGTTGAGGAGCGGTCAGCGCCCCGCCCGGTCCCGCACCAGAGCGAGGGCTGCGTCGCGCAGCCGGCCCGGGCGGGCGAGGCGGTCGCAGGCGTCGAAGTGGGTGCCGTCGCACTGGTCCAGGATCGTCACCGGCAGCGTCGGCCACGTCCGGGCGAGCAGGCGCTGCTGGCGGTCGAACTCGCCGGGCTCGTCGCCGCCGCAGGTCAGGAGCAGTGGGCCGGGGGCGGTCGGCGTGGTGCGCACCGGGCTCGCGTCGTGCGCGTCCCGCTCGGTCATCCCGATCTCGTCGTTGACGTACGACCGGCGGATCGGCTCGAGGTCGTAGAGCCCGCTGATGGCCAGGCCCGCCCCGACGGTGTCGGGCGGCAGCCCGTGCGCGGACCAGTCGGTGGTCATGAGCATCGCGACGAGGTGGCCGCCCGCCGAGTGCCCGATCACCGTGATCCCGCGCGGGTCGGCGCCCAGCTCGCCGGCGCGGCGGGCGAGCTCGGCGACGGCCGCTCGGACGTCGGCGACGATGGCGGTGATCCCGACCTCGGGCGCGAGCCACGAGCGGGGCGGGCGTCGCGGCGTCGGCGCCGCGGAAGACGTCGACGGCCTGGCGTGGGTGCTCGCCGTAGCGGACCTCGACGGGCGGGAACTCCGCGGCGACCGCCCGGCTCTGTTCCTGCCAGGCCGCGAAGATCGCGTCGGGGTCCTCGACCTGGGCGCGCGCGTCGTACTGCGCGTCCAGCCACTGCTTCGTGGCGCCCTCGGGCAGGGCCGGGTCATCGGGGTCCTTGGGTCTCTGCTGCGCGGCGGTCACGGCGG
>NZ_DASXJD010000101.1:0-9742 GCF_036497585.1 Actinomycetospora sp. | reverse complement strand
GGCCGGACTTCGGCGCAGCGGGTGGCGGCGGTCTGTCGATCATGACCGCAGGTCCGTGCGTGAGCCTGGCCCAGACCGAGTGGATCATGACCTCAGCACGCCACCACGCACCTCGGCGGTCCGAGGCGAAGCCTCACTGGGCCGTCAGCGGCGCGGTGTCAGGCTTTCCCGAGCTCGCTGTGGAGCTTCAGGACCTGCCGGCCGTCCGACTGCTCCAGCACGTAGGCCGGGTTGTCGTGCGAGCCGTTGCGGGTCTGGTTCTTGCCGGCGATCGTGCGCTCGACCCGCTCGGTGTGGACCTCCTTGACGGTGGCCTCACCCTTGCCGTTTCCCCAGTTGCACTCGACCTGGTCGCCCTCGCTGGAGGCCTTCGCCATGCTCCCCGTCCCCTGATCTCCTCGACACCGTGCACCCGAGGGCGCACCGAAGTCCGCCCCGTCCAAGGGCCCGGGTACGAGCCGGCGGACGGGGCGGGGTGCCCGGCGATCAGGGAGGTGAAGCCCGGAGAGGCCAGACCCGGTCGGGTCAGCGCTCCTCGTAGCTGTACTCGGAGTAGCGGGAGTCGACGTGGTCGTCCTCGTCTCCCGCGTGACGGGAGAACGGGTCTCCCGAGGCCAGCTCCCGCTGGAGGGCGTCGAAGTCGGTGGTCGGGGAGCTGTACTTGAGCTCGCGAGCGACCTTCGTCTGCTTCGCCTTGGCTCGTCCGCGTCCCATGGGCAATGACCCCCTCGAACAGGGCGGGGGGCGGCCGGACGGTCCCGGCGGCCCCCCTCATCTCATAGCAATGCTCGTGACCCGAGCATACCGTGTGTCCGAACGGGCGTGCGACGTGACATGGCACCATCGCGCCCGTGCCAGCCCCCTTCGCCTGCTACCTCCGCGTCTACGAACCGCTGGGGGCGCTGCCGGGGCCGTTGGCCCAGCGTGTGCGGGCCGGACTGGCCCGCGGAGCCGTCCCGGCCACCCAGGCCGGGGTCCGCGAAAGGGATGTGTGTCTCCGAGCACAGCTGGGCGCTCCGGTGCGTCTGCTGCCCGGGGAGCGCATCGACGGGACCGCCACCGAGGGTCCGGCCGACGTCCTGCTCGCCGAGGGCGCGGACGCCCCGGCGCCCGGCGAGGCCTCGCCGTCGCCGTCGCGGTTCGGCCCGACGACGCTGGTCTGCCCGCTCGACACCCGGCCCCGCGCCGCCGCGGCCCTCGTCGGGTTCCTCTCGACCGAGTCGCCCGTGCTGCGCGCGGCGGCGCTGCACGACGAGGAGTCGGCCGCCCGCTCGCGGGCCGAGGCAGTCGTGGCCGAGCTCGGGGAGAGCGCAACGCACGTCGTGTCGGCCACCTGGACGGTGCCGCTGCCGTGGTTCGTCCTCGTCGAGGCTGCCGACCGGGTCCTCGTGCTCGGCCGCGACGACCCCGCGACGGCGGACGCGCCGGTCGGCTCCGGGGTCCGCCGGCGGTGCTACTGGCGGGTGCCGATGGCCGACGCGCTCGCCCGCGCAGACTCGGCCGCCGAGCTGCTCAGCTCCGCACTCGGTGACGGCGGCCCCTCGGAGGTCCTGCGGGACACCGCCCGGTGGCTGCGGCACTTCGACGCCGGGTCGCTCGTCGAGCTGGACTACGGCGGCCTGGTGCAGCTGCTCGACGACGAGACGCTCGCCGCCGACACCTCGGCCGAGGACGTCGGCGAGGCCCTCGACGCGCTCCGCGAGGGCGACGCGGAGAAGGCGATGGCGAGCTACCGGCGGCTGCGGGACTTCTGGGCGAGCCGGGCGATCCGGGAGCGTGCCAACTAGGTGGCCGGAGGCCATGTGAGCACTTTCCGTCGCTATAGCCACCGAAAGTGCTCACATGCCGTCAGGCACCTTCGCGTTCGCGACGCAGCAGCTCGTCGACCGAGGCGGAACCCTCGCGGTAGCGGCGGGCGATCTCGTCGTTGCAGGCGTCCATGACCTGCTGCACCCGGATGCGATGGTCGGACACCGAGGCCTCCTCGGCGGCGTAGGCCTCGGTGCACTCGGTCAGCTCGGCGTTGGAGAGGCCGGAGACGTCGGACAGGCCGGTGTCGGCCAGCAGCGCCTCGACGTGGCGGCGGTGCGACTCGGCGCGGGAGGGCTCCACGGTCTGGTGCCGTCCGCGTCCGGCGGCCGGGCCCAGGGCGTTGTCGGCGAGGATGCGCGGCAGCGCGTCCATCACCGAGCCCTCGGCGTCGTCCCCGCCGTCGGCGCGGCGGTGCTCCTCGAAGCGCACGATGTCCATGCGGGCGTGCAGCAGGCGGCGCAGGTAGGAGAGGTCGGTCTCCTCCTGGGCGGCGTCGTCGCGCATCGCGCGGAGCTCGTCCAGCGACCGGTCCCGGATCGCGGCGAGGAAGCCGGGGTCGAGGACGCGGTCGATGCGCCGCCGACCACCCTGTCGGAACTCGATCATGGCCTCCATGGTGGGGGACACCGCCCCGCGATGTCACCCACCCCAGCGGGGCACGCGTCGACCGGACGACCCCGAGCGGGCGCCGGTCGTCACGCCGCGAGGACCTGCGCCACCCAGCCGGGGTCGGCGTTGCGGCCGCTGACGACCGCGACGGTCCGCATCCCGACCAGCGCGGGGTGCTCCAGCGCGCCCGCCGTCGCCACCGCGCCGCTCGCCTCGGCGGGCACGCCCGCGGCGTGCAGCAGCCGCGCCGCCCGCTCGATCGCGGCCTCGGACACCGTCACGACGTCGTCCACGAGCGCCTCGACGTGGGGCCACGTGAGCTCGCCCAGTCGGGCAGCCCGCAGCCCGTCGGCGGCGGTGCGCGCCACCCGCGCCCGGTCCCAGCGCACGGGTTCCCCGCGGCGCTTGGACTCCGCGGCGTCGCCGGCCAGCTCCGGCTCCACGCCCACCACCGACACCCCGGTGCCCGCGAGCGCCGCCGCGATCCCGGAGATCAGCCCGCCCCCGCCCACGGGGACGAGGACGCGGTCGACGTCGGGCACCTGCGCGGCGATCTCGGCGCCGACGGTGCCCTGGCCGGCGATCACGTCCGGGTGGTCGTAGGGCGGCACCAGCACGCCGCCGGTCTCGGCGACCACCGCGTCGGCGGCGCGTTCGCGGTCGTCGACGGGGACCCGCACCAGCCGCGCCCCGAGGGCGGCCATCGCCTCGACCTTGGCGGCGACGGCGTCGTCGGGGACGACGACGGTGGCGGGCACCCCGAGCCGGGCCGCCGCCCAGGCGAGGGCCCGGCCGTGGTTGCCCGACGAGTGGGTCACCAGGCCCGCGGCCCGCACCCCCGGGTCGAGACGGGAAGCCGCGTGGAACGCGCCGCGGAGCTTGAACGCGCCGACGGGCTGGGTGTCCTCCCGCTTGAGCAGCAGCCCCGGCACGGCGTCGAGGGGTTCGACGGCGGTCCGCACCGCCACCCCGTCGAGCACCGCGGCCGCGGCGTCCACCGCGACCCGGGTGACCAGACCGCCGCGCGTGCTCACCCCTGCAGCCGCCGCACCGCCGCCCGACCCGGGGGCTCGCCGCTGTCCGGGGGGACCGAGTCCGGGTCGATCGTCGCCGGACCGGGCGAGCCCTCGTCGCGGTCGTCGGCGACCCAGAGCGTGGCGGGCCCGGAGTCGCCCGTCCCCGCGACCGCCGAGCGCTTGACCAGCGCGAGTGCGACCGAGCCGAGCTCGTGGTGGCGCACCGCCGTCCCGACCCGGCCGACGGCGCGGCCGCCCTCGGCGGACAGGAGTGGGGTGCCGGGCGGGGGCAGCGCGTCGTCGCCGGAGACGAGGTGCACCAGCACCATCTGCCGGGGCGGCCGGCCGAGGTTGGCCACCCGCGAGACCGTCTCCTGACCCCGGTAGCAGCCCTTGGTCAGGTGCACCGCCGCGCCGATCCAGCCGACCTCGTGGGGGATCGTGCGCTCGTCGGTGTCGACGTGCAGGCGGGGGCGCAGCGCCGCCACCCGCAGCGCCTCGAACGCGTCGAGGCCGGCGGCGGCCGCTCCGGCGCCGCGCAGCCGCTCCCACCAGTCGACGAGCTGCGCGCGCGGCACGAGCAGGTCCACCGACGTCGTCTCGGTCGGCCACGGCACGCGGCGCACGACGCCGCCGCCCGGTAGCGCCACGACGCCCTCCGGGTCGCTCGGGACCTCGACGCCCGCGGCGGTGAGCACGTCGGTGACCTGCGGCCCGAGCACGGCGAGCTGCGCGAACTCGTCCGTCGCGTCCCGCACGGTGACGTCGGACCAGAACTTCATCGACTCCAGGTAGGCCGCGAGCGCCGGCGCGGTGCCCGGCTCCACCGAGAGCCAGAGCCCGCCGTCGACGTGGCCGATCACCGCGTGGTGCTCGACGCGACCCTGGACGTCCAGGACGAGGCCCTCGGTGCCGTGGCCCTCGGGCAGGTCGGCCACCTGCTGGGAGACCAGCAGGTGCAGCCAGCTCCCGCGGTCGGGACCGGTGACCAGGACGAGGCCGCGGTGCGAGCGGTCGACGACGACGGCGCGGCGCGAGGCGGCGCGCTGCTCGGCGAACGGGTCGCCGTGGTGGGCCGCGACGTCGGCGTCCGGGCCCCCGGCGTCGCCGTCGGGGTGGCCGATCGCGCCGGGCAGGTCCAGCAGGGGTGAGCGGGTCATGCGTGTCCCTTCGCCGGGGTGGCGGCCTGGCCGGCCGGCTCCACGTCGCTCTCCGCGTCGCAGCGGGCGCACAGGCCGGACAGGGCGACGTGCGTGGGGTCGAGCGTGAAGCCGGCCCGGTGGGCCAGCGTCCCGGCCAGGTCGTCGAGCAGGGTGGCGTCCACCTCGTCCACCGTGCCGCAGCGGTGGCACACCAGGTGCACGTGCTCGTGCTCCCCGGTCGCGTAGGTCGGCGCGCCGTGGCCGAGGTGGGTGTGACGGACGATGCCGAGCTGCTCGAGCAGGTCGAGCGTCCGGTACACGGTGGTGATGTTCACCGCGGGCGCGATCTCCTGCACCTTGGCGCAGATCGCCTCGGGGGTCGCGTGCCCCAGGTCGGAGACCGCGTCGAGCACCAGCTGGCGCTGCGGCGTCATGCGCAGGCCGCGGCGGTGCAGCGTCTGGCGCAGTTCGGTGTCCACCCTCCCGATCGTAGGCGCGCCGGCGACCCCGGCCGAGGGCCGCGGGAGACCCGGAAGGGCCGTTCGGCGTCTCGCGTCCGGTGGGAACCCGTCCCTACCATCGACACCACGCCCGGCACCTGGAGCCGGGCCCCGACGAGGTGATGTATGACGACGGGTGAGCGGGGCCGCACTCCCCCCGACGCCGAGCACTACCTGGATCTGCCGGACGCCCCGGAGGAGGCCGAGGGGCCACACTTCGACGTCGTCCTGCGGGGATACGACCGCACCCAGGTCGACGAGCACGTGGCCGGGCTGCGCCGCATGGTGGCGCAGCTGCGGGCGCAGCTCGCCGTCCGGGAACGTCGCCGGTCCGATCCGCCGGAGGCGGCGCCGCCACGCGGCGAGCTCGCAGCCACGCTCCAGGAGGGCGCCGCCACGATGCCGCCGCCGGTGGACGCCTCGGCGGCCTCCCCGGCGCCCGCCGACGGGTCCGGCCCGGAGGGCCGCGGCGGCGTGGACGCGTTCAACGAGCGGCTGCGGGGCATCCTGCAGGCCGCCGAGCAGGAGGCGCAGCTCGTGCGCAGCAAGGCCGCGGAGTCGCTGCTCGCCGAGCACGCCGAGTCCCGGGCCGCGCTCGCCGACCTCCGCGCCCAGCGTGACTCGGTCTTCGACGAGCTGGTCCGGGTCAAGGGCCACCTCGACGAGCTGGTCGCGAACTCCGGGCGGCCGAGCTCCCCGCCCCGGCCGTGGGGCCCGGGCCCGCAGCGGGGTCCGCGCGGGCCCTACGGGCCGCCGTACGGTCCGGTGCCGCCGGGCGGCCCGGTGCCGCTGCGCCCCGGTCCGCCCCCGAAACCCGCCCCGGAGAGCCGTTCGACGGGTCAGGACGACGCGGCGGGCGCCTGAGCGGGCGATCGCGGACCGCGGTCCGTGGCCGGGCGCGTAGGTTGGCCGGTCATGGACGCGGGTGCGACGTGGGAGCGTCTGCTGCACACCCCGACGACGTGGATCGTCGTCGCGGTGGTGCTGTTCGTGATCGCGGTGGTGCTGCTCGTCGCCGGGGCCCGGGCCGGGCGGCGGGCGTCGCGGGCGCAGCGTGGGGTGGCGGCCGGCTTGGTCCCGATGGCGGCCGACGAGGACCCCGTGACCGAGCCGGCGGTCCCGCGCCGCGCCCCGGCTGCGGTCGTCGAGGACGACCCGGTCAGCGAGCCGGCGGTGTCCCGCGACGCGGGCGCCGGGCCGACGTCGGATGCCGCCCCTGACCCGGCCGTCACGCGCCTGCTCGCGGCGCTCGTCGACGACCCACGGGCCGCGCTCGCCGGGGTCGGCGCCCTCGAGCGGGGCGAGGAGCCCGGGCGGGTGGCGGTCTCGCTGCTGCGCAGCGGGGTGCCCGCGCCCGCCGTCGCCCGGCTGTGCGGGGTGGATGCGGACGAGCTCGGCGGCCTCGTCGCGGCCACGCTCGGGGTCCTCCCGGACCACACCCGCGCCGCGGTCACCGCGGCGGACGAGGAGCAGGCGGACGAGGAGCAGGCGGACGAGGAGCCGGCGGACGAGGAGCCGGCGGGCACGGCCCCGGCGTGGGCGGGGACGCCGTCGTCCTAGACCCCGGGGGCCTCAGCCCGCGACGCGGGTGAGCCGCGCCGACGTGTGCGGCTGCAGGTCCTGGCCCATCATGGCGCGCTCGTCGACGTAGGCGAGGTCCCCGCCGTCGACGATGCCGTAGAGCCGCGTCGCCGCCGTGACCTCCTTGGCGCTGGCGGTCCGCACGACGGCGTCCGTCTGCAGCTCCCACGAGGTCTGCGTCCGCGCGACCCCGTAGAAGATCTCCACGACGCCGGTCTGGTGGGCCAGCAGCAGCTCGATCGTCCCGTCGGGCTGCGGGCGCCACCACCCGACCTCCCGGGCCGCGGGCCGCACGACCTGGCCGCCCGGGCCGTCGAGCAGCCAGGAGCGGGCCTCCCAGGACGCGAACGGCCGACCGTCGTGGGCCACGGTGATCTGCTGCCCGAAGTGGAAGGGGCCCTCGATCGTCGGGTAGACGACCTCGCCCTCCCCGCGCCACACCCCGATCAGCGGGAGGAGCGGGAGCAGGGCGTCGTTGAGGTCGGGCCCCAGCCGCAGGTTCGCGGTGTCGTCCGCGACCGGCAGGTCCCCCCAGGCCGGGAGGTTGCGCTCGCGGGTGTGCTCCGCGCGCTCCTCGGCGGCGCGGATGGCCTCGTTGCCGGACAGGCCCTCGGGCATGTCGGCCCCGGACTCGCTCACGCCGATCGCTCCGTGGTGCTGCTCGTGCTTTCGTCGCGGAAGAGCCGCCTCGTCAGCAGCAGCGCGTAGGAGAGGATCCCGGCGCTGCACGCGGCGAGGAGGACCGTGTAGACCCAGGCCACCGCGCCACCCTAACGACGACGCCCGCCCCACCCCGGGAACGGGGCGGGACGGGCGTCGGCGAGTCCGATGGGTGAACGGCGCCGTCCTCGCGTCGGACGCCAGGAACGTGCCGTTGCTGCCACCCGGGGCCGGCACTCAGCCGACCGGCACCTCCGTCGTATACAGGCCGGGGCCGCCGACGGACACGTCCGTCTGGCCGTTGCCCGACCGCGACAGCGCCCGGACGGTCCAGCTGCCCGGCGCGGCGAAGAACCGGTAGTCGCCGGTCGCGGAGGAGACGACCTCCGCGGTGAACTCACCGGTCGAGTCGAGCAGCCGGACGAAGGCCCCGCCGACGGGCGAGCCGCTGTTGGTCACCTTGCCGACGAGCACCGACTCCTTGGAGAGGTCCGTGCCGGCGGGCAGGTCCGCGTTCTGGTCAGGGGATCCACACATCAGGACTTGCCGTCTCCCGTCTCCACCGGCACGCCGACCAGCGAGCCGTACTCGGTCCATGAACCGTCGTAGTTCTTGACGTCGGACTCGCCCAGCAGCTCGTGCAGGGCGAACCAGGTGTGCGAGGAGCGCTCGCCGATGCGGCAGTAGGCGATCGTCGAGCGGGAGGAGTCGAGGCCCTCGGTGCCGTAGAGCTCGCGGAGCTCCTCGTCGGACTTGAAGGTGCCGTCCTCGTTCGCGGCCTTCGACCACGGCACGTTGAGCGCGCCGGGGATGTGGCCGCCGCGCTGCGCCTGCTCCTGGGGGAGGTGCGCGGGGGCGAGGAGCTTGCCGGAGAACTCGTCGGGCGAGCGGACGTCGACCAGGTTCTTGGACCCGATCGCGTTCACGACCTCGTCGCGGAACGCGCGGATCGAGAGGTCCTGCTCCTGGGCCTTGTAGTCCGTGTTCTTGCGCTCCGGCACGGCGGCGTCGAGCTTGCGGCCGTCGAGCTCCCACTTCTTGCGCCCACCGTCGAGCAGCTTCACGTCGGAGTGCCCGTACAGCTTGAAGTACCAGTACGCGTAGGCGGCGAACCAGTTGTTGTTGCCGCCGTAGAGCACCACGGTGTCGTCGTTGGAGATGCCCTTCGACGAGAGCAGCTCCTCGAAGCCGGCCTTGTCGACGAAGTCGCGGCGGACCGGGTCCTGCAGCTCGGTCTTCCAGTCGAGCTTCACCGCGCCGGGGATGTGGCCCCCGTCGTAGGCGGTGGTGTCCTCGTCGACCTCGACGAACACCACTCCGGGTGCGTCCAGGTTCTCCTCGGCCCAGTCGGCGGTGACCAGGGCGTCCTGGCGGCTCATACGTGACTCCTCATCGGGATGGACTTCCGGCCCGCCGGGCTCGCGGCGGGCGCCTGGGAAAGCGACAGGGGAGGTGTCCCCGCGGTCACGAGCGACCCACGGGGTGCCGCCGCGCGGGCACCGATCCGGCGAGCACCGGGAGTGGTGGCCTCAGGCCGCGCGACCGGCACCGGGACACAGGCAGCTGTCGACGCGGCACAGGTCCACCGCGCGCCGCCGTGTCAGGCCCTCGTCCACGGCGGCCACGCTACCGGGAGCGACCCCCGGAGGTCATCCGTGAGCTGGATCAATCCCTCGCCGGGAGGTGCGGCGCGATCGCGCTCACCAGCGCCGCCCGGCGCGGCACGCCCCTCACCCGCAACAGCTCCCGTCCCCGGCCGTCGACCAGCAGCGTGGTCGGGGTGTCGCTGACGCCCAGCAGATGCACCAGCTCGGGGCGCGTGGCCAGGTCCACCTCGCGGTGGACGAGGCCGGGCAGCTCGGCGGCGACGTCGTCGAGCACGCCGTGGGTGTCGCGACAGGGGCGGGAGAACGCCGAGGAGAACTGCAGCAGGACGAGGCCGCCCTCGCGCGCGGCGAGGTCGGTGGGCAACGGCATGCCGGCCGGCGGGGTCTCGGGCTCGCTCGTGCCGGAGGCCGGGCCGGTCGCCGGCCTCCGCCGGCGCAGCATCCCGACGGCGAGCACGACCGCCCCCGCGACGACGATGACGGCGAGGGTGACCACGGCCGCCGTCATCACGCACCACTCCCCACGGCTCTCGGTGCGCGGACCCGCCCGTCCGCACACGGACCAGCGTAGAGAGTGGGCCCCACGTGACATGGAACGCGCGACCGGGTGACAGCGCGGTGAACACAGCTATGGTGACCGGCACGACTGTGGAGGGAGATTCGCGTGGAGCTCCTGCTGCTCACCGCCGACCCCGAACCGACGTCAGTGCTGCCGTCGTTGACCCTGCTACCCCACGGGCTCCGGACCGCGGCGCCCGAAGTGGCCGCGCTCCTCGACGCCGGACCGCACGACGCCGTCCTCGTCGATGCCCGCC
>NZ_DASXJD010000100.1:0-13144 GCF_036497585.1 Actinomycetospora sp. | reverse complement strand
GCAGGAGCCCAACGTCTACGCCGGCCTCTCGGTGGTGCTCGGCGCGCTCATGCACGCCCGTCCGAGGTTCTTCGCGAAGGTCATGGGCGAGCTGCTGTTCTGGGTCGGCGAGGACAAGATGACCTTCGGCTCGGACTACGGAATCTGGGAGCCGCGCTGGCAGGTCGAGGGCCTCGTCGACTGGGACTTCCCCGAGTCGGCCGACTTCGACCACCACCCCCGTCTCGGCGTCGAGGGCAAGAAGAAGATCCTCGGCCTCAACGCGGCGCGGCTCTACGACATCCCGGTGCCCGCCGAGCTCCAGCTGCCCTCCGACACCTCGGCGCCCGCCTCCGGTGACGACGCCGAGCTGGTCGAGGACCGGGCGGTGGCGCAGGCATGACGGTGGTCACGGACCCAGCTCCGCTGCGCTCCGTGGGTGCGCCCGCCGACACCCGGGTCACCGGTTCCGGGGAGGCCGCGGCCGCGGCGGCCACCGGGCTGGCGGCCCGGGTGTGGGAGGCGCTGCGCGCTGTGCGCGACCCCGAGCTCGACGCCGACGTGGTCTCGCTCGACTTCGTCGCCTCGGTCGAGGTCGAGGGGTTCGCCGCCTCGGTGCGGCCGCGCCTGCCCACCTACTTCTGCGCGCCGAACTTCGCGTTCCTCATGGTCGCCGACGCCCCGCGCTCGCCGACAGGAGCTGGGCATCCCGGCCGGTGACGACGACCCGCTCGTCGTCGACCCGAGCGGGCGCACGGTCGGCGTCGAGGCGCTCCCGCCGCACCTGCGCAAGGCCCGGTCGTACCAGGTCGGGGTGGACGCGAACACGAGCATCTGTCGCGGCCAGCTGGCGGTCCGGTACGGCGGCTGACCCCCTGATCGAGCGAACGGCACTCTCGCTGCTTCTCTGCGAGCGAGAGTGGCGCTCGCTCGACCGGGCTCAGGCGGTCGGCACGACGATGAGGTGCGGGGTCGGGCGCGAGGCGGCCAGCTCGTAGTGAGCGCGGAGCTCCTCGATCACCCGAGCCGGCTCCGTCTTCAGGCGACGCGGACGGTGGTGCGCGACGACGACACCCGCTGCGACCGTGTCCGCCCGTCGACGTGCGGTGTCGTCCTCCTCGACGGGGTGGAACTCCATCGAGTCGTTCTCCCAGGCCAGGCCGACGTCGGGCTGGTAGCCGTCGGGAGTCGCCAGGAACCGCCCGTTCGGCCAGCACAGGGTCGGGTTCCACAGCATCGGCGGAAGGCCGGCGCGCGAGTAGAGATATCGGCCCCATCCCTCGGTGGGCGACCGGATGCCGTCGGCGATCTCCTCGGGGGCCGGGGAAGGGAGCTACGAGCCCCAGACGTCCTGCGCAACCGAGACGATCAGCTCGAGCTTCGCGACCTCCTGCTCGTAGGAGAGCTCGTTGCCCTCCACTGTCGAGGAGAACCCGCACTGCGGCGAGAGGCAGAGCTGCTCGAGCGGCACGACCTCCGACGCCTCCTCGATCCGCCGCTTCAGCGTGTCCGGATCCTCCAGCTCGCCGGACTTCGTCGTCACCAGGCCCAGCACCACCTGCTGGTCGCCGCGCGGCAGGTAGCGCAGCGGGGAGAAGTCGCCGGAGCGGGCGTCGTCGTACTCGCAGAAAAACCCGTCCACCTCGAGCCCGCCGAAGACCTTCTCCGCCACGTGGTCGTAACCACCCTCGGCCGCCCACGAGGAGCGGTAGTTGCCGCGGCACATGTGCGTGGTGATCCGCAGGTCGTCCGGGCGCCCGGACAGCGCCGCGTTGATCGTGTCGACGTAGCGTTCGTGCATGTGGTCGGCGTCCTCGCCGCGGGCGGCCATCGACTCCCGCTGGGCCGGGTCGTTGAGGTAGGCCAGCGAGGTGTCGTCGAGCTGGAGGTAGCGCACACCCAGCGCGTACAGCCGCGAGATCTCCTCGCGGTACGCCGCCGCCAGGTCGGCCCAGAACTCGTCGGGGTGGGAGTACGGCGAGCCCTCGTGCACCGGGGCGCCGCCCAGCCGGTAGTGCAGCATCGACGGCGAGGGGATCGTCAGCTTCGGCACGGCGCTGGTCACGGTCGAGGCCAGCATCGAGAAGGCGTCGCCGAAGATCGTCGTGGAGAGCCCGATCCGGCGGTCGATCACCAGCGACATCGAGACGAAGGTGAGGTTGCCGGTCGCGTTGCGGAAGGCCACCTCGACCGACGAGTCCTTCGACGACGAGACCCCGTCGAACTGGTAGAGGAAGTCCATGTGCCAGGAGGTCCGGCGGAACTCGCCGTCGGTGGCCGCCTGGAGGCCCACCGACTCCTGCATGGCGACGACGTCGCGGATCGCGTCGTCCTCGGCCGCGCGCAGCTCGTCGTCGCCCAGCCGGCCCTCGGCGTGCGCGGCGCGCGCCGTCAGCAGGGCCGGGGGACGCAGAAGGCTCCCGACGTGGTCGGCGCGGAACGGGGCCAGCTTCCTTGCGGACATGCGCACAGCTCACCGTGTCCCGGGCCACCGGGTCACCGGGCGTCCCATCCAGTGGAAACCGGATCCCCGAGTGTCCGCAGCCCGTCGGCCAGGGCCGAGGACGCCCGGGTGGCCGCCGTCCGCACCGCCCGCTCCAGCCGGTCGCGCTGGCCGTGCAGGCTGCCGGGGCCGCCCGCGGGCACGACGGGCACGGCGACGGCGACCGCCCCCACCCCACCAGCGCCTCCTCGCGCGAGCGGGCCACACCGTCGGGCAGCCGGACCGGGGCGGCCACGCACGCCAGCCGCTCCCGGAACTCGCCCCGCTCGCTCGCGAGGCCCCGGTGGCGCACCGCGTCGAGCTCCCGGTCGAGGTCCTCGAGCGCGTCGATCGTGCGGTGGGCGTGGTGGACGAGGCCGTCGCGGGCGAGCACCTCGGTGCGCCGGGGCGCCGGGAGCGCGGCCAGGAGGAGCTTCCCGACGGCGGTCGCGTGCAGCGCCCCCCGCCACGTCGAGATCGTCGGCACCGGGTGCTCGGGGCAGTCGTCGGTGGCGACCACGACGACGTCGGCGTCGCGGTAGGCGGCGTACAGCACCCCGGCGCCCGCCGTCGTGTGCGCCTGCCGCAGCGTCGCGCCGAGCCCCGGCGGGATCGGCAGCTGCGAGCGCAGCCGGTCGTTCAGCGCGGGGAGCTTCGGCCAAGACCGAAGCCGCGGGCGGGCTCCAGGCGCACGAGGTAGCCGTCCTCGACGAGGCTCGACAGCAGGTGGTAGGTCGTCGAGAGGTTGTAGTCCAGGCGACGGGCGACGGCCTTCGCGGTGATCCCGTCACCCGCGTCCGCGACGACCTCGAGGACGCGCAGCGCCCGGTGCACGGAGCCCAGGCCGGCCATGTCCCCCATGGTGGCCGACGCGCGGCCCCGCCGGCCGGATTCGGGATGGTTACAGTCCCCCCTGTGATCTCGAACGTGTTCAGCGTCGACCCGTGGTCGGTGCACGAGCCGGAGCTCGACGTCGACCTGCTGGGCCAGACCGAGTCGCTCTTCGCGCTCGCGAACGGCCACGTCGGCATGCGGGGCAACCTCGACGAAGGGGAGCCGCACCGGATGCCGGGGACGTATCTCAACTCGTTCTTCGAGTCGCGCCCGCTGCCCTACGCCGAGGGCGGGTTCGGCTTCCCCGACGAGGGACAGACGCTCGTCAACGTCCCCAACGGCAAGCTCATCCGGCTGCTCGTCGACGACGAGCCGCTCGACGTCCGGTACGGCCAGGTGCACGCCCACGAGCGCACCCTCGACATGCGCGCCGGGACGCTCACCCGCCACGTCGAGTGGACCTCCCCCAACGGGCAGCGCGTCGACGTCACCTCGCAGCGGATCGTGTCCTTCTCCCAGCGCGCCGTCGCCGCGATCTCCTACGAGGTCTCCATCCCCGAGGACG
The DNA here is from genome assembly GCF_036497585.1 of Actinomycetospora sp. Lineage (GTDB taxonomy): Bacteria > Actinomycetota > Actinomycetes > Mycobacteriales > Pseudonocardiaceae > Actinomycetospora. The sequence continues at coordinate 9,284 of NZ_DASXJD010000100.1, read as the reverse complement.
CCGGGTCGGACGCGCTGCTCGTCGTGCAGTCGGAGCTGTTCGCGAACGAGCAGATGCCCCAGGTCGAGGGCGACCCGCGCGTCGCGGCCGCGCTCAAGGATCCGCTGATCCCGGAGCACCACTCGCACTCGCACTACGGCGCCCGGATGACCCACCAGACGCGGCGCTCCGAGCTGCGGGTCGGCGCCGCGATGGAGCACCAGGTCTTCGGACCCGACGACGTGCAGGTCGACAGCTCCTGCTCCAACAACGTCGGTCGCACCACCGTCATCACGCGGCTGAAGCCGGGCAACACGCTGCGCATCGTCAAGTTCCTGTCGTACGGCTGGTCCAGCTCCCGCTCGCAGCCGGCGATCGTCGACCAGGTCGAGGCGGCCCTCGACGCGTCGCTCTACACCGGCTGGGACGGCCTGCTGGCGGCGCAGCGCGAGTACCTCGACGCGTTCTGGGCGCGGGCCGACGTCGAGATCGACGGCGACCCGCGCCTGCAGCAGGCGATCCGCTTCAGCCTCTTCCACGTGCTGCAGGCGGGGGCCCGCGCCGAGAAGCGGGCGATCGGGGCGAAGGGCCTCACCGGGCAGGGCTACGACGGGCACTGCCTGTGGGACACCGAGACCTTCGTGCTCCCGGTCTTCATGTTCACCCAGCCCCGGGCCGCGGCCGACGCGCTGCGCTGGCGGCACTCGACCCTCGACATCGCCCGGGCCCACGCCGAGCACCTGGGGCTGGAGGGCTCGGCGTTCGCGTGGCGCACGATCCGCGGCGAGGAGTGCTCCGGGTACTGGCCGGCGGGCACCGCCGCGTTCCACGTCAACGCCGACATCGCCGACGCCGTGCTCCGCTACGTCGCGGCCACCGCGGACGACGACTTCGAGCGCGAGGTCGGCGTCGACATCCTGGTCTGGACCGCCCGCCTGTGGCGCTCGCTGGGCCATCACGACAGCGAGTCGAACTTCCGCATCGACGGCGTGACCGGGCCGGACGAGTACTCGGCGGTGGCCGACAACAACGTCTACACGAACCTCATGGCGCAGCGGAACCTGCGCGGCGCCGCCGACGTGTCCGTGCGCCACCCCCGGGAGGCCGAGCGGCTCGGGGTGAGCTCGGAGGAGATCGCGAGCTGGCGGTCCGCCGCGAGCGCGATGGTCATCCCCTACGACGAGAAGCTCGGCATCCACGCCCAGGCCGAGGGCTTCACCTCGCACGCGCTGTGGGACTTCGAGCACACCCCCGAGGAGAACTACCCGCTGCTGCTGAACTACCCGTACTTCGACCTCTACCGCAAGCAGGTCGTCAAGCAGCCGGACCTGGTGCTCGCGATGGTCCAGTGCCCCGACGCGTTCACCCAGGACCAGAAGGCGGACAACTTCGCCTACTACGAGCGGATCACCGTCCGCGACTCCTCGCTCTCCCCCGGCACCCTCGCCGTCATGGCCGCCGAGACCGGCCACCTCGACCTGGCCTACGACTACCTCTGCGAGTCCTCGCAGATGGACCTCGCGGACCTCGAGAACAACGTCCGCGACGGCATCCACCTGGCCGCGCTCGCGAGCTCGTGGACCGCGGTCGTCCAGGGTCTCGGTGGGATGCGCACGCACAACGGCCGGCTCACGTTCGCGCCCCGGCTCCCCTCGGCGGTCTCGGGGCTGCGCTTCCGGCTGCTCTGGCGCGGGCGCTCGGTCCACGTCGACGTCGGCCACGGCGAGGCGACCTACACCCTCGAGGAGGTGCCCGAGAGCCGGTCCGGGCCCGCCGGGATGGAGCCGTCGTCGGCCGAGGACCTCGACCTGCGCCACCACGACGACGAATTCACCCTCGTCGCGGGAGAGGCGCAGACCTTCGAGATCCCGGCCGCGCCGCCCCGCGGCTCGATCGACCAGCCGCCCGGGCGCGCACCGCTGTTCCGCCGCATGCACCAGTAGGGCGTCGGCCGCGCGGGGTCCCCCGCGCGGCCGGTCTCACCCGCCGGTGGCGCCGGGGTCCTGCTGCTGGCCGCGGACGAACCCGCCGCCCGGGGACAGCACGCCGCCCTGCGGGTTCTGGGCCGTCGTCGTCGTGGGGGCCACCGTCGTCGTCTGCTGCTGTTGCTGCGTGGTCGGCGGCGGGGCCTGCGTCGTCGTCACCAGCGGCGGGGGCGCCTGCGTGGTGGTCGACTCCTGGGTCGTCGTACGGCGGGTGGACCGCCGGGTCTCCTCCTCGGTCGTCGTCGTGGTCGTCGTCGGGGCGAGCGACGGGACCGCGGTCGGCGCCGGGGCGGGGAGCTGGGTGCTGTTGCCCGCGAGCAGCGCGTACGCGCCCACGCCTGCGGCGACGAGGAGCACGGCGACGATGGCGACGACGATCGGCCAGCGCTTCCGGCCGGTGGGCTCCACGGCGGCGGGCACCCCCGCGGCCGTACCGGGTCCGACGAGCGCCGTCCGGCCGTCCTGGCCGTAGGGCGGGTAGCCGCCGGGCGGGGTGCCGACCCGCTGCGTCGCGCCGTAGGGGTCGTAGGCGCCGGGAGGCGCGCCCGGACCCATCGCGTAGGTCGCGCCGGTGCCGGTGGCCATGCCGGGCCCGGTCCCGGGAGGACCCATGGCGGTGGTGCGCATGGCGTTCGTCGCACCGGTGACCGGGGCGGGCGCCAGCACCGTCTCGGCGTCCATGCCGGCGTCGCGCGCGATCATGCGCAGCTCGCCGACGACCTGCTCGGTGGTCGGGCGCTCCGCGGGCTCGTCGCGGGTCATCGCAACGAGCAGGCCGCCCAGCGGGGCGGGCAGGTCCGGCGGGATGTCCGGCGGGCGGTGCAGCCGCGCGACGGCGGCCTCGAGGGCGTTGCCCGGGTACTCGCGGCGGGCGGTGATGCACTCGAGCAGGACCAGGCCGAGGGCGTAGACGTCCGAGGCCGACCCGACCGGCTGCCCGCGGACCTGCTCGGGCGAGAGGTACGACGCGGTGCCGATCACCATGCCGGTGGCGGTGATGTTGGTGGCGTCGGCGAGCACGGCGATGCCGAAGTCCGACAGGTGCGGGCGGCCCTCGGTGTCGAGCAGGACGTTGCCCGGCTTGATGTCACGGTGGACGACGCCGTGGCGGTGCACATAGGTGAGGGCGTCGGCGAGCGCGGCACCGAGCGCGACGACGTCGCCGAGCCGCAGCGGACCGCTGCGGATGCGGTCGGCGAGGGACTCGCCCTCGATGAGCTGCATGACGAAGTAGGCGCGGCTGCCCTCCTGGCCGACGTCGTAGATCGTCACCAGGCCGGGGTGGTTCATCCCGGCGAGCGTCTGGACCTCGCGCTGGCGCCGCGACTCGTCCGCCTCGCCGACGCCGGCCGGGAACAGCTTGACCGCGACGTCGCGCCCGAGCAGCTCGTCGCGGGCGCGGAAGACCTCCGCGGCGCCGCCTCGACCGATGAGGTCGCCGAGCGTGTACCGGCCCGCGCCCACGGTGGACGGGGGACCCGCCTCCGTCGAACTCACCGCCCGCGTGCCTCCTCGTCCGCTCCTGCCGACCCCGGTCCGCCCCCGCCGGACCGCGGCGTCCCGGCTCGCGCCGGGCGCCTGAGGGTCCCATGGTGCCGTGTCCCTCCCCCAGGGTCGTCGGCCACCCCGTCCCACCGCGGTCGACGGTGCCGGGCTGCCACGCCTCGTGAGCGGCGGGTGACCGTTTCGTGACCTTCGCCGAGACGATCTCGGTGTCGGTGACGGCGGCTATATTCGGGTACTGGGCAACCTCCGCACCCGCGAGAGAGCACGAGGAACCGCCATGGACCGTGACGAGATCATCCGCCAGGGCAAGCAGACGGCGTCCGACCTGCGCGACACCGTGAGCCACAAGGTCTCGGAGAACGAGGACACCCTCAAGGGCGCCCTCGGCAAGGCCGCCCGCTGGGTCGACGAGAAGACCCACGGGAAGTACTCCGACCACGTCGGCAAGGTCGAGTCCAAGGTCGGCGAGGGCATCGGCTGGGTCGCCTCGCAGGGCTCCTCGACGCCGACGTCGGGCGCCCCTGGTGCTCCCGGCGCCTCGGCCGGTGACCCGGCGCCCGGCAGCGGCGCCCCGGGCACGACGCCGCCCGGCCCGATCACTCCCGAGCAGGGCGGCCACGCGGCGGCGCCGCACGCGGCCGCGTCGCCCGACGTACCGACGCCGCCGAGCGAGAGCGCCCCCGGCGCCACGCCGCCCGGCCCGATCACCCCCGACGACGGCGACCTGCCGCCGCGCCCGCCGCAGGTCTGATGGCGGAGCTGGCGAAGGCGACCTCCACGGAGCCGTCCGGCGAGCCCGGGCGGCGCACGGCCCTGCTCGACGAGCAGTGGCGCATCGGGCCGAAGATGCACGGCGGCTACCTGCTCGCCGTGCTGGCCCAGGCCGCGGTGGACGAGCTCGCGGAGACGGGCGCCACCCCCGACACCGGGGTGCACGACGTCCCCGAGACCGTCACCGGGACGTTCCTGCGCGCGCCCGACCCCGGGCCCGCCGGCGTCAACGTCGACGTCCTGCGCCGCGGCCGGGCCGCCACCCAGGTCCGGGTCCGCCTCGACCAGGACGACCGGCCGTGCGTGGAGGTCGCCATCGTCCTGGGCGCCGCGCCCGCGCCTGGCCCCCACGAGGGCGACGTCTCGCCCGCCCCGATCGCGCTCCCCCCGTTCGAGCAGTGCGACCGCCGACCGGTCGAGACGCCCGACGGTCGGGGCGGCCTGCCGCTGATGGACGTCGTGGACGCCCGCCTGGACCCGCCCTCGCTGGGGTTCCTGTCCGGGCGGCCGACCGGCGAGGGCCGCCTCTCCGGATGGGTCGAGCTCGACACCCGCGAGACCTGGTCCCCCATCGGCCTGCTCGTCGCGCTCGACGTCCTGCCGCCCGCCTGCTTCGACCTCGGCCTGACCGGGTGGTCACCGACGATGTCACTGACCGCGCACGTCCACGCCGTGCCCGCCCCCGGCCCGCTGCGCGCCACCCAGTGGGTGGACCACGTCGCCGGCGAGCGGATGCACGAGACCTGCCGGGTGTGGGACGCCGACGGCCGGATGGTCGGTCAGGCCACCCAGCTCGCCGCCGTGCGTCGATGATGCGGGTCGGTCGCTGATCTACTCCGTGCTGCCGTCGGCGAGGATGCGGCGGAACCCGGTGTAGGGGTGCAGCACCTCGGGGATCGACACCGACCCGTCGGGCTCCTGGAACTGTTCGAGCACCGCGGCCATCGCCCGCCCGATCGGCAGGCCGGAGCCGTTGAGGGTGGCGACGGCCTGCCGGGTCCCCTGGGCGTCCTTCGCCCGGATCCCGGCCCGGCGCGACTGGAACGTCCCGCAGTCCGAGCACGACGAGATCTCGCGGAAGGTGCCCTGGCTGGGCAGCCAGACCTCGACGTCATAGGTCATCCGGGCCGCGAAGCCCATGTCGCCGGCCGCGAGCCGGACCACGCGGTAGGCCAGGCCGAGCGCCTGCAGGCACGCCTCGGCGTGGGAGACCATCAGCTCCAGCTCGGTGCCGGACTCCTCGGCGTCGCAGAAGCGCACCATCTCGACCTTGGAGAACTGGTGCAGGCGCAGGATGCCGCGGGTGTCCCGCCCGTAGCTGCCCGCCTCGGAGCGGAAGCACGGCGTCCAGGCCGTGTACGCGAGCGGGAGCGCGTCCGCGTCGAGCATCTCGCCGGCGTGCAGGTTCGTGAGCGGGACCTCGGCGGTGGGGATGAGGTAGAGGCTCCGGTCGTCGGTGCCGGTCCGGAACAGGTCCTCCTCGAACTTCGGCAGCTGCCCGGTGCCGGTCATCGTCTCCGGGGTGACCAGGTAGGGCACCGAGAACTCGGTGTAGCCGTGGCGACCGGTGTGCAGCGCGAGGAAGAGCGAGGCCAGCGCCCGCTCGAGGACGGCGCCGGGCCCGCGGGCGACGCTGAACCGGGCGCCCGAGAGCTTCGCGGCACGTCCGAAGTCGAGGATGCCCATGGCCTCGCCGAGGTCGACGTGGTCCTTGGGTTCGAACGAGAACTCCGGCGGGGCCCCCCACCGGCGGACCTCCAGGGCGTCCGCGTCGGAGTCGCCGTCCGGGGTCTCGTCGTCGGGGAGGTTCGGGATCGCGAGCAGCACCTCGCGCAGCGCGCCCTCGGCGGCGGCCACCGCGTCGTCCGCCTCGCGGATCTCGTCCTTGAGCTCGCGGGCCCGGGCCTTGAGCTTCTCGACCTCCGGACCCTGGCCCTTCGTCTCCTTCGCGACCCGCCCGACCTCCGCGGCGACCCGCTTGGACTCCGCCCGTAGGTCGTCGGTCCGGGCGATCGAGGAGTTGCGCTGCGCGGAGAGCGCCTCGAGGCCCGCCAGGTCCAGCGCGTAGCCGCGCCGCGCGAGGCGGCGGACCGCCTCGTCGCCGAGCTCGATGAGGGTCCGTGCGTCGTGCATGCCGTCCTCTGGTTGATCGTGCGGATTCGTCCGGTAACCAGGGTGCCCCACCGGCTCGACGGGGCGTCGGGCGCGGTCCGTTAGGTTCGTGGACGCCCGCGAGCAATCGGAGATCCCAGGAGAACCCGAGTGTCCACCGTTCTCGTGACCGGTGCAGCCGGTTTCATCGGGTCGAACTTCGTCCGCTACTGGCGTGCGGCCCACCCGGGTGACCGGGTGCTGGCGCTGGACGCGCTGACCTACGCCGGGGTCCGGGAGTCGTTGAACGGCCCCGACGGGCAGCTGCTCGACGGGGTGGAGTTCGTGCACGGCTCGATCGCCAACACCGACCTGGTCGCGCACCTGCTGCGCGCGTACTCGGTGGACGTGGTGGTCAACTTCGCCGCCGAGTCCCACAACTCGCTGGCGATCCTGGGCCCCGGCGACTTCTTCGCCACCAACGTCATGGGCACCCAGGCGCTGCTCGAGGCGGTGCGCCGGGTCGGGGTGTCGCGGTTCCACCACATCTCCACCTGCGAGGTCTACGGCGACCTGTCCTTGGATGCCGACGAGGCGTTCACCGAGGACTCGCCGTACCTGCCGCGCACCCCGTACAACGCGGCCAAGGCCGGCGGCGACCACGTGGTGCGCGCCTACGGGCTGACCTACGACATCCCGGTCACCATCACCAACTGCAGCAACAACTACGGGCCGCGCCAGTTCCCCGAGAAGGTCATCCCGCTGTTCACCACCCGCGCGCTGGCCGGGCAGCCACTGCCGCTCTACGCCTCGACCAAGAACCGCCGCGAGTGGCTGCACGTCTCCGACCACGCCAGCGCGATCGACGCGGTGCTCCACCACGGCCGGGTCGGGGAGACCTACAACGTCGGGTCCGGGGTCGAGGTCGACATCGAGGGCATCGCCGACACCGTGCTCGGCGCCCTGGGCCTCGGCCCGGAACTGAAGACGATCGTCCCGGACCGGCCCAGCCACGACCGGCGCTACCTGCTCGACTCGACCAAGCTGCGCACCGAGCTCGGCTGGGCCCCGACCGTCCAGTGGACCGAGGGCATCGCCGACACCGTGGCCTGGTACCGCGCCAACGAGGCCTGGTGGCGCCCCCTGCTCGGCCGCTCCCCCGTCGTCGAGGGAGCCGACGCCGACTGGAGGCCTACGGCCACGTGAGCGAGCGCGCCAGCGCACCCACGTCGGCGCGGAACTGCATCGAGCGGTAGGGCCAGTTCGTCCCGGTGTTCCACTGGCTGACCACGAGGTGCAGCCCGGACAGCGTCGAGCCCGGGACGATGTAACCGCCGTAGAGCTGGGCGACACGCCCGGCGTCGTGGTCCTCCTCGCCCCATCCGCAGCCGTGCACGAGCGTCGCCCGTGGCGCCTCGTGCAGGTTCGCCGTCGGGTGGTCGAGCAGGTAGGCATCGATGCGGTAGTTCCCGGCGTCGAAGACGACGAGCAGCCACCACTCGTGGCCCGACGCGTCCGGCACCCGGCGCAGGGACATCTCCCCGAAGGCGCCGGGGAGCACCAGGGTGGGCGAGCGGTCCCAGCCCCAGTCGGTGCCGTCCCAGCCCCAGCCCTGCCACGCGTCCGGGCCGGTGAGCCGGTCGGCCGGCACCCGCTGCAGGAGCAGTCCGTGGGCGCGCTGGAAGCCGGTGGACAGGGCGTACACCCACTCCCCGTCGGCGTCGGCCTCCCAGGTCAGCATCTGGAACAGCCCGCCGAGGTGGTTACCGGGCCAGCGGACGCCGGCCGGGTCCCAGGTCACCCCGGAGTCGCGGGAGCGGTGGAGCTCGGTGGCCCGGACGTTGCCGAGGCCGCGGCAGGCCATGACGTGCAACCAGAGGTCGCCACCGACGGTCAGCAGGTCGGTGGGCAGCACCGTCGAGACCTGCCGCCAGCCGAGCGGACCGGAGCGCACCCGCCGGTAGCCGTGGTGGGTGTAGTCGACGACCTGGTAGGCGTACTCGTCCGGGCCGGCCGACCCGGTCCAGCGCAGGCCCGTGGCGAGCGAGCCGGGGTCGGCGAACAGGACGATCGGGGAGCGCCAGCCCGCCCCGCCGACACCCGCGTCCTCGAACGTGTCACCGAACACCGACACCAGGCGACCGTCCGGCGCGCGGACCGTGGCACCGAGGTCGGTGCCGCCGACGCCGAAGCGGTCGGTCAGACCAGGACCGGTGAGATCGCAGACCTTGCGGGCGGGTCGCATGACACCAGCGTGCCCGCGGGAGAGTGAGTGTGGGCGAGGGGGGAGTTGAACCCCCACATCCTTTCGGATACACGGACCTGAACCGTGCGCGTCTGCCATTCCGCCACTCGCCCCGAGTGGTGTCGCCCCGCCTCGCGGTGATCGACGGATCGACCGTAGCACGCACGCGGAGGCCCACCACGAAGGAGGTCAACGCGCTCGGGTCGGCGACCGATACCATTGTGACACCCCGCCCGGGTGGCGACACTCCGAACGGGGTGATGTCGGGACGGCGGAGTCGGGAGGAGGGATCGCGGGTGGGGCGCGCACAGCGCTTCGAGCGTGCGCTCGAAGGCTTCGTGGGTGACACCTTCGCGCGGGTCTTCGGCGGCAAGGTCGTTCCCCAGGAGATCGCACAGGCCCTCCGGCGCGAGGCGGAGGACGGCGTGCGAGTCTTGGCAGGTGGGCGCCAACTGGCACCCAACCACTACACGGTGGCGCTCAGCCCCGCCGACCATGCTCGGATGGCGGGGGACGAAGAGACCATCACCCACTCGCTGATCGACTGCGTGGAAGAGCACCTCACGGAGGGCGGGTGGGAGACATACGGTGAGGTCGTAGTCTCTCTGGAGCGTTCCGACGCGCTGCACACGGGACAGTTCCGCACCAAGTCGTCCGTTGACCCCGACGCGTCGCGGCAGCGGACCGCGAGCCCCCGAACCGCAGGA
>NZ_DASXJD010000099.1:0-19438 GCF_036497585.1 Actinomycetospora sp. | reverse complement strand
CCCCACCCGCAAGGCCCCCGGGTTCGCGCTGCTCGGCGAGCCGGGCGACACCCTCGACCTCGTGCTCGAGCTGCGCTCGATGGCCGACGTCGGGCTGCTCGGGTTCCCCAGCGCCGGGAAGTCCTCGCTGGTCAGCGCGCTGTCGGCGGCGAGGCCGAAGGTCGCGGACTACCCGTTCACCACGCTCACCCCGCACCTCGGGGTGGTCAGCGCCGGCGACACCACGTTCACCGTCGCCGACGTCCCCGGGCTCATCCCCGGCGCGTCCGGCGGCAAGGGGCTCGGCCTGGACTTCCTGCGCCACATCGAGCGGTGCTCGGTGCTCGTGCACGTCGTCGACTGCGCCACCTTCGAGACCGACCGCGACCCGGTTTCGGACATCCGGGCCCTCGAGCACGAGCTCGCGTCCTACACCCCCGCGCTCGGCACCGACATGGGCTCCCGGCCGCGCATCGTCGCGCTCAACAAGGTCGACGTGCCCGACGCCGCCGAGCTCGCCGAGCTGGTGCGCCCCGACGTCGAGGCGTTCGGCTGGCCCGTCGTCGAGATCTCGACCGCGGCGCGCACCGGCCTGCGCGAGCTGACCTTCCTCATGGCCGGCGCGGTCGCGGACGCGCGGGAGAGCGCTGTGGGCACGACGTCGGCGCAGCGCATCGTGCTGCGCCCGACCGCGGTCGACGACTCCGGCTTCACCGTCGAGGCCGACACCGGCGACGACATCGACCCCGCCGACGGCCCCGCCTGGCGCGTCCGCGGCGCCAAGCCCGAGCGCTGGGTGCGCCAGACCGACTTCACCAACGACGAGGCCGTCGGCTACCTCGCCGACCGGCTCGCGCGCCTCGGCGTCGAGGAGGCCCTCGCCGAGGCGGGCGCACGGCCCGGGGACATGGTCACCATCGGCGTGCACACCTTCGACTGGGAGCCCTCGACCCCGGCCGGCGTCGCAGCCCTGGGCGGCGGGGTGCAGCAGGGCAACCGCGGCACCGACGCCCGCGTCGGCAACGCCGCGTACGCCGAGCGCATCAGCGCCTCGGAGCGCAAGGCCGCGAAGAAGGCGCGCCGCCGCCATCGCGACGACGCCGAGCTGGGCGTGCCGAGCTGGGTGGACGGCGGCGACGGGTACGAGGGGTACGACGACGCCGCCGGGTGGGACGACGAGTGATCGCGCGGGAGACCGTCGCCGGCGCCCGCCGTCTCGTGGTGAAGATCGGCTCGTCGTCGCTCTCGAGCGTCTCGGGCGGGCTCGACGTGGCGCGGCTGGACGCGCTGGTCGACGCCGTCGCGGGCCGGGTGGCGGCCGGCACCCAGGTGGTGCTGGTGTCCTCGGGCGCGATCGCCGCCGGGCTCGCCCCGCTCGGGTTCGCGCGGCGCCCCCGTGACCTCGCGAGCCAGCAGGCGGCGGCCTCGGTCGGGCAGCTCCACCTGACCCGGGCCTACGCCGACGCCTTCGCCCGCCACGACCGCGTGGTCGGGCAGGTGCTGCTGACCAGCCACGACGTGGTGCGCCGCGCCCCCTACCGCAACGCGCAGCGGACCTTCGAGCGGCTGCTCGGCCTCGGCGTCGTGCCCGTGGTCAACGAGAACGACACCACGGCCACCGACGAGATCCGCTTCGGTGACAACGACCGGCTCGCCGCCCTCGTCGCCCACATCGTCGGCGCCGACGCGCTCGTGCTGCTCTCCGACGTCGACGGCGTGTACGACGACGACCCGCGCCGCCCGGGCGCGTCGATGCTCGACGAGGTGCACGGGGTCGCCGACCTGGAGCAGGTGCGGATCGCGAAGCCGGGCGCGGCCGCCGTCGGGACGGGCGGGATGGCGTCGAAGCTGGCGGCCGCGGACCTCGCCTCCGGAGCCGGGGTCCCGGTCCTCGTCGCGGCGGCCTGGGCTGCCCCGGCCGCGCTCGCGACGGCGGCCGACGGGGGCGCCGAGGTCGGGACGGTGTTCGCCCCGACCGGCCCGCGGCTCTCGGCACGACGGTTCTGGCTGCGGCACATGGCGGGCTCGCGCGGCCGCTTGCACCTCGACGACGGCGCGGTCCGCGCGGTCACCTCGGGCCCGGCGTCGAAGCGGCGCTCGCTGCTCGCGGCGGGCATCACGGGCTCGGACGGCGACTTCGAGGCCGGCGACGTGGTGGAGCTCGTCGGCCCGCGCGGGGAGACCGTGGCCCGCGGCGTGGTCGCGTTCGACGCCGAGGAGATGCCGGAGCTGGTCGGGCGCAAGACCCGCGATCTCGCGCCCGAGCTGCGTCGGGAGGTCGTCCACGCCGACGACCTCGTCCCGGTCCGCGCGGCGGCGGCGGCCTCGGTCTAGTCCGGACCGGCTCGGCACTACTCCGTGGACGCTAGGCAATCGATCATGGAACTCGGCACAGCGGAAGCGCGCCGGATTCCACGATCGAATTGCCTGGTCCGGCGAAGCGGAAAGGCATGGTGCGGGGAGCGGAACGGGCCGCACCCGGCGTCGGGAACCCGCGTGCGCGAGGTCGGCATACTGGACCGATGACCAGCACGCCCCTGCGGACGAGCCCGGCCGAGATCGTGACCGACTGCGGGGAGCAGGCATCGGCCGCGGCGCCGGCGATGGCGGCCGCGACGGACGACCGGATCGCGGCGGCGCTGCGCGGCATGGCCGACCTGCTGCTGGCCAAGGCACCGACCCTCGCGACCGCCAACGAGGCCGATGTCGCCGCCGCCCTCGACGCGGGCATGACGACGGCGCTCGTCGACCGGCTGCGCCTCGGCGAGGACCGGCTCGCGACGATGGCGGAGTCGTTGCGCGAGCTCGCCGACGTTCCCGCGCCGCCGCGCGACACGGTGCTCGAGGAGCGACCCGACGGGCTGCGCCTGGTCGAGCGGCGGCGTCCGGTCGGCGTCATCGGCGCGAACTTCGAGGCGCGGCCCAACGTCGTCGTCGACGTCGCCTCGCAGCTGGTCAAGTCCCGCAACGCGGGGGTGCTGCGCACCGGCGGAGCCGCGCTCGCGTCGGCGACGGCGCTCATGGCCGACGTCGTCTCGCCGGCCCTCGAGGCGGCGGGGCTGCCGGCGGACGCGGTGACCCTGATCGGGGACGCGCGCCGTGAGTGCGCCGTCGAGCTGGTCCGCCGGCCCGGGCTGATCGGGCTGGTGATCCTCCGCGGGTCGGGGGAGACCACGCGCTCGCTGGGCCTCGAGGCCGCGCAGCACGGGGTGCGCACCCTCGCGCACGCCGACGGCGGCGGGGTGCTCTACGTCGACCGCGCGGCCGACCCGGCGCTGACGACGCGGCTGGTCACGTCCTCGCTCGACCGGCTCGGGGTGTGCAACCGCCTCAACCTGCTGCTGGTCGACCGGCCCCAGTGGGACGGCGTCGTGCCGGCCCTGGTCGACCTGCTGCGCGAGGCGGGCGTCCGGGCGTCGCTGCCCCCGCACGAGCACCCGCTCGGTCACGAGTGGGCGCTCGACGACGGGCACGAGGCGACGGTGACCGTGGCCCCCGCCGACGGGCCGGCCGACGCCGCGGCGATCGCCAACCGGGAGACCTCGGGGCTCGCCGCCACGGTGGTGACCGCCGACGAGGCCGCCGCACGGATCTTCCTCGACACCTACGCGGGCACCGGCGCGTTCTGGAACGCCACGACACGCCTGCTCGACGGGTTCAAGCTGCGTCGCGTGCCCGAGACCGGGATCAACGTCGACCACGTGCCCGGTCCGCGCGGTCCCGTGGTGTTCACCGACCTGTGCCTGCGCCAGTTCGTGGTGGTGCCGGCCTCGACCGCGGTCGGGTTGGGCTAGGCCGGTCCCGCTCGGCGGTAGCGCCTCGTCGCCGCGACGACGGCGGCCGCGGCGCCGGAGAGGCCGGTCGCCGCGAAGCAGTACGAGCCGAGCCAGACGTGCTTGGAGAGCTCGTAGTAGCCGTCGCCGAGCACGGCCAGGGTGACGATCCCCAGCCCGAGCAGCGCCGCGCCCGCCGCGACGCGCACCAGCCCGATCGCGAGCGGGTCCGCCCGGCGGGCCCGCGGCAGGAGCGTCGTCGCGCCCGCCGCCAGCGCCAGCAGCACCGTCACCAGCGGCAGCCACCCGGCGCCGATGCCGGCGAGCCAGCCGAGCAGCATCGTGGTCTGCGGCCCGGCCTCGGGGAAGGGGGTGAGGCCCTCGAAGTGCTCGGGGGCGGTGCCGCGGGGCGCCGAGGGCAGGTAGGGCAGCTGCGGGCGCATCGTCGCGGTGAGTCCGCGCCCGACCATGGTCGCGAGTGCCTCCGGGTGCTCCGCGATCAGGGTGCGGGCGGTGGCGCGGGCCTCGGCGGGGCGGTCGCCGATCGCGGGCGTCCAGCCCGGGATGTCGAACCCGCCTGCCCAGTAGAAGCCCTCGCCGGAGTGCGACCCGGCGGCCGGGGGCAGCCCGACGGCGGGCATGACGGTGTCCGGGCCGAGGGCCGGCATGAGCGCGGTGAAGATCAGGTTGTGGGCGTTGACGGCGCCGTAGCTGCGGTCCTGGCCCACGATGCTCTCGGCCACGGGACTGGCCGCGCCGACGAGCAGGGCGAGCGCTACCAGGGGCCCGGCGAGGCGGGCGAGCACCCGGCGCGGTCGTCCCGCCGAGGTCGGGGCGCGCACCACGACCAGCGCGCAGCACAGCAGCGCCACCCCGCCGACCGGGATGAAGCCGGGCTTCGCGGTGGCGGCCACGAGGCCGCCGAGGGCGAGCAGGCCCAATGCGACGAGCCGGGGCACCCGGTCGGCGGGCCGGGTCCCGCCCACGACGAGCAGGCCGGTGAGCACCCACACGGTGCCCACCAGCGCGGCCGGCTCGGCGTAGAGCGAGACGAGGAACCGGGACCACCAGGAGACCACCAGCAGCGGCACCAGCGGGATCGCGACCAGCGCGGCGCGGGCGGGCCCGACCGCGGCGAGGGCCGCGGCGCCCAGCCCGGCCCCGAGTGCGGCGACGCCGGCGAGCAGCCACGCGTAGCTGGTCAGCGACCACAGCCCCGGGTCGCCGGGGACGACGAGCCGGAGCAGCGTCGCCGACGATGACGGGGCGGCGGTGCACGGCTTCGCGCCGGTGGTGAACCCGGTGACGACGACGCCCCGCCAGAGCGAGAAGCGGCTCGGCGTGTCCGGCGTGAGGCCCGCGGTGCAGAACAGTCGGAAGGCGTCGCCGTTGTCGCCGACCCCGATCAGCCCGCCGCCGAGCAGGGGCAGTCGGACGAGCCCGATGCGCAGCGCGACGCCGAGGAGCGTGACGGTGGCCGCGAGCCCGCCCGCGGCGGCCGGGACCGCGACGCGGCGCGGGATCGCGAGGGCACGCAGGTCCTCGGCGGCGTTCGTGAGCGCTCCGGGTAGGCCCGCCACCGCGGCGAGCACCCGATCCCGTCGCGCGGCGCCGCGCCGCGCACGGGGGAGCGAGGTCAACGGATCGATCCAGCGACGCTAGCGTCACCCATTCGTGGCGGATGCCACCGGGGGGTGCGGTCGGCCTAGAGCACGATCCCGCGGTCGCGGACCCGGTCCCAGATCTCGACCGGGAGCTCGGCCCACGCGAACACGTCGTCGACCGACGCGAAGCGACCCGCCGCGCGCCGCGCCGTCAGGATGCCCTCGGCGTGCACCGGTTCGAGCCCACAGACCGACGCGACGACCGGAGCCGGCGCGGAGTTGAGGTCGACGAGCCCGCCGTCGTCGTACTCGCGGGGCAGGTCGGGCCGACCGATCCGCAGGTCGCGCGCCAGCAGCGGGTCCGACGTCGCGAGCCGGCGGGCCTCGTCGCGCCGGGTCCGGGCGGCGAGCGCCCGGGCGAGGGCCGGTTGCGGCGCCGACGACGCGGGCTTCTCGCCGTAGACCTGCTGGCGGACGACGACGAGGCTCGCCAGCCCGCCGAGCAGCACCAGCATCAGCAGCGTGCCGCCGAGGCCGGCCAGGAACCCCTCGGGATGGCCCGCGGCGTCCTCGTGCGCGGTGCCGAGCAGCAGGAACGTCAGCAGCGTCGCGGTGAGCACCGCGGCCGCGAGGACGCCGTGCCCGATCCGCCGCGACACCACCGCGGCGTGGGTGAACGGCACGGCCGCGAGGATCCCGAGGCTCCCCACGTGGACCAGGAACCACCAGCCGCCGCGGGTGAACCAGGTCCCCCGGGCGGGCGGGGCGGGCACGGCGGCCATGCTCAGATCTTCTCGCGCAGGACGCGCTTGAGGAGCTTGCCGGACTGGTTGCGGGGCAGCTCGTCGATGAGGTGGACCGACTTGGGCACCTTGAACTTCGCGAGCCTGCCCTTGGCGTGGCTGATGAGCTCGCCGGTGTCGAAGCCGCCCGCGTCGTGGTCGTCGCGCAGCACCACGAACGCCGTCACCGCCTCGATCCAGCGGTCGTCGGGGGTGCCGATGACGGCGACCTCGGCGACCGCCGGGTGGGTGTAGAGCGCGTCCTCCACCTCGCGCGAGGCGACGAGGACCCCGCCGGTGTTGATGACGTCCTTGATCCGGTCGACGACCGTGATGAACCCCTGCTCGTCGATGCGCACCAGGTCCCCGGAGTGGAACCAGCCGTCGCGGAACGCCTCGGCGGTCTCCTCCGGCTTGTCCCAGTAGCCCTCGCAGAGCTGCGGCGAGCGGTACACGACCTCGCCGGAGCCGCCCGGCTCGACGTCGTTCCCGTCGTCGTCGATGACCCGCAACTCGACGAAGAGGACGGGGCGTCCGCAGGAGTCGGGGCGCTCGTGGTGCTCCTCGGGCTGCAGGACGGTGGCGAGCGGACCGATCTCGGACTGGCCGAAGCAGTTGTAGACCCCGAGCTCCGGGAGCGCCTCGCGCAGCCGCGCCAGGATCGGGCCCGGCATGATCGACGCGCCGTAGAACGCCTTGCGCAGGCTCGACAGGTCGCGGGTGGCGAAGTCGGCGTGGTTGACCGCGGGGACCCACACGGTCGGCGCGAGGAAGAGCGCCCCGATCCGGCCGGCCTCGATCCGGCGGAGGATCTCGGGGACGTCAGGGACCTCCATGAGGTGGTTCGTGGCGCCGACGGCGAGGTAGGGGAGCATGAACAGCTGCATCCCCGCCGAGTGGTAGAGCGGCATCGCGTGCAGCGGCTCGTCGTCCTGCGTCATCTGCAGGGCGTGGATGCCCGAGACGTACTCGTGCACCAGACCCCGGTGGGTCATCATCGCGCCCTTGGGCTTCGACGTCGTCCCGCTGGTGTAGAGCAGCTGGACCAGGTCGGAGTCGGCCACCGTGATGTCGTCGAGGTCGGGGATCCCGCCGGTGCGGGCGGCCTCGAGCAGGCTCCCCGGGGCGTCGCGCATCGGGACGACCTGCTCGGGGCGGGTGGCGAGGGCCTCGACGTTGGCGGCGAGCTTCGGGTCGACGACGAGCACCTTGCTGCCGGACTGCTCGATCAGGTACGCGAGCTCCTCGCCGGTGAGCGCGTAGTTGATCGGCACGTGGATCGCCCCGAGCCGTGCCGCGCCGAGGAAGCTCAGCAGGTAGGCGTCGGAGTTCTGGCCGTAGGTGGCCACCCGGTCGCCCTGCGCGACCCCGAGGCGGCGCAGCCACCCCGCGGTCCGGCTCGTCGCGTCGTCGAGCTCGCGGTAGGTCCAGGAGCGGTCGGCGAAGAGCAGGGCGGTGCGGTCGGGGGTGCGGCGGGCGCTGCGGCGCACGACGGCGTCGACGGTGTTGGCGCGGGTGTCCACGGTCGGGCCTCTCCAGCTCGTGGGCATCGGATGTGCCGGTCACTCTCGCCGGTCGGTCGGGCCACGTCCAGTTGTCCGATGCGGGGAGGCGGCCGGATGGCGGAGGGGCTCAGTTCGTCGTCGCCAGTGTCAGGGGCAGGACGGCGGTGGCCCCGGCACGGCGGAGCAGCGTCGCGGCGACGGTCAGGGTCCAGCCGGAGTCGCTGACGTCGTCGACCAGCAGCACCGGGCCGGTCGGGGTGATCGACGGCGGCACCGACAGCCGTCGGTACATCTCGGCGAGCCGCTGGGCGGAGTTCGGGGATTCCGGTTCGGCGTCGTCCTCCGGGTCGGTGAAGACCGGCGGAGCGGAGTCATCGAGCGCCCCGAGCAGCGGGAGCCGCCCGATCGAGCCGATGCGCTGGGCGAAGCTCTCCACCAGGGCGGGCCGGGCGCGGCTCGGCAGCCACACCACGGCGGTCGGGCGCTCCGGCCAGCCCCACCCCTTGAGGACCTCGACGGCGGCATCGACCAGGGCGTCGGGCACGAGGTCGTCGGTGCGCAGCAGCGGGCGCAGGCGCGGGCCCCAGCCGACGTCGGTGAGCCGCCCGAGCGCCCGGCCCTCCTCGGCGGCCTCCTCCGGCTTGATCTTCCCCTTGAGCGGCACGTCGAGCGCGTCCATCCCGCTCGGCCACTGCTTGCGCGGCGCCAGCGGCACCCCCGGCCGGTCGAGCACCTCCTGGGCCTGGACCCGGACGTCCTCGCCGATCGCCGCGTCGTGGTGGCGCCCGGTGCAGTTGTCGCAGCGGCCGCACGGCTCGGCCCCCGGGTCGTCCAGTTGGCGGCGCAGGAAGTCCATGCGGCAGCCGTCGGTGGCGATGTAGTCGAGCATCGCCTGCTGCTCGGCACGCCGGGCCTTCGCGAGGCCGGTGTAGCGGGCACCGTCGTACTCCCAGGGCTCGCCGGTGGCCTCCCAACCGCCCTTGACCCGGCGGACGGCGCCGTCGGTGTCGAGGACCTTGAGCATCATCTCCAGCCGCCCCCGGGAGAGCTCGACGCGCGGCTCGAGCGCCGCGGTCGACAGCGGGCGCCCGGCGTCGCCCAGCACCGAGAGCGCGACCCGGACCTGCGGCTCGGCGGGGAAGGCGAGCGAGGCGCAGTACGCCCAGATGTCGCGGTCCTCCGGGCCGGGCAGGAGCAGGACCTCGGCGCGCTCGACGCCGCGGCCCGCGCGGCCGATCTGCTGGTAGTACGCGACCGGCGACTGCGGCGCGCCGAGGTGCACGACGAACCCGAGGTCCGGCTTGTCGAACCCCATGCCCAGCGCCGAGGTGGCCACCAGCGCCTTCACGCGGTTGGCCAGCAGGTCGTCCTCGGCGCGCTCGCGCTCGGCCGGGTCGGTCTTGCCCGTGTAGGCGGCCACCGCGTGCCCGCGCTCGCGCAGGAACGCGGCGAGCTCGTCGGCCGCGGACACCGTCAACGTGTAGACGATCCCCGAGCCCGGCAGGTCGTCGAGGTGCTGCGCGAGCCAGGCGAACCGGTCAGCGCCCTTCGGCAGCGCCAGCACACCCAGGTGGAGCGACTCCCGGTCCAGCTCGCCCCGCAGGACCAGCGCCTCGCCGTGGGCGGCGCTCACCCCCAGCTGATCGGCGACGTCGGTGGTCACCCGGTCGTTCGCGGTCGCCGTCGTCGCCAGCACCGGCACGCCGTCGGGGAGCTCGGAGATGAGGGTGCGCAGCCGGCGGTAGTCGGGCCGGAAGTCGTGCCCCCAGTCGGAGATGCAGTGGGCCTCGTCCACCACGAGCAGGCCGGCGGTGCGGGAGAGCTCGGGGAGCACCTGGTCACGGAACTCGGGGTTGTTGAGCCGCTCCGGGCTGACGAGCAGCACGTCGACCTGGCCGGCACGCACCTGGTCGTACACGAGCTGCCAGTCGTCGGTGTTCGCGGAGTTCACGGTCACGGCGTGGATACCGGCCCGCGCGGCCGCCTCGATCTGGTTGCGCATCAGCGCCAGCAGCGGGCTGACGATCACGGTCGGCCCCTTGCCCCGGGCCCGCAGCAGTGCGGTGGCGACGAAGTACACCGCCGACTTGCCCCACCCGGTGCGCTGGACGACGAGCGCCCGCTGCCCGTGGGCCACGAGCGCCTCGATCGCGCGCCACTGGTCCTCCCGCAGCGCCGCGTCCGGGCCCGCGAGCCCGCGCAGGGCGGACTCGGCGTCGGCGCGCAGGTCGGTCACGGCCGGATCGGGATGGGCGGGCGAGGACACCGTCATGCGACCACCGTGACACAGCGGTCCGACAGCGTGGTCCCGGTCCGGCGAGGACAGCGGCCGGGCGGAGTCTTGTGAGCCTGGTCACCACGACGGACGATGCGCAGGTGAGTACGGAGGTCCTGACGACGGGGTGGGAGCCGCGGGTGCCCGCGGGCGACACGATCACCCGGCGCTTCGTCCTCGCCTACACCGCCCGGATCGCCGCGATGGCCGACCGCACCGGGGGCAGGCGGAAGTGGGTCGAGGGCGCGCGGATGGCCGACCTCCGCTCGCCCTTCGGCTATGACAACGCCGTCGTCGTCACGCGCCCGCTCGCCGAGGCCGAGTGGCCCGGTGTCATCACCGCGGCGGACGCGTTCTTCCCCTCGTCACGGTGGTGGGTGGTGCTCTCGGTCTTCCCGACCCCGGACCTCACCCGCCACGGCCTGCGCCGCGTCGGCCACCCACCCCTCATGCTGCGCCCGCCCGGGCCGCTGCCCCCGCCCGACGCACGCCTCGACGTCCGGCCGGTGACCGACACGGCCACGCTCGCGGACTTCCAGGCCGTGCTCGTCGCGGCGTACGGGCTGGCCGAGGTGGGCGTGCCCGCGATCGCCGACCTCGCCCTCGCGCGGACCCTGCTGCACCTGCGCGTGGGCTACGCCGACGGCGTCCCGGTGGCGACTGCGGGCGCGGCGGTGCACCACGGGATCGTCGAGGTCGACTGGGTCGCGACGCTGCCCACCGCCCGCCGCCGCGGATTCGGGACGGCGATCACCGCCGCCGTCGTGGACGTGGCACCCGAGCTCCCGTCGGTGCTCCTCGCCAGTGACGACGGGCAGGAGATCTACCGGCGCCTCGGCTACCTCGACCTCTTCCGCGCGACGCTGTGGGAGCACCCGGCATCGTGACGGCGGGGTCGGGCGCTAGTCCGCGTCGACCTCCTCCACCACCTCGCCGAGGGCGCGGGCCGCGCGGTTGCTCCGGTCCGCGGCGAGCAGGTGGCCGGCCCCGATCACCAGGGCGATCGGCCAGTCGAGGAGCCCCAGCACCCCGAGCGCGACGATCCCGCCGACATACACGAGCTCCGGTCGCGAAAGCTCGATCGTGCCGATGCCCGGCACGTGCAGGCGGGTGGTCGGGGCGTCGTCGTCGCGGCGGACCGCGGGCGCGGAGTCGGTGGTCGTCACCGGACCCAGCATGCGCCCTCCGGGGTGGGTGCGCCGCGTCGACGACGGGGCTTTCCTGCCATCGGGTGCGAGCAGAGCCGCACCGCTGGTACGGCACCGCACGCCACCAACCCGGGACAAGCGGACGATCAGCGGGCAGGATGCGGTCCCGTGGGCACCGACTCGACCGGCCGGAAGACGTTGTTCGACTCCGTCGACGACGTCGTGACCCGGCTCGCCGACGTCGGCTACCTGGCCTCGACCGCGGTCGCGACGACGGTGTTCCTCGCCGACCGCCTCGGCAAGCCGCTGCTCGTGGAGGGCCCCGCCGGCGTCGGGAAGACCGAGCTGGCACGTGCGGTCGCCGAGGCGACAGGCTCGGGGCTGGTGCGCCTGCAGTGCTACGAGGGCATCGACGAGGCCCGCGCGCTCTACGAGTGGAACCACGCCAAGCAGCTGTTGCGGATCCAGGCCAGCCAGGGCGAGACCTGGGACGACGCGCGCGACGACGTCTTCTCCGAGGAGTTCCTGCTCACCCGCCCGCTGCTCACCGCCATCCGGCGTGACGAGCCGACGGTGCTGCTCGTCGACGAGACCGACAAGGCCGACGTCGAGGTGGAGGGGCTGCTGCTCGAGGTGCTCGGCGACTTCCAGGTCACCGTCCCGGAGCTGGGCACCATCACCGCCACCCAGCGCCCGTTCACGCTGCTGACCTCCAACGCGACCCGGGAGCTCTCCGAGGCGCTCAAGCGACGCTGCCTGTTCCTGCACCTGGACTTCCCCGACGCCGAACTGGAGCGCCGCATCGTCGCGGCGCGGGTGCCGCAGCTGCCCGAGGCGCTCGCGGAGGAACTGGTGCGCATCGTCGGAGTGCTGCGCGGGCTGGAGCTGCGCAAGGCGCCGTCGGTGTCGGAGACGATCGACTGGGCCCGCACGCTGGTGGCGCTCGGCCTCGACACCCTCGACGACGACGCCGTGCGCCGGAGCCTCGGCGTCGTCCTCAAGCACCGCTCCGACCTGGTCAAGGCGTCCTCCGAGCTGCGTCTGAACTGATCCGATGAGCACCCCGGATCGCGGCCTGCCCGCGCACCTCGTCGACTTCGTCCAGGCCCTGCGCACCCACCACGTGGACGTCGGGCCCGGCGAGACCGTCGACGCCGCGGCGGTGATGGCCGAGCTGGATCTGCTGCGCCGCGAGCAGCTGCGCGAGGGTCTGGCGGCCGCTCTGCTGCGCCGCTCCGGGCAGCGGGCGACCTTCGACGCGCTGTTCGATCTCTGGTTCCCGCTGGGCCAGGGCGCCGCGCTCGGCGAGGTCGCGCTGCCCTACAGGGACGATGGAGTCGACAGCGTCGATATCGACGCGCTGCGGGACCTCCTGGCGCAGCTGCTCGCCGACGGCGACACCGCGGCACTGTCCGAGCTCGCCCGCGCCGTCGTCGACGGGCTGGGCGCCCTCGGCGTCGGGAACGGGCGGGGCAGCGGCTCCGATGGGTCCGGCGCCGGGACCGACGGGTCGGCCGGCTCACCGTCCGGGTTCTCCTCCTACCAGGCGCTCAACAGCGTGCGCCCGGAGACGCTGCTCGCGCGGGTGCTGGCCGACCTGCGGGCGCGGCGGGCCGCCGGCGACGACACGGCCGACAGCCCGTTCGCCGAGGAGGTCGCGCGCCGGGAGACGCGGGCCCGGATCGCGGAGTTCCGCCGCCTGGTGCAGGCCGAGACCGCGCGGCGCGGCTCGGAGATTCGCGGCCGGGAGGCGGCGGCCCGCACCGGGGTGCGGCGCCAGGCCGAGCAGACCGACTTCCTCTCCGCGGGCGCGGACACCCTCGCCGATCTGCGACGACGGGTCGCGCCGCTGGGCCGCCACCTCGCGACCCGGCTCGCCGCCCGCCGTCGTCGGGCCCACCGCGGGCCGATCGACATGCGGCGCACGCTGCGGCGGTCGATGTCCACGGGCGGTGTGCCCGTCGACCTCGTGCACCGCCGGCCGCGGCCGGGACGCCCGGAGCTGGTGCTGCTCTGCGACGTCTCCGGCTCGGTGGCCGGGTTCAGTCACTTCACGATGATGCTGGTGCAGGCGCTGCGCGAGCAGTTCTCCCGCATCCGGATCTTCTGCTTCGTCGACGGGTGCGTCGAGGTCACCGACCTGTTCACCCCCGGCGCGGACCTCGCGCAGGTGCTCACCGAGGTGCACTCCCGCCCGGGGCTGGTCGCCTGGAGCGGGCACTCCGACTACGGCCGGGCGTTCGAGCGGTTCGCCGAGCGCTGGCCGGACGCGGTGACCGAGCGCAGCTCGCTGCTCGTCCTCGGCGACGCGCGCACGAACCACCAGGACGCGGCCCTCGGCGTCCTCGCTGGCATCGTCGCCCGGGCGCGGCACGCGCACTGGCTCAACCCCGAACCGGAACGGCAGTGGGGCACCGGGGACTCCGCGGCGCGGGAGTACGGCCGCGTCATGCCGATGCACGAGTGCCGGACGGCGGCCCAGCTCGCGGGCGTCGTCGGCGGACTGCTGCCGGTGTGATCCGGAGGCATCGATGAGCAGACGCATCGGCGTGATGGGCGGCACCTTCGACCCCATCCACCACGGACACCTGGTCGCGGCCAGCGAGGCCGCGCTGCGCTTCGACCTCGACGAGGTGGTGTTCGTCCCGACCGGGCAGCCGTGGCAGAAGTCGAAGTCCGACGTGACCGCCGCCGAGGACCGCTACCTCATGACGGTAGTGGCGACGGCGTCCAACCCGCGGTTCACGGCGAGCCGGGTCGACGTCGACCGCGTCGGGCCGACCTACACCGTCGACACCCTGCACGACATGGCCGCGATCTTCCCCGGCGACGAGCTCTACTTCATCACCGGCGCCGACGCCCTCGAGCAGATCCTCTCGTGGCACCGGGCGAGCGAGATGTTCGAGGTCGCGCACTTCGTCGGCGTCACGCGTCCCGGGTTCACCCTCGACGCGAAGCACCTACCACAGGGTGCGGTGTCGTTGATCGAGGTGCCCGCGATGGCGATCTCCTCGACCGACTGCCGCGTGCGCGTCGCCAAGGGTGAGCCGGTCTGGTACCTGGTGCCCGACGGCGTCGTGCAGTACATCGCCAAGCGCGGGCTCTACCGCGACGGCGCGACGCCGTCGCGGCTGGAGCACCTGAGCTGATGGCCGACCAGCCCGAGCTCGTGGTGCCCGACGCGGCCGCCTGGCGGGCGTGGTTGGCCGGGAACCACGCGGATCCGACCGGCGTGTGGCTGGTCCTGGCGAAGAAGGCGGCGTTGGCGCATCCCGAGCCGCCGACGCTGCTCGTCTACGACGAGGCCCTCGACGAGGCGCTGTGCCACGGGTGGATCGACGGGCAGGCCCGCCGTCGGGACGAGCTCACGATGTTCCAGCGCTACACCCCGCGACGGGCGCGCAGCCCGTGGTCGGCGCGCAACGTCGGGCACGTGGCGCGGCTGCTCGACGAGGGCCGGATGCACCCGGCGGGGCTCGCGGAGGTGGAGCGGGCCAAGGCCGACGGCCGCTGGGAGGCCGCCTACGCCGGCCCCGCGACCGCCGAGGTCCCTGACGATCTCGCCGCCGCCCTGGCGGCCTCGCCGGACGCCGCGGCGATGTTCGAGCGGCTGACCAGCCAGAACCGGTACGCGATCCTGCACCGGCTCGGGCAGCTCAAGCGGGCCGAGACCCGGACGCGGCGGATCGGCGAGTACGTCGCGATGCTCGCGCGGGGGGAGACGATCCACCCGCAGCGGAGCTGACCGGCGGTTGCACCGGACCGAGTGGACTCCCGGGGTCGCCGCCGCAACCGTGGGAGTCCACTCGACTCACCTCCCCGCAGCGCTCCCGGCGTGATCGCGGGAGTCCACGATGAGCCCGTCGCGGACCCGGACGACGAAGACGCACGGGATGCTCGCCGTCGTCGCGCCGCGGGTCACCTCGTAGTGGAAGTCCGCGACCACCACCTCCGGGTCGGTGGTGTGGTGCACGACGACGTCGGCGGGCCGGAACCCGTCCGGCCGGCCCACCTGCGACGGCGCTGCCGCGAAGTGGGCGCGCAGCTCGTCGCGGGTCCGCAACGGCGGGATCGCGGGGTTCATCGGGTGCACGACGTGGGTCGGCTCCGCGTAGAGACCCACCAGCCGTTCGACCTGCGACGGGTCGCCCAGGACGAGGCGGCTGACCCCGTCCATGACGGCGCGGACCACCGACTCCGGCGACGACGGCGGGTGCGGGACCATCGGGACCTCGATCCGACGAGGAGGATGCGGAGTGAGCACTCCGCTTCGGCGACCGTAGCGGAGCCGTCGCTCCGTTTCCAGGGGAGGTGCCGTGCGCGCAGACGCCGTGGCGAACCGCCGGCGGGTCCTCGTGGCCGCGCAGGAGGTGTTCGCCGAGCAGGGGGCCGAGGCGTCCACGGAGGAGGTCGCCCGCCGGGCCGGTGTCGGGACGGGCACGGTGTTCCGGCACTTCCCGACGAAGCGCGACCTCCTCGAGCACGCCCTCGTCGCCCACCTCGACGATCTCGCCGAGGCGGCTCGCGCGACGGCGTCCGGCGAGGACCCGGTCGAGGCGCTGCGGACGCTCGTCGCCGACATGGCGGGGCGGGCGCCGACGAAGCTCGCGATGGCGGAGCCCCTGCTCGCCGACGACGGCCTGGGCGAGGCCTCCCACGCGGCCGCGGAGCGGGTCCGCGTGGTGGTCGCCGAGGTCCTCGAGCGGGCCCAGGAGACGGGGCGGGTCCGGCGTGACGTCGGCGTCGACGAGATCCACTTCCTGGTGCGGGGGATCGCGCAGGCCCAGGCGTTCCTGCCCGTCGCGCCGGAGGTCCGCCGGCGGGCCGTCGAGGTGCTCCTCGACGGCCTGAGGTGCGCTCCGCGCTCGTGAGCACTTTCGGGGGTCATAACCCCAGAAAGTGCTCACGAGCGCGCAGCGCACCTATCCGCCGAACGCGAGCACCGACGCCGTGAACCCGTGGAGGTGGTTCTTCGAGGCCACCGGGCCGATCTCGCCGTCGGCGAAGAACCCCGCCACGCGGGGCGCCAGACCGCGGCGGACCGCGCGCACGTCGTGGCTCGCCCCGCCGAACGCGGAGTCCGGCTCGCCGAACATGATGCGGCCCCGCCCGTTGCAGGTGAACAGCAGTGCCCCGCCGACCGGGCGGTCCTCGCCGGTCGCCGCCATGAGCGCGTCCAGGTCCTCGGCCGCGGTCGTCGCGTCGCGGACGTGGAAGCGCACCGTGCGCCCGACCTCGACGATGTCGCCGACGGTCACGGTCTGGGTGTCCTCGTCGGCGCCGACGACGCCGCGGATGAGGAAGTCGCCGCGGCCGTGGGCGTCGGCGTACTCGTCGATCGCGATCCCGAGGTGCAGGCCCTGCAGCGCGAGCTCGCGGTCGGTCTCCCCGAGGTCGCGCAGGATCTCCTCGAGCTTGCGGTAGGCGGGCACCCCGGCGAGCGCGTGGAGCTCGGAGCCGCCGGCGGCGGTCACCGTCATCGTCGGGCCGATCGGGCGGCACCCCTGGCTGACCAGCGTGCGGACCGCGACCTCCCCGCCGAGCAGCACCCCGATCGCGCCGCGCTCGTGCACCTCGCCGTCGAGGAAGAGCCGGGCGCCGCCCGGCGCCGGGCGGGCCGGGCCGAGGGCGCTGGTCCCGGTGGGCGCCGTCGCCAGACCGCCGATGATCGGCAGCCCGCCGAGCGCGGAGTCGGACTGCTCGACGAAGCCCTGCGCGGGGAAGGTGAACGGGTCCGCGAGCATGACCGCCACGGCGTCGTCCTCGGCGGGCACCGGCATGCCACCGACCGAGATGCCGCCCTCGTGGCGCGCGGCCTGCAGCCGGAACGGGGTGACGCGCACGCCGGGCAGGGTCGCTGCCCATACCGCGACGGCGGGGGAGTCCTCGACGCCGCGGCCGTCCCCGATCACGCCCGAGGCCCGGCACCCGAAGGCCGTCGTCGCACCCGCGACCTCCATGGCGCGCCGGCCGGCGTCCGCCGCGGTGTCGGGGTCGGGGTGGGAGACGAAGACGGCGAGCAGGTCCGGGCGGCGGCCCTGCAACGGGGCCGTGGCCGCGGCCACCGCGGTCTCGGCGGCCGCGAGCAGGTCGGGTCCCTGGGCAAGTCCGTCGCCGAAGTCCGCCATCCCCCGAGTATGGAGCCCCGGGCCCGGACCGACCTGTCGCGGTCCGGGTAGAGTCGGTGGCAATGGCCGCCACCGACAGTGCGCGGCGCCTGGCCGAGACCGCGGCCCTGGCCGCCGCCGACAAGCTCGCCCAGGACGTGGTCGCCATCGACGTCTCCGAGCGGCTCCCGCTCACCGACTGCTTCGTCATCGCCTCGGCGCCCAACGAGCGCCAGGTGCAGGCCGTGGTCGACAACGTCGAGGAGAAGCTGCGCGCCGAGGACGTCAAGGCGGTCCGCCGGGAGGGCCGGCAGGAGGCCCGCTGGGTGCTCCTCGACTTCGGCGACGTCGTCGTGCACGTGCTGCACACCGACGAGCGCGACTTCTACGGCCTCGAGCGGCTGTGGAAGGACTGCCCCCGGCTCGAGCTGCCCGCCGAGGTCACCGGCCCGGTCCGCGCCGGCGACTGACCGCGGTGCGATGAACGGCCCCGAGGTGATCACGCGCGTCGTGCTGCTCCGCCACGGTCGCACCACGTGGAACGCCGAGCGGCGCATACAGGGCCGTCTCGACCCGCCGCTCGACGAGGCGGGGCAGGCGCAGGCCCAGGCGGTGGCCCCGCTGGTGGCGGGCCTCGACCCCGCGGTGCTCGTCTGCTCCGACCAGGCCCGTGCCCTGCAGACGGCGCTCGTCGTCGGGGAGGCCACCGGGCTGGAGCCGCGCAAGGAGCCCCGGCTGCGGGAGACCGACGTCGGGGAGTGGCAGGGCCTGGTCGACACCGAGGTCGAGGCCGGCTGGCCCGGCGGGCTCGACCGGTGGCGCGACGACGCCGCCTTCGCGCCGCCCGGCGGTGAGTCCCGGGTCGGCGCGGCGGAACGGGCGCTCCCGGTGCTGCACGAACTGGTCGGCCTCCCGGGCCCCGGCGCGGTCGGCGGGACCGCCGTGCTGGTGGCGCACGGCGGGGTGATCATGGCGACGACGTGCGCGTTCCTCGGCTGGCCGGTGGATCGGTGGCCCACGCTCGGGCCGCTGGGCAACTGCCGGTGGTCGATGCTGGAGTTCCGCATCGACCGGTGGCGGCTCGTCGAGTGGGGCGCCGGAGCGTGACGCCGGGCGGGCGGTGCGCGTGAGCCGGAAGGGCCTGCACCTGCTCGTGCTCGGCGACTCCCTGAGCTTCCACGGCCCCCGCACCGCCCACCCTGCCGACGAGCCCCGCCTCTGGCCGCACGTCGCCGCGACGGCGCTGCGCGGCACCGCCGACCTGCACGCCGGCCTGGGCTGGACCGCGCGCCACGCGTGGTCGGCGGTGCGCACCGACCCGCGGGTGTGGGTCTCGGTCCGGCACGCGGACGTGCTCGTGCTCGGCGTCGGCGGCATGGACTCGCTGCCCTCCCCGCTGCCGACCGCGGTGCGTGAGCTGATCCCGGTGCTGCGGCCCGCGGCGCTGCGGGCGCGGGTGCGGGCGGCGTACCGGGCCGGGCACGCCGCAGCGGCGACCGCGGGGGCGCGGCGGGCGGGCGGCTGGCCGACGGCGCTGTCCGCGGCCGAGACGGTGCGGTGCCTGGAGCGGTGCCGGGTGGCGGTGACGGCGTTGCGGCCGGCCGCGCCGGTCGTCCTGCTGCTGCCCTCGGTGCACCGCTCGGCGCTCTACGGCGGGGTGCATCCGCGCCGGTCGGGGCACGTCGCCGCGCTGCGGGCATGGGCGGACGGGCATGGCGTGGTGACGGTGGACTCGGCCGGGCTGGTGGCCGAGCACGTGCTGAGCGGGCGCGGCAACCCCGACGGGATCCACTGGGGCTGGCCGGCGCACCGGGCGGTGGGCGAGGCGGTGGCGACGGTGATCTCGGGTGCGCTCGCTGCGCCGACCGGTGGGTGTCCACCGGTCCGGCCGGAGCAGGCGGCCGTCCCCACCGGCAGCAGCACCCCCAGTGATCCCCAGGCGCTCGTCGAGGGTTCGGAGGAGACGGCCGCGCGTTCCTAGCGTCGCGCGGTGTGGTCCCCGACGACGCCCGCCTGCGGCTGCAGACCCTCGCTGCCCCGCCGCTGCCCGACCCGCAGCCCGACCCGCGGTGGTGGCCCGCGGCCCCGGACGGCACGCCGGGTGCTCGGCTGCGGATGGCGCCCGACCTGCCGGACGTGCCCGACGACGACGGCGGCCGGGCAGTTCCGGCGGTCGCGGGGCGAAGCGCGTGGGACGAGCCCCGGACGGGTCTCGGTCGGTGGTTGCCGGCCTCGTGGTTGGCGGCGCGCTGGGACCCGGGCGGG
>NZ_DASXJD010000098.1:0-24734 GCF_036497585.1 Actinomycetospora sp. | reverse complement strand
CGTCCCGTCCGGTGCGCAGGGTGTCGACCCGACGGGCGGGTTGCGGGCTCCCCGATGTGACCCACCGAGCCGATGCCGCGCGGTCGACGTCCCGGCACCGTGTCCGACCAACGGCGAGAACGTCGAGGCGGAGGAGGCACGAGGTGATTGGGACTGCGGAGACGACCGCGGCGGCGGGCACGGTCGACGTCGGGATCGACGACGCCGAGCTGGCCACGCTGACGAGGACGATGGTGGACGCGGCGCAGCGCATCGCCGGGGCGCGACGGCTCGCCGAGGCGATGACGCACGTCGTCACGGGTGCGGTGTGCGCGGTCCCGGGCATCGAGGCCGCCGGGATCGCCGTTCGCGAACGCGACGGCTCGCTGGTGTCCCGGGCACACAGCACCGAGACCGCCGCCCGCCTCGACCGGGCCCAGCTCACGCTGCTCGAGGGCCCGTGCATCGACGCGATCACCGGCCGGTCCAGCGTGCTGCTGCCCGACGCCCGGATCGAGACCCGCTGGCCGCGCTTCGTGCCGCAGGCCGTGCGGTTCGGGATGCGGGCCAGCCTGTCGGTGCGGCTGGCCGCCGTGACCACCCCCGTCGGGTCGCTCAACCTGCACGCCACGGGCCGTGCGCTCGACAACGACGTGACGCGTGCGCGGACGCAGTGGTACGCGGTCATCTACGGCACCGTGGCGGCGCTGGCCCTCTCCGGCGCCGACCGCGTCGAGAACCTCGAGCGCGGAGTCGCGAGTCGCGACGTCATCGGGCAGGCCAAGGGGATCCTCATGAACCGCTACGGGGTCGAGGCTGACGAGGCGTTCGACCGGCTCCGTCGAGCCTCCCAGCACGCCAACATCAAACTCATCGACGTGGCGGCCTGGGTGGTCGCCAAGCGCGCGCTCTGACTCCCGGCCCGCACCTGCGAGAGAGGACACCATGGCCGCACCCGTCCCCACCGGCCGCGAGCGTGCCCGCGCACGCCGCCCGTTGCACGTCGCGGTCGTCGCACCACCCTGGCTGGAGCTCCCGCCCGACGCCTACGGCGGGGTGGAGGCGGTGTGCAGCGACCTCGTCGGCGCCCTGGTCGACCGGGGCGTCGAGGTCACGCTGCTGGGTCCGGGACGCAACGGGACGACGGCGGCGTTCCGCCGGACCGGCCCGGTCGCCGACCCCAGCCTGATGGGTCGGGCACTGCCCGAGGTGGTGCAGGCGGCGCGCCTGCCCGAGCTGCTGGCCGACCTCGAGGTCGACGTGGTCCACGACAACACGTTCGCCGGTCCCCTGGTCGGCTCGGCGCACGGCCTGCCCACGGTGGTCACCGCGCACGGACCGGTACACGGCGACATGGGTGTGTACTACCGGACGATCTCCGCCCGCGCCTCGCTCGTCGCGCTCTCGGGCGCCCAGCGCGAACACCTCCCGACCGCCCGGTGGGCGGCGACCGTGCCGAACGGCCTGCGACCCGAGCGCTTCCCGTTCCGCGCCGCCAAGGGCGATTACGCCGTCTTCCTCGGTCGGATGAGCCCGGACAAGGGACCGGTGTGGGCCGTCGACGCCGCTCGTGCGGCCGGGATCCCGCTGGTCATGGCGGCCAAGTGTCGTGAGGACGTCGAGGTGCGGTACTTCGAGCACGCCGTGGCGCCGCTTCTCGGCGGCGACGTGCAGTGGATCGGCGAGATCGGCGGTCGGCGCAAGGTCGAGCTCCTGGCCGGTGCACGGTGCCTGCTCTTCCCCATCGACTGGGAGGAGCCCTTCGGGCTGGTCATGATCGAGGCCATGGCCTGCGGCACCCCGGTGGTGGCACTGCGCCGGGGCGCGGTGCCGGAGGTGGTCGACCACGCCCGGACGGGCTGGGTGTGCGACCGGCCCGCCGAGCTGCCCGCGGCCCTACAGCGGACGGCCGATCTCGATCCGCGGGACTGCCGGACGGCCGCCGAGGAACGGTTCTCCGCCGCCGGGCTCGCCGCCGGCTACGAGCGCGTGTACCACCGGGTCCTCGCGGCGCACCGGCGGTCGGTCGCCTCGGCGCCGGCCTCCTGAATCGGCCCCCGGATCAGCGCGTCCGGTCGCCGACGCCGGGCGGCGTCGGTGTCGGGGTGACCTGGGGCGGCAGCCCCTCGACGTCCCAGCCGCCGCGGTCGACCTCGAGCACGATCCGCGATCCCGCGAGGCGGAGGTTGCCGACCCGCAGGGGCAGCATCGTCGAGGGCAGGGCCGGCTCGAAACCCAACCACCCGCTCGGCAGATCAGGGTCGAACCGCAACAGGGTCCGGAGCAGCGACACCGGCGCCGCCGCCGCCCACGCCTGCGGCGAGCACGAGGTCGGGTAGGGCACGGGCGCCGGGAACTCGTCGCGGTCGAACCCGCAGAACAGTTCGGGCAGACGGCCGCCGACCGCGCGGGCGGCATCGAGGATCCCCGATGCCACCTGCTGCGCCTCGGCCACGTGTCCATAGCTCATCAGGCCCGCCGCCACGAGGGCGTTGTCGTGCGGCCACACCGATCCGGTGTGGTAACCCATGGGGTTGTAGGCCCCCATGTCGCAGGCCAGGGTCCGGACCCCGAAGCCCGTCCACATCGTCTCGCCGACGAGGTGGCCGGCCACGCAGGCGGCGCGTTCCGCCGGCACGATGCCGGACCAGAGACAGTGCCCGATGTTGCTGGTCAACGCGTCCACCGGGCGTTTGGCGCCGTCGAGCGCCGTCGCGTACCACCCGAGGTCGGGCAACCAGAAATGCTCGTCGAAGCGGGCCCGCAGCACCTCGGCCCGCCGCCGGTGTTCGGTCGCGGTGCCCGGGTCGTCGACCGCCTCCGCGAGCTCGGCGCGCGCGCAGTGCGCCGCGTACACATACCCCTGGACCTCCGCCAGCGCGATGGGCGGCTCGGCGATGCGCCCGGCCGCGGAGGTCACGCCGTCGAACGAGTCCTTCCAGCCCTGGTTGACCAGCCCGCGGTCGGTGGCCCGCCGGTACTCCACGAAGCCGTCGCCGTCGCGGTCGCCGTACTGCGCCACCCACGCCATCGCCCGGTCCGCCGCCGGCAGCAGTGCACGCAGCTCCTCCTCGGCCATGCCCCAGCGGTGCAGCTCGCCCAGCAGCACCACGAACAATGGGGTCGCGTCCACCGTGCCGTAGTAGGCGGAGGATCCGGAACGGCTGAGGCTGCCCTCCCGGCCGCAGCGCACCTCGTGCACGATCCGACCGGGCTCCTCCTCGGTGAGGGGCTCGACGCGGACGCCCTGCAGGTCGGCGAGCATCCACAGCGTCCCCAGCGCGAGCTCCCGGTCCAACGGCAGCGCCATGAGGCTGGTCAGCAGCGAGTCGCGGCCGAACAGGGCCATGAACCACGGCGCGCCGGCCGCGACGACCCGGCGGTCGGGGTGGGCCGGGTCGCCGATCTGCAACGCGCCGAGATCCTCGGAGCTGGTGTGGAGGGTGGTCTCCAGACCGGGCTGCGGCGTCTCGGCCACCGGGGCCGACAGCCGCCAGCGCGCGATGCGTCGCGCGGCCTCGCCCTCCGGGGACGCCTCGTCGGGCAGCGTGTCGTGCCGGCCCAGCGCGACCCCGACGACCCACCGCGTCGTCCACGTCCCCCGCTCCGGGACGAGGACGGTGTGCCGGAACGTCGCGCCGGACGTCGCCGGCTCCCCCTCGGCGACCACCCGGATCCGCGAGCGGTGCGGCGAGGACGACAGCACGAAGGTGAGCGCGCGCTCCTCGCCCTCGAGCGCGACCCGCGGGCGGGAGTCGACGCGGCTCTCCTTGACCTCGAACAGGTCGGCGAAATCGGCCTCCACCTCGAGCTCGACGGTCACCCCGGCGGCCTCGGCCGCCAGGTTGCGGATGACCAGCTCCTCGACCATGCCGTCCCCGACGGTGCGGGTGCGCTCGACGAGCAGGGTGGCGTCGGCCCGGCCCCCACGCGGCGGTGCGCGCCCGACGAACGTGCGCCGGAAGCGCTCGCCCTCCAGGAAGGCCAGCGGTTCGACGAAGGCCCCGTCGACCCGCAGCCGCCAGCCGGACACCACCCGGGTGTCGTCGACGAACAGACCCTGCACCCCGCCCGGCACGACGTCCCCGCCGGACGCGGACAGACAGAAGGTGGTCCCCGCGACCAGGGTCGCCGTTCCCGCGTCACCCCCGATCCGGGGAGGCTCCTCCCCGGAGGGTCCACCGGCCCCCGCAGACGACATCACCGAGGCACCCGACCCGCCCTCAGATGTGGGCGCGACGTCCCGTGACGACGCGGTAGACGCCGAGGACGAGTAGCGCACCGAGCAGGGCGAGCACCCAGGTCCGGAGGTCGAAGAAGTCGCCGAGACCGGTCCGGAAGAGGACCCGTCCAATGAACCCGCCCACGAGGGCGCCGACGATGCCCAGCAGCAGGGTCACGAGGATGCCACCGGGATCCTTCCCCGGCATGACCAGCTTGGCCAGCGCCCCCACCACGAGTCCCAGCACGATCCACCCGAGGATTCCCACGGTTCCTCCCGCACGTCCGACGTCGCCCCCGGGACGGGCCGCCCGTCCCGCTCCGGTCCCCCGAGGAGCCGTTCCTCGGGGACGCCCACGATCCGTCCCCGCGGGCCCCGTCGTCGCGGTCACAGCGGGTCGAGGTGAACGCGCGCTGGTCACCCTCTCGTGCCGGTCAGCCGCCGCCCGCGCTCGGCCCGCTCTCGCTCCGTCCCGCATGTCCTGCCGTTGCTGCTGGAGAGGGCCCGAGGATGGGTCCCCGAAGGCCGCCTCGCCTGGCCGGTCGAGGTTCAGGCGTCCTGGCCATGCTCGACAACTCGGCCACGATCGGCACCGTGACCGTCGGCATGCTGTACCTGTACGTCTGCTGTACGTGATCACGGTGGCGGCAGCTGCCGTGGTCATCCCGCCGGGCTACCTCGGTGCCGTCCGTCCACCAACCAGCGGTGAAAGGTCCCCGGGCCGCCGCCTCCGACAGCCACGGTCTGGGCCCCGCGGGCGCAGATCGTCGCCGCGGTTTCGACCCGACGGAGCCAGGTCCGACCGGGACGCAGCGACCACCCTCGACACCCGTGATTCCTCCTCCGGTGAGTCAACCGTTCCTGGAGCAGGCACGTCAGCTGCAGGCCCTCTCGTTCGCCGCGCACATCCCGCTGGTGTGCTTCGGCATCGCCTTCCCGGTGCTCGTGCTGCTCCTCGAGGGACTCCACCACCGCACGGGGCTCCGGCTGCACCGCACGCTCGCGCGCCGCTGGAGCCGGGTGATGGCGGCCCTGTTCGCGATCGGGGTCATCACCGGCACCGTCCTCAGCGTCGAGATGGCGCTGCTCTGGCCGGCGTTCACCGCGACCTTCGGGGGTGTGTTCGGGCTCGGTTTCGCCATCGAGGGGTTCTCGTTCTTCACCGAGGCCGTGTTCATCGGCATCTACCTCTACGGATGGGACCGGCTCCCGCCCCGGGCCCACCTGGCGAGCGGCATCCCGATCGCGGTGGCGGGACTGACCGGGTCGTTCATGGTCATCTCGGTCAACGCCTGGATGAACCACCCCGGCGGCTTCACGCTGCAGGACGGGCGGGTGGTCGACGTCCGCCCCGCCGAGGCCCTGTTCGCCAACCCTTATCTGTGGCACGAGTTCGTGCACATGTACGTCGCGGCCTTCCTCGTCACCGGGTTCGTGGTGGCGGGCGTCTACGCCATGACCCGGCTGCGCGGGCGCGACACGGCGTACGACCGGCTGGCGCTGGCGGTGTCGCTGACCGTGGCCTCCGTCGCGGCGCCCGTCCAGGTGCTCGTCGGTGACTGGGCCGGCCGGGCGGTGGCGCGGTACCAGCCGGTGAAGCTCGCCTCCCTCGAGGGCCTCGGGCACACCATGGCCGGGGCGCCGGTCCACGTCCTCGGCTGGTACCGCGACGGCAAGGTCGTCGACGGCATCGAGCTCCCGCGGATGCTCTCGCTGCTGGCCCTCCACGACCCGGGCGCCGTGGTGGTCGGGCTCGACGCCGTCCCGCCCGACCAGGTGCCCCCCGTGAACGTCGTCCGGCTGGCGTTCCAGGTGATGGTGTGTCTGGGGACGCTGCTGGCCGTCCTCGGGGTGTTCACGGTGGTCGTCCTCGCGCGGCGCCGACGGCTGCCCACCGCCCGGTGGTGGACGAGGGCCGTGGTCGTGGCGGGCCCCGCCTCGGTGGTGGCCCTGCTGTGCGGCTGGGTCGTCACCGAGGTCGGACGCCAGCCGTGGACGGTGTACGGGGTCATGCGCACCCCGGAGGCCGTCACCGCGGCTCCGGGGATCCCGGTGGGCTACGCGGTGCTCGGCACCGTCTACGCCGGGGTCGCCGTCGCTGTGGTGTGGGTGTTGCGGCGGCTCGCGGCGGTCCCGCTGGACACCGACCCCGAGGTCGACCCGGACCGCGGCGGACCGACGCGGCCGCCGCTCCCCTCGAGTGTGCGCGGCGGGGATGCGTCGTGACCCTCGCCGAACTCCCCCTGGTGGTCGTCCTCATCGGCCTCGCCGCCTACACCACGCTCGGCGGCGCCGACTTCGGCGCCGGGATGTGGCAGCTCACCGCGGGCCGTGGTCCGGACGCCGAGCGGCTGCGCGACCACGCCCACCGCGCCCTCGCGCCGGTCTGGGAGGCCAACCACGTCTGGCTGGTCTTCGTGCTCACCGTGGCCTGGACGGCCTATCCGGTGGTGGTGGGTGCGGTCGCCAGCACGCTGACGGTGCCGCTGTTCCTCGCCGCCCTCGGGGTCATCGCGCGCGGCGCCGCCTACGCCCTGCACTCCGGCACCCGGACGTCGAGCGAGCGGCGGAGGGTCGACACGGTCTTCGCCGCCGCGTCGGCACTGACGCCGTTCGCGCTCGGCGCCGTCGTCGGCGGCATCGTCTCGATGCGGGTGCCGGTGGGCAACGCCGCCGGCAGCCTGTGGACCAGCTGGCTCAATCCGTCCTCGGTGGCCGTCGGGGTCCTCGCCGTCGTGCTCTCGGCGTTCCTGGCCGCGGTCTACCTCGCGGCCGACGCGGCCCGTATCGGGGAGCCCGACCTCGAGCGCCGCTTCCGCGCGCGTGCGCTGGGTAGCGGGGTCCTCGCCGGCGCGGTCGCCCTCGGGGCCCTGGCGGTGCTGCGGGTCGACGCCCCGCTGGTCGGCGAGGGCCTGCTGCGGTGGCCCGGGTCGGTGGCGCTGGTGCTGTCCGCGGCCGCGGGCCTCACGTCGCTCGCCCTGGTGGGAGCACGTCGCCACGAGGCGGCGCGGGTCACGGCAGCGCTGGCGGTGGCGGCCGTCGTCGCCGGTTGGGGCCTCGCCCAACGTCCGGTCCTGCTGCCCGGGCTGACCGCCGACCGCGCCGCCGCACCCGCCCCGACCCTCGTCGGCCTGCTCATCGCGGTGGTCGGCGGAGCCGTCCTGCTGGCGCCGTCGCTGGGGCTGCTGTTCGCCCTGGTGCTGCGGGGCCGCTTCGATCCCGGCCCGCCGGCGCCCGCCACGTGCGACGCCCAGGCGCCTCCCGGTCGGGCAGGTGCCGCCTCTCCGCCGGCCGGTCGGCGGTCCTCGTGGGTGGCCGTCGGCCTCCTCGTGGCGGGGACGGGGCTGCTGACGGTCGCCGAGTCCGGGCCGGCGCACGCCGTCGGGGTCGTCGCGCTCGCCGGCGCCGCTGCGACCGGCGTCGCGGTGGTACGACCGTGGGCACTGGACGATGGACCGGGCTGACCCCCGGAACGTCGTCCCGGCGGCCCTCGTGACGTGCCGCCCGGGTTCGTAGAGTGACCCGGTGGGCCCTGCGGAGTTCTTCTCGTTCCGGGAGCACGACCTCGACGGCGCGAAGGCGGCGGTGGGGAAGGACTTCTTCACGACGTCGATGGACCTCCGGGACCGCACCGCGAGCTACGACTTCCGCTTCGACGGAGTCGTGCTCGGCGCATTGGCGGTGGGCGTGGCCCACGTGAGTGCCGGACTGGAGATCGGTATGGCCGATCTGGAGGACTGCTACTACGTCAACTACTCCGCCTCCGGTTCGATGGCTGCCCGGCACCGGCTGCATGCGGTCGAGGTCACCCCGGGGTTCGGAGCCGTGTATCACCCGGTCGGCCCGGTGGCGATGACGACCAGCGACGAGTACGGCTCCTACGCCGTGCGCATCGAGCGCGGCGCGGTCAACGACGCCCTCGAGGAGCAACTGGGTCACCCGGTGCCGCCGGACCCGGTTCTCGAACCGCGGGTGGACCTGCGCAGCGCCGCGGGACGACGGTGGGACCGGCTGGTCCGGCTCCTGTGCGAGGAAGCCCGCACGGCGTCGAGCGTGCTCACCCACCCGATGGTCGCGGCGCCGCTGCACGACGCCGTGATCGCGGGGTTCGTGCACGTGACCGGGCACCGCTGGCAGGGCGCGCTGGAACGTCCGGCCCGGTGCTGGAGTCGGATCCCGGTATGGCGCGCGGTGGACGCGATCCGCAGCGACCCCACCCAGCCGTTCACCCCGACGACTCTCGCCCGACTTGCCGGCGCGTCGCCCCGCACCCTGCACGACGGCTTCCGGCGCCATCTCGACACCACCCCCATGGCCTACCTGCGGGCCGTGCGGCTCCAGCACGCGCACGCGGAACTGCGCAGCGCGCAGCCGGGCGGGACCACCGTGGCCGAGGTCGCGCACCGTTGGGGCTTCGGCCACGTCAGCCGGTTCTCCCAGGCGTACCGCCGGGTGTACGGCCGTGCGCCGGGAACGACGTTGCGGGGACGCTGACCCCTACTCGTCGGCGAGCGGTCGGGAGTTGCCGTACGCGGATGGACCGGGGCGCGGCGCGCCCGTAGATCTCGTGTTCGTCACCGAGCACCCAGGTCGGAGCCCCGTCCCGGAGCTCTCGACGGCGCGAGAGCGAGCCATGACCAGCGACCCGGAATCGCCCCTCTCCGACCACGGGCCGTCGGTGTGGATCATCGATACGGTCTGGGGCGTCGTGGTGCAGACCCGTGACGTGGTGGGCATCGTTGCTGCGGTGAAGCTGCGCCGCCTCGCTCGTCGCCGGTCCGACAGGATCGTGATCCTCGACCTGCGGGCCACCTCCGTCGCGGCACCGGTCGCCGTGGCGGCGCTCGGCGACCTCGCCGCCGCCGTGGGCGCGAACGAGGGCGTGCTGCGGATCGTGCGCTCGTCGCGCACCCCGCAGGTCCTGGTCGAGGCCGCGGGCGCCGCGGTGTCCACCTCGCTCGCCGAAGGCCTCGGCTGCCGGCCGACCCCGAGCGACCACCGCGCCCGTGACATCCCAGCCCGGCCGTCCGGTCGTCGCCCCCCGGCGACCGACGGTCGTCCCGGGATGGGTCCGGGTCGGCCACCCTTCCCCCCGGGTGCGCCGGTCCGGACCCATCCCATCCCCCTCGACGTGCCTCACCCGCGCCGCCCGGATGCCGGCTGACCGTTGTCCGCGGCTCTCCGGAGCTGCCGCCGCCGTTTCGGTCGTCAGGCTCCGGGCTGTGGTTCGGCGTACTGCCCGGCGGCCCGAGCTCTACTCGGCGCCTGCGCAGCTGGCGTCCTCGGTGGGGGGATCGAAGGGGTTGGTGGCATCGACGGCGAGGACGCGGCCGTCCAGGGCGCGCAGCTCGCATCCCACGGTGATGCTGGCGGGACGGTCGGGTGGACCGGCCACGCGCGCCCGTAGCCAATAGCCGGGGTCGTAGGGGACGGACAGGACGACGGTCGGACGCTGCGGAGACAGCTCTACCCGAGTCGACGGAACGGATCGCCCGGCTTGCCCGGACCCGCCCCGCTCGTGGACGTCGAAGTAGACGGTCACCGGCGCGTCGGTCGCCGTGGACACGGTCAGGTTCATCGCCGAGACGGTGGCCGGGTCGAGAGCGCAGCCGGCCACGACGCACACGCCGGCCAGGCACATCGCGCCGAGTGTCGTCCGGGACGACGCGGACGAGCCGGTCCGGGTCCGGCGCGGCGAGAAGGTCGTCGGTGCGGTCGCACTCGTCTCCTGTGTCCCGGTCACCACGTACCTCCGTCGCCCCGACGTCGTCGCCGCTGGTCCGCCACCGTGCGGGGACATCGGAGGTGCGGCATCGGCCCGACGGGTCACATCGGAGCAGCCGGGTCCCGCCCCTCGGGTCGAGCAGCTCGACCCGAACCACCCGCGCCCGCTCGCATGGCCTCGCGCGTGCCGAGCAGGCCCGTGGTCAGGCCGGTTCAAGCCTGTTCAGGCCGGCTCAAGCCTGTTCATGCCGGTTCAGGGCCGGTGAGCATGGCGTGCTCAGTCGCCGCGATTCCTGCTATCGAGCGATGCGGGCGAATTCGTTGCCTTCTCGAGCCAGGTCCGACTCCGCGCCTGCACCGCTGCACCAACCGCTGGTTCTCGACTTCGGCTTGCTCCGGCCGCCGCCGGTACCCGGGCCTGGTCCGCGGGCTGGTCGAGACGGTGGGACCGCGAGAATTCGACCACGCCCCACCTCATTGGCATCGGCCGTTCGTTCCGGGGCCGCCGCTCGGTCGTCGCATCTGCGACGACGCCGGCGCGGTTGACCGCGAGGAACCCGCAGAACTACGCTCTCGATCCTCTCCGGATCGGGGGTGGAGCCGTGTTCGACGGCATCTCCCTGGGGTTCGGTGGTATCGAGGCAGCTGTCGGTGATCACATCTGTGGTCTCTACACCGGAGCGTCCCAGCGGGATGAAGTCGTCATCCCGTTCCTCGAAATCGGGCTCGCTGCGGGCGAGAAGTGCATCTGCGTGGTGGACGGGACCGACCCTGCTGAGATCGTCTCGTCGCTCGGAACGCACGTCCACGCCTCGGAGCGCACCGCCACCGGGCAGCTCGAGGTCATCGGCGCGTCCGACATGTACCTCCGTTCGGGGCGCTTCAGCGCCGACGAGGTGATCGGCTCGTGGAAGGCCGAGATGTCGGATGTGATGTACGACGGCCGGTTCGACGTGGTGCGCGCGGTGGAGACGTGGTCGCGGCGGGACGTCGTGCCGGACATGCACGAGCTGCTGGTGCTCGAGTCCGAGATGAACCGGTACCTGCCGCTCTACCCGCAGGTCATCCTGTGCCTCTACGACATCGGCCGGTTCGGCGGCGGCATGATCGTCAACCTGCTCCGGACCCATGCCCGCGTCCTGCTGGGCAGCGTGCTCATGGAGAACCCCTACTACCAGACACCGGACGAGTTCCTGGCGGGATCACCGCTCGGCGGCGGCGACACCGCGATCCCCCCGGTCGAGGAGGCAGCGGCATGGTGCTTCGACGTGACGACTGGCTCGACCTAGCCCGCAAGGTCGACTGGACGCCACGCTACGTCGACGAGCGCGAGCTCTTCCCCGAGGCGCTCAGCGGCCACCCGTGGCTGGAACACGACGCGTGGTCCGGCTGGAACGAGGCCTACCGCACGACCTACCGCGAGTACGTCGCCAACCAGCGCGACAAGGACGCCGCCGTGCTCGGCGTGCGCGCAGCGCTCAGCAAGCCCCGCCTCTTCGACGACCTCGACCCGGGCTGGGTGCAGCTCGTCAAGTTCCACAACGGCGCGGTCGCCCTCGCGGAGTACGCGGGCGCCGTGGCCGAACTGCGCATGGCCCGGTTCGGGCGTGACAGCGCCTGGCGGACGATGGCCAGCCTGGGCGCCCTCGACGAGATCCGTCACACGCAGATCCCGCTGCTGATCGGCCACGACATGCTGGCCCACGACGGCAACTTCGACTGGACCCACAAGGCGTTCCACACGAACGAGTGGGTCATCATCGCAGCGCGCCACCTGTTCGACGACATGTTTCTGGCGGCGGATGCGATCGACCTCGCGATCCAGCTCAACTTCGTGTTCGAGACGGGATTCACCAACCTCCAGTTCATGGCGATGGCAGCGATGGCCGACCGCGCCCAGCACCACTTGTTCGAGAAGACGTTGGCCAGTATCCAGACCGACGAGGCCCGCCACGCCCAGATCGGTCACCCTGTTCTGCGGACACTGCTCGAGAATGGCTCCCGAGAGCGGGCAAAATATCTCGTCGACAAGATGTGGTGGCGATGCTGGCGGCTGTTCCTGGCTCTGACCGGGACCGCCATGGAGTACCTCACGCCGGTGGAGGCGCGGACGCGCTCGTTCAAGGAATTCATGAACGAGTGGGTGACGGAGCAGTTCATGAAGAACCTCGCCGAGTTCGACCTCGAACGGCCGTGGTTCTGGGATCTGTTCATCGAGGAGCTCGACCACGCGCATCACAGTTTTCAGCTCGGGCTCTACACCTACCGGACGACGCTGTGGTTCGACGTCGCCGTTCCCGGCCGCGCCGAGCGCCAGTGGCTGAACGCCAAGTATCCACACTGGGACGAGACCTACGGGCCGTTCTGGGACCAGCTCGAGCGCCGCTGGGCAGACGGCGGCGAGAGCGGCACGCTGTCCTACGGACTCCCCGGACTCTGCAACCTCTGCCAGCTCCCGACGCTGTTCATCGGGCCGGGACGGAACACCGCGTGCACCCTCGAGTCGGGCGGCCGTCGCTACCTGTTCTGCTCCCAGCCCTGCCGCTGGATCTTCCAGAACGAGCCCGGACGGTTCGCCGATCACAAGAGCGTCGTGGATCGCATCGTCGCGGGCGAAGCGCCCGGAAAGCTCACGGATCTCCACGCCTGGATGGGTCTCGAGGCCCCCGTCGAGACCGGCAAGGACCTGCGTCGCGGCCTCGACCCGTGGCGCCTCGACCCCGTCCCGACGGCGTGAGAGGCAGCGGTGCGCATCTACCTCTTCGGCTACGCGAGCGACGACTTCCTCGCACGGGTGATCGTCACCCCGGACGAGCGCACCGTGGCGCAACTGGCCGCACAGCTCGTGGCCTGGGGCCCGGCGCCAGAGCGTGGCGGGGCTCTCACGGTGCGCAACGAAGCCGGCGACGACCTCGATCCGACATCGACCATCGCGCAGGCGGGGCTCGGATATGGCGACATCTTCAGGGTCGAGCGAGGGTGACGACGCCGCGACGGCCTGGCTGTACGCGGGTATGCCGGACGACATCTGGGAGGGCGAGATGCGGGCCGTGAGCCTCGGCGCCGTCGACGTCCTGCTCTGCAACGTCGACGGCGAGCTGGTCGCCTACGAGGACCGGTGCCCCCATCTGGCCAACCCGCTCTCGCAGGGTGTCCTCTCGGAGCACGTCCTCA
Organism: Actinomycetospora sp.; assembly: GCF_036497585.1. GTDB lineage: Bacteria > Actinomycetota > Actinomycetes > Mycobacteriales > Pseudonocardiaceae > Actinomycetospora. The sequence goes on along the minus strand of NZ_DASXJD010000098.1, from coordinate 11,635 downwards.
CCTGTGCTGCGCACGAGTGGGTGTTCGACGCGCGGACAGGCCAGGGGATCAATCCCGAAGGGGTGTGTCTTCGCCGCTACCCCGTGCGACTCGACGATGACCGGATACTCGTGGGCCTCCCGGAGGGCACCTGATGAATGCCTCCGCCGGTATCAATCAGGGCGTAGGCCCCGTCCTGCACGCAACCCCGTTCGCGCGCACGGTCGTCTCCGTGATCGAGGCCGAGAACGAGGGAGTGCTCGTCCACGACGAGGGCGCCTACCTGCGCGTGCTGGCCTCTCGGGTGTGCCGGTTGTCGCAGACCGGGCTCGTGGCCGCAACGGGCGCCGCAATCCGATTCCCCGGCGACCTCGAAGTCGTGATGTCGTCGTTCACCGGCGTCCTGGAGCTGACCGAGGACCTGGCCGTCTGGCGGTTCGCGGGCGAGCCGGCGGCGGGTTCGACGCCCTCGCTGACAGGAGAGCGATGACCACCCCGCCGGCCCGGCCACCAGGGCGGAAGACGTACACGCGGCTTGCGGTGGGCCGGCGCATCCCGCACGAGTACGAAGTGGTGAGCAGCGACCTCCACTACAATCATCCTCATCATTTCGAGCTGGCGGCAGCCAACCCGGTCGTCGCCTGGTACTACCAGCACCGCGAGGGCTCCTCCCTGCGGGTAGGGAACTGGGAGCCGTTCGCGGACCCGCGCCGCACCACCTACCGGGCCTACACCGAGCTGCAGGACAGCCGCGAGGACGTGGTCGACGGCCTGTTGCGCGAGATCGACGACACGCATTACGACCGGCGGCTCGACGTGGACTGGGTGCGGTTCCTGGACCGGTGGTACTTCCCACTGCGCTTTCCCGTACACGGCTTGCAGATGCTGGCGGCCTACATCGCCCAAATGGCACCCGCCTCCCGGATCACCAACTGCGCAGCGTTCCAGGCGGCGGACGAGGTCCGGCGTGTCCAGCGGATCGCCTACCGCACCGTCCAGCTCGGCGGCGCCCCGCTGGGCGAGGAGGGTGCGCGTCGCCAGCAGGCGAGCTGGGAGGACGCCGCGGCGTTCCAGCCGCTCCGCGAGCTCGTCGAACGTGCCCTGGTCGCCTACGACTGGGGTGAGGCGTTCACGGTGACCAACGCAGTCCTCAAGCCGCGCATGGACCGGCTGATCAACGAAGTGGTCGCCGGCACGCTCGCCACCGCGAACGGTGACCCGCTCCTCGCCAGCATCCACTTCTCCCTCGACGAGGACGCCCGCTGGCACCGCGAGTGGACCGCCGCGCTGATGCGCCACCTGGTCGAAGCCACCCCGGCCAACGCCGAAGTCGTCTCCGGATGGCTCGAGAAGTGGCGGCCGCTCGCGGACGACGCGCTGGCGGCCCTGGCCGAGGTCGTGGCCGCAGCCCCGGTACCGCTCGACCCGGGCGCGGCGACCGAACGCATCGTCGACGCCGTGACACGGGAGTCGGAGGCGCTCTGGCGATGACGCCCGGGCCGCGCACCCTCGCGCGGACGGCCCGCTGCCGTCGTTCCGGCTCTCGCCACGCGGGTGGCCGCAGAACCCCCGTCCGGTTGACCCGTGGCGGAGGACCCGAGAAGCATCCGCCCCAGGTCCTGCGGTCCTCGCCGGCTCCTCGCGGTGGTCCCATCGGCGACGGCGCGGGAGTATGACAGGGGGCGGCGGGTGGTCGTAGTGGAGCAGCAGGCGCAGATCCGCGCCCTGCGGGCGCAGCTGTCGAGCATGTCGAGCGTCTTCGCGTTGTCCATGGTGATGTTCGACCGCACCGACGAGGACGAGATCCTCGAGCTCGTCGCCGGTTCGGTGGCCGCCCTCGGCGACCTCCGTATCCAGGGGACCTACCTGGACCGCGACGACCTGGCCCGCTCCCGCGACCCCAGCCCTGCGCTGCGGGCGCAGCTGACCGAGTTCGCCGGGAGCGACGGCCCGGTCACCGTGCCCGGGGAACCGTGGTCGTGGGCCTACCCGCTCCGCGCGTTGGGCGGCCACGGTGGCTACCTCGTGGTGTCGTCCGACGAACCGCCCTCCGCCGACCGGCGGTACCTCCTGACGACGCTCGCCCAGCAGGCCGGCGCGGCCCTGCAGAGCGCCACGCTGCACCGTGCCGAGCGGGATCACGCGCAAGAACTCCACGAGCGGGGCCTCGAGCTGACCGCGGTCAACCGACGGCTCACCACGGCGGTGGCGGAGCTCGAGCAGCGCAGCCGCATCCACGAGGTGGTGACGGAGGTGGCCTCCCGCGGTCGGGGAGAGGAGGGGATCGCCGAGGCGCTCCACGAGCTGACGGGACTGTCCGTGGCGGTCGAGGACCCGTTCGGGAACCTCCGCGCGTGGGGCGGGCCGGGGCGGCCGACCCGTCCGGCGAGGCCTCCGGCCCGCCAGCGGAGCGAGCTGCTGGCCGACATCCGTCGGAACGGGCGCCCGCTGCGGCACCGGGAGCGGCTGGTCGCGCTCGCGCAGCCCCGCGACGAGGTCCTCGGCGTCGTCGCCCTGGTGGACCCGGAACAGCGGGCCGGTGAGCTCGAGCTCTTCGCCCTCGAACACGGCGCGGTCGTGCTCGCGATGGAGCTGGCCCACCTGCGCGGCCTGGCCGAGACCGAGCTGCGGTTGCGGCGCGACCTCGTCGACGACCTGCTGGCCGGCACGGACGACGACAGCGCGCTGCTGCGCGCCACCGCCCTCGGCCACGACCTCTCCCGCCCGCACTGGGTGGCGGTGGTCCGATGGCGCGGCGCTCCCGAGCAGGCGCTGGCCCGCGCGGTCGGGCCGGCCGTGAGCGGCACGGCGGCCGACGGCGTGCTCGTCGCCCGGCGCAGCGGGAGCGTGGTGCTCATCGGGGCCCGTGCTGACCCGGCCGAGACCGGCCCCCCGTGGGACACGCTGTACCAGCGGGTGGCGAAGGCCATGCGATCCCCGGAAGGCGCGATCGGGGTGGGTCGTACCTGCGGGGCGCCCTCGGAGCTGCCACGGTCCTACGAGGAGGCGAAACGCGCCCTGCGCCTCCGCGAGAGGTCGGGCACGCCGCGCGGGGTGACGATGTTCGACGAGCTGGGCATCTACCGGCTCCTCGGCGATCGGGACGCGACCGGCGAGATCGACGAGTTCGTCCGGGAATGGCTCGGACCGCTGATCGACTACGACGCGGACAACCGGTCGGATCTCGTCGCCACGCTCTGGCAGTACTACGAGTGCGGCGGGAACTACGACGCCACCGCACAGGCCCTCACGATCCACCGCAGCACCCTGCGCTACCGCCTGCGGCGGATCCGCGAGCTGAGTGGGCACGATCTCCGCGACGTCGACACCCGGCTCAACCTGCACATCGCCACCCGGGCGTGGCACGTCATGGAGCGCTAGGAACCCCCGCGGCGGGCCCTTGCGCACCAGGGATACCGCCGGCGGTCGGCGCCAGGGGTGCGGGCGCCCAGCGCCAGGGCCGCTCCGATCGCGACGAGCCAGGCGTCCTTGGCCAGCGCGACGCCCTCGGGCGTCGGGAAGACGCTGCCCGGACGACGCATGCCGGGGGTGAGCGCATAGAGCCCGAGCAGTCCCGCTCCGAAACCGAGCAGGCCCATCCCGGCGACGGCGTTCGGGACGAGTGGGATCAGCAGCGCTGCCCCGAGCCCCACCTCGCCGGCGGCGAGGGCCTTCGTGAAGGTGGCCGGGTCGACGTTCTCCAGGAACGGGTAGGCCCCGCGGGCGAAGCCGTGCAGCTGCTCGGCGGTGGCATCGTCGGCGTCCCACTTGGCGATCCCGGAGTCGAGGACGTAGCAGCCGGACGTCAGCCGCAACGGGACCACCCAGGCCCTGTCGCGCAGGGCTTTCATCGCGCTCGTCACGATGTCGTCTCCTCGCCGGGGGCCGTTCCGGCATCCTCGGCGAGGGCCTCGTCCAACCACGCACGCAGCGTCGGGATCGGCGCCGCGCCGGCCTGCCGCGCGACGACGTCGCCGTTGCGCAGGACGAGCAGGGTGGGAACCGCCATGGTCTCGAAGCGGCGCGCCACCCCCGGATTGGCGTCGACGTCGACCGTCACGAGCTTGATCCGGCCGGCCCGTTCCGTGGCCAGCCGTTGCAGGGCGGGGCTCACCATGCGGCAGGGCCCGCACCAGGTCGCCCACAGGTCGACCAGCACCGGCAGCGGCGCCCGCTCGGCGACATCGCCGAAGTCGGCATCGCCCGCCTCGGCGATCCACGGGAGGTTCGCGTGACAGTTCCCGCACGTGGGTCGCCCGTCGCCCACGGCGGGGACCCGATTGCGCCTTCCGCAGTTCGGGCAGGTCACCACCGCGCTGCGGACCGTTCCGGCCGTCATACCGGCACCACCACCTCGTCCGCGTGGGTCGGGGCGTCGTGGCTGACGACGAGCCGGCCGTCGCGGACGTCGACGTCGATCGTCGACCCGTCGACGACCTCCCCCGCGACCAACGCCTTGGCCACGCGGGTCTCCACCTCCCGGGCGATGAACCGGCGCAGCGGTCGCGCCCCGTACACCGGGTCGTAACCCTCCCGGGCCACGAATGCCCGCGCCGCGTCGGTCACCCGCAGCCCGATGCGGCGCTCGGCCAGCCGGGCCCGCAGGTCGGTGAGCATCAGGTCCACGATCTCGGTGATCTGCTCGGGGACCAGCGGGGTGAACAGCACGATGTCGTCGACCCGGTTGAGGAACTCGGGCCGGAAGTGCGTCCGCAGTTGGCTCAGCACCAGCTCGCGCGCGTAATCCGTGAGCGTCCCGGTCGGGGTCACGCCCTCGATGAGGTGCTGGGACCCGATGTTGGACGTCATGATCACGACGGTGTTGCGGAAGTTGACCGTGCGGCCCTGGGCGTCGGTGAGGCGACCGTCGTCGAGCACCTGCAGCAGCGTGTTGAACACGTCGGGGTGTGCCTTCTCGATCTCGTCGAACAGCACGACGGCGTAGGGCCGCCGCCGGACCGCCTCGGTGAGCTGGCCGCCCTCGTCGTGGCCGACGTACCCGGGCGGGGCCCCGACCAGGCGCGACACGGTGTGCCGCTCCTGATACTCGCTCATGTCGATGCGGACCATGTTCTCCTCGGAGTCGAACAGGGCCGAGGCCAGCGTCCTGGCCAGCTCGGTCTTCCCGACCCCGGTGGGTCCGAGGAAGATGAACGAGCCGGTCGGACGGCGTGGGTCCTTGATCCCGGAGCGGGCCCGCAGGATCGCGTCGGACACCGCGCGGACCGCCTCGTCCTGGCCGACGACCCGGCTGTGCAGGACCTTCTCCAGCCGCAGCAGCTTCTCTCGCTCGCCCTCGGTGAGCTGGCTGACGGGGATGCCCGTCCAGGACGCCACGATGTCGGCGATCTCCTCGGCGGTGACCTCCTCGCGCAGCAGGCGCCGGCCGCCCTGCTTCGTCGCGAGGTGCTCCTCCGCGGCGGCGAGCCGGCGCTCCAGCTCGACGAGCCGGCCGTAGCGCAGCTCGGCCGCGCGGTTGAGGTCGTAGGCGCGCTCGGCCGCCTCGGCCTCGTGGCGCACCTGCTCCAGCTCGGCCCGGAGTTCCTGGACGCGCTTGATGGCCTGCCGCTCGGCCTCCCACTGCGCGCGCATGGCGTCGGCTTCCGCGCGCAGGTCGGCCAGCTCGCGGCGCAGCTCCTCCAGCCGGCTGCGGCTCGCCGCGTCGGACTCCTGGGCCAGCGCCGCCTCCTCGATCTCCAGCCGCGTGACCCGGCGGGTGATCCCGTCCAGCTCCGCGGGCATCGAGTCGATCTCGGTGCGGAGCCGCGCGCACGCCTCGTCGACCAGGTCGATCGCCTTGTCCGGGAGGAACCGCTCGGTCAGGTAGCGGTCCGAGAGCGTCGCGGCGGCCACGAGCGCGCCGTCCTGGATCCGGACCCCGTGGAAGACCTGCAGCCGCTCGCGCAGCCCACGCAGGATCGACACGGTGTCCTCGATGCTGGGCTGGTCGACGTAGACCGGCTGGAAGCGACGCTCCAGTGCCGCGTCCGGCTCGACGTGCTTGCGGTACTCGTCGAGCGTGGTGGCGCCGATCATGTGCAGTTCGCCGCGGGCGAGCATCGGCTTGAGCATGTTGCTCGCGTCCATCGCGCCCTCGACCGCGCCGGCTCCGACGACGGTGTGCATCTCGTCGACGAACAGCAGGATCCGGCCCTCGGCGGCCTTGACCTCCGCGAGCACGGCCTGCAGCCGCTCCTCGAACTCGCCGCGGTACTTCGCACCGGCGATGAGCAGGCCCATGTCCAGGGCGAAGATCGTCCGGTCCGCGAGGCCCTCGGGAACGTCGCCGTGCGCGATGCGCTGCGCGAGGCCTTCGACGATCGCGGTCTTCCCCACGCCCGGGTCGCCGATCAGCACCGGGTTGTTCTTGGACTTGCGGGACAGGATCTGGATCACGCGGCGGACCTCGGCGTCGCGGCCGACCACCGGGTCCATCCGGCCCGCGTTAGCGTCCGCGACGAGGTCCTGGCCGTACTTGGCGAGGGCCTCGTAGGTACCCTCCGGGCTCGCGGACGTGACCCGTTGGTTGCCGCGCACCGTCGTGAGCTCGGCGAGGACCCGATCGCGAGTGGCTCCGTGCTGGACCAGGAGGCGCCCGGCGCCGGTGCGCTCGCCCCCCTCCACGAGCGCCACCAGCAGGTGCTCGACGGAGACGTACTCGTCCTTGAGCCGAGCCGCCTCGCGCTCGGCGGCCTCCAGGACGCGCGCCAGGGCCTGCGTGACCGAGACCTGGCCCGGGGACGCGGCGGGCCGGGTGGTTCTCGGCTTGCGCGCCAGTGCAGCCTCGAGATCCCCGCGCAGGCGGGCCACCTCGACACCGGCCCCGGTGAGCAGCCGGGGAGCCAGCCCGTCGTCCTGCTCCAGCAGGGCGAGCAACAGATGCTCGCCGTCGACCTCGGTGTGGCCCGCCCGGGTCGCGAGGTCCTGGGCCGCGGACAACGCCTCCTGCGACCGCTGGGTGAGTCGGTTCAGATCCATCAGCTGCTCCGTTCCCGCAGTTGGCGTTCCAGCTCCTGGATGCGGTCGAGCAGTTCACAGACCAGCCCGATCGCGGCGTAGTTGAGCCCGAGCCCCCGCCGGAGGCGCTCGATGCGGGCGACGTCGGCGAGCTGGCCCAGTGGGAACCACAGCTCGCCGCCGGGCTCGCGCACCGCCTGGACCAGGCCGAGGGCGACGAAGCGCCGCAACAGCTCGGGATGCACCCCGCTGCGCCGGCAGAACTCGTCCCGGCTCAACAGCCGCCGGGCGCCAGCCGCCGGCGGGCGGCGCACCGGGAGGAAGTGGACCGTCATCGCATACCGCCTCTCGTCACGGCTCGCATCGTCATCCGCCGCGGCGGGGATCGAAGTCGGAGACCTCGGCCAGGCGGGCGAACAGCTCCCGCTCGGCCTCGGTCGGCCGGGGCGGGACCATGATCGCGATCTCGGCGAACAGGTCCCCCGGCGCTCCGCGGGGGTTGGGCATGCCCTGCCCCCGCAGGCGCAGCCGGCGCCCGGTCGACGAGCCCGGCGGGACTTCGACCTTCGTGCCGCCCGCGGGCGTCGGGACCGGCACACTTCCGCCGAGGGCGGCCTCCCACGGGGCGAGCGGCAGATCGACAGTGATGTCGCGGCCGGACACCCGGTACCGGGGATGCGGGAGGAGCCGCGCGACCATGTAGAGGTCGCCCGGCTCGCCGGCGCCGACCCCGCGCCCGCCCTCGCCCGCCAGCCGGATGCGCTGCCCGTCGGTCACGCCCGGCGGGATCGTCACCGTGTAGGTGCGCGGCCCGGCCGTGCCGGTCAGCGTCACCTGGCGGGGGCCGCCGCGAAACGCCTCCTCCACGGTCAGCGGCAGCTCCACCTCCTGGTCGGCCCCCGCGATCGGCCCGGCCCGCGCACGCCCACGTCCGAACATGCCACCGAGGAGATCCTCGATGTCGATGCTGCCGCCGAGATCGTCGAAGCCCGCAGACGTGAAGCCGGAGGCCGGGCCGGTGCGCGGCCGGCCACCCCCCCGGAACCCGCCCACCCCGGCGCCGACGGGCTGCTCCCAGTCGTCGGGAACCTTGCGGAAGTTCTCCCCGAAGCGGTCGTACTTGCGGCGCTCCTCGGGGTCGGACAGAACCTGGTACGCCTCGTTGATCTCCTTGAACCGCTCCTCGGCCGCCGGGTCGCGGTTGACGTCGGGATGGTTGGCGCGGGCCAGCCTGCGGAAGGCCTGCTGGATCTCCTCGCTCCCGGCGTCGCGGGACACGCCGAGGACCTCGTAGAAGTCGCGAGCCACCTCCCGTCACCCCTCCGCCGTCCCGGTGACGGTCACCGCAGCCGGTCGCAGCTGCCGCTCGGGGATGCCGTAGCCGGGCCGGACCACGTCCGCGACGGAGCCGGGTGGCTGGTCGTCGCGGGGCGCGACGACACCGACCACCTCGTGTCGTGCCGGATCGAACGGCACGCCTGCATCGTCCTGGCGGGGGTAGCCGAGCCCCTCCAGGATCGCTGCCGCCTGTTCCCGGACGGCCCGGACCCCGTCCACGATGGCGCCCGGGTCGGCCTGGGCGTGGTGCAGGGCCAGGTCGAGGTTGTCCAGCACCGGGAGGAACGCCGCGGCCACCCGCTCGCGCTCGACCGCACGCGCCGCCGCCAGCTCGCGAGCGTGCCGCTTGCGGAGGTTGTCGAGGTCCGCGACGGCCCGCCGCCAGCGGTCCTCGAGCTCGCTCGCCGACGGCGGTGTCCGGGCGTCCGGCTCGGAGCTCGCGTCCGGTTCCCGGGCGTCCGGCTCGGAGCTCGCGTCCGGTTCCCGGCGGACCTCGTCCGCCGTGTCGTCCGGTGGTGTCTGCGTCGATTCCGGGTCGCGCCCGGGCGTCCGGGGGGTCATCGAATCCGGCTCAGGCGCGATCGAATTGGGCGTCGATCACGTCGTCGTCGCTGCCGCCACCGTCGGCCGAGCCCTCCGCGGCGCCGGCGGGCGCCCCGGTCGCCGGACCGGCGCCCCGGCCGGCCGACGCGGCCTGGAGCCCGCTGAGCACACCCTGCAGCTCGTTGGTCAGCTCCTCGGCCCGAGTCCGCGGCGCCTCCTCCTGTACCGCGGTGCGGGCGTCGGTCACCAGCATCTCCGCCCGCGCCCGCTCGTGCGCCGGTGCGTCGTCGCCCAGTTCGTCGAGCAGGCGCTGTACCTGATGAGCGACGGCGTCGAGGGTGTTGCGGGCGTCGACGTCCCGCCGCAGCTCCTGGTCGGAGGTCCGGTTCCGCTCCGCCTCGTCGACCATCCGATCCACCTCGGCCTGATCCAGGTTGGAGCTCTCGGAGATCGTGATCCCCTGCTCCGCGCCGGTGTCGCGGTCACGGGCGGTCACATTGAGGATGCCGTTGGCGTCCACGTCCAGGGTGACCTCGACCTGCGGCTCGCCCCGCGGCGCCGGCCGGATGTCGCCGAGCTGGAAGCGGCCGAGCACGCGGTTGTCCGCAGCGCGCTCGCGCTCACCCTGCAGCACCACCACGTCGACCGCGGGCTGGTTGTCCGTGGCCGTGGAGAAGGTCTCGCTGCCCCGCGCCGGGATCGTGGTGTTGCGTTCCATGATCTTCGTCATGACGCCGCCCTGGGTCTCCACACCGAGCGAGAGCGGAGTGACGTCGAGCAGCAGCACGTCGGACACGTCACCGGTGAGCACGCCCGCCTGGGTGCCGGCACCATCGGCGACGACCTCGTCGGGGTTCACGCTCATGTTCGCGTCCTTGCCGCCGGTGAGCCGGCGCACCAGGGCCTGCACGGCGGGTATCCGGGTGGAACCGCCCACGAGGATGACCTCGTCGATGTCGTCCGCCGTCACCTTGGCGTCCGCCATCGCCTGCTTGACCGGCCCCATCGTGCGGTCGACGAGATCCGCGGTGAGCCGCTCGAACGTCGAGCGCATCAGGCTCGTGGTGAGATGCTTGGGCCCGGTCGCGTCGGCGGTGACGAACGGCAGATTGATCTGGGTCTGGGTGACGGAGCTCAGCTCGACCTTCGCCTTCTCGGCCGCCTCGTAGAGTCGCTGCAGGGCCTGCGGGTCGCTCCGTAGGTCGATGCCGTTCTCCGACATGAACTCGTCGGCGAGCTGATCGACGATCCGGCGGTCGAAGTCGTCACCGCCGAGGTGGGTGTCACCGGCGGTGGCACGCACCTCGACCACACCGTCCCCGACGTCGAGGATGCTGACGTCGAACGTTCCGCCGCCCAGGTCGAACACCAGGACCGTCTCGTGCTCGCGCTTGTCCAGCCCGTAGGCCAGTGCCGCGGCCGTCGGCTCGTTGATGATCCGGAGAACGTCGAGGCCGGCGATCCGGCCGGCGTCCCGGGTCGCCGTGCGCTGGGCGTCGTTGAAGTAGGCCGGGACGGTGATGACGACCTTGTCGACCTTCTCCCCCAGCTGGCGGCCCGCATCGTCGGCGAGCTTCCGCAGGATCATCGCGCTGATCTCCTCCGGGGCGTAGACCTTGTCCCGGATCTTGATCCGTGCGTTGCCGTTCTCGTCGGCCACCACGTCGTAGGTGACCTGGGCGGCCTCGTCGGTCACCTCGTCGAACCGTCGTCCGATGAACCGCTTGACCGAGTAGACCGTGCCCTTGGGGTTGAGGATCGCCTGCCGGCGGGCGAGCTGCCCGACCAGCCGTTCCCCGGTGTCGGTGAACGCGACGACCGACGGTGTGGTTCGTGCTCCCTCGGCGTTCGGGACCACCTCGGAGGCACCCCCCTCCCAGGCGGCGATCACCGAGTTCGTGGTGCCGAGGTCGATACCCGCAGCGCGTGCCATGTCAGTTCCTCCCATCGAGCAGCCGGGTCGCCTCATCGGCGAACTCCTCGTCGACCACGACGTCGAACCGCGTGGCCTCCGTCATCAGGACCGAGGCGAAGTCGCGCCTGCCGCGCTGCAGCGCGTGGCCGACCACGCCCACGACCGCGCCGAGGACTGCGCCGAAGACGAGGCCGTACAGGGCGAGCAGCAGTGACGCCACGAGCGGGTCGAGCCAGCTGAGCAGCCCGAAGACCCAACCGATCAGTGCGCCGGTGACGGCGCCGGGGACCGCGCCCTGCCACGCCGCCCGCGCGTAGTTCATCTTGCCTGTGACCTGCTCGACGGTCGCCAGGTCGCGACCGACGATCGCGACGTGCTCGACCGGGAAGTCCAGGTCGGCGAGGAGATCGACGGTACGTTCCGCCTCGGCGTAGCTGCCGTAGGACGCGATCGCGCGACGCGCCGGCTGGCCCGTGAGGCGGCCGGTCGACGCGGTGTCGCTCGGCGCCGCGGCGACGGGGCTCTCCTGTTCGGTCATGGTCGGCCTCCTGTGTGCCGTCGGATCAGCGGGAGCCGGCCCCGACGGGGCTGTCCTCGGACTGCTTGTCGCCCTCGGGGAGGCTGTCCTGGGCGGTACCGCTGTCCTGGGCGGTACCGCCCTCCTCGGTCGAGCCCACGGCGATCTTGCGCGGCTTGCTCGCCGGGTTGACCGGGATCCGCAGGGTCAGCACGCCGTTGTCCACCTCGGCCGACAACCCCGACGGGTCGAGGTTCTCCCCGAGGAAGAGGTGGCGGGAGAACACGCCGTACGGACGCTCGTCGACGATGACCTCGTCGCCCTCGGCCCGCTGCGGAGCGCGGTTCGCACGAATGCTCACGACGTTGCGCTCGACGCTGATCTCG